>NZ_CP114905.1:3480000-3817500 GCF_027497195.1 Streptomyces sp. WMMC500
CCGCGGAAGGCGTAGATGGACTGGTCGGCGTCGCCGACGACGCACAGCTCGGCGGGGCCGTCGGGGGCCGCCGCACGCTCCGCGCCGCCGTCACCCGGCTCCGCCTCCGCCTCCGCCGCCCCGGCCTCGGCCGGCGGGCCGACCAGCTCGCGGACCAGCATGTACTGCGCGCGGTTCGTGTCCTGGTACTCGTCGACCAGCACGTGCCGGAACCGGCGGCGGTAGTGCTCGGCGACGTCCGGGAACGCCTGCAGCAGGTTCACGGTCGTCATGATCAGGTCGTCGAAGTCCAGCGCGTTGGCCTCGCGCAGCCGCGACTGGTAGAGCCCGTACGCCTCGGCGAGCGTCTTCTCGTAGCCGTCGACGGCCTGGGCGGCCCAGCTCTCCTCGTCGATCAGCTCGTTCTTCAGGCTGGAGACCTTCGCGCTGAACGCCTTCGGCGGATAGCGCTTCGGGTCGAGGTCCAGGTCCCGGCAGACCAGGGCCATGAGCCGGCGCGAGTCCGCGGCGTCGTAGATCGAGAACGAGGACGTGAAGCCCAGCTTCTTCGACTCGCGGCGCAGGATGCGCACGCAGGCGCTGTGGAAGGTGGAGACCCACATGGCGTTCGCCCGCGCGCCGACGAGTTCCTCGACGCGCTCCTTCATCTCCCCCGCCGCCTTGTTCGTGAACGTGATGGCGAGGATCTGGCCGGGGTGGGCCCGGCGCCTGGCGAGCAGGTAGGCGATCCGGTGGGTCAGCACGCGGGTCTTGCCGGAGCCGGCGCCGGCGACGATCAGCAGGGGCGAGCCGGTGTGCTCCACGGCGGCGCGCTGCTGCTCGTTCAGCCCGGTGAGCAGCGCTTCCGGGTCCGTGACGGGGCGGGGCGCGCCATCGCGGTAGTACGGCTCGGGGGTGCTCGCGGCGAAGGCGAGATGGCTGTCGTCGAAGAGGCTGCTCATCGTCCACAGAGTCTAGGGCGCGGCACCGACAACCCACTCCCGTAGCCCGCTTTCCGCCCCCGCCGCCGCATCGGCAGTCCCCCGCCGCCGCCCCGGCGGGATGTCCGGATTCGCCGGAACTCGGGCGGAACCTGGTGGGAACCCCGGCGGAACAGTGCCCCAGATCACGAAATGGTTTCGGGCATATCGAACATCAGACTTCACAGCAGTCCCACCGAGTGGCTACCGTTCACGCACTGCCCGGACGGAAGGAGTGGCCTGCCTTGGCTTCCCACCGAAAGCCGCGGACCCGGATTCTCGAGTCGCCGGCCGGCCGCCGTACCGCCGTCAGCGTCGGCTCCGCGGCGCTGGCGTCAGCGACACTCCTCTCCCAGGAAGCCGGCGCGACCCCGGCCGAGCGGTCGATCGAGGACGTGCAGAAGGAAGTCGACCACCTCTACCACGAGGCGGAGCGGGCCACCGAGCGCTACAACGGCGCCAAGGAGCGCACCGCGCAGCAGCGCACCCGCGTCGAGCAGCAGCTCGACGAGGTGGCCAAGGAGACCGCGCGGCTCAACGAGTCGCGGCGCGAGCTGGGCCGCTTCGCCGCCGCCCAGTACCGCACCGGCGGCGTGACGCCCACCGCGACGTTCATGCTCGCGCCCGACCCGCAGACCTACTTCGACCAGGCGCACCTCATGGAGCGGCTGACGAACCGCGAGCAGGCCGCGGTCGACCAGTTCCAGGTGCGCCAGGCCAAGGCCAACAAGAAGCGCGCGGAGGCGCAGGACAGCCTGCGCGGTCTCACCGAGTCGCAGGAGCAGCTCCGGACCTCCAAGAAGGAGGTCCAGACGAAGCTGTCCGACGCGCGCCAGGTGCTGGACCGGCTCACCGAGGAGGAGAAGCGGCGCCTCGCCGAGCTGGAGCGCAAGCGCGAGGAGGAGGCGCGGCGCAAGGCCGAGGAGGCCGCGCGCCAGGCGGAGTTGGAGCGGCAGCGGCAGGCCGAGCAGGAGCGCCGCGAGCAGCAGCAGCGCGAGCAGGAGCAGCAGGAAGAAGAGGAGCAGGAGGAAGAGGAGCCGCCGCCGGACACCGGCGCCACGAAGGCGGACACGGTCCTGGCCTTCGCCGAGGCCCAGTTGGGCAAGCCGTACGTGTGGGGGGCCACCGGCCCGGACTCGTTCGACTGCTCCGGCCTGACCCAGGCGGCCTGGCGGGAGGCCGGCATCTCACTGCCGCGTACGACCTACGACCAGGTCAACGCGGGCACGCAGGTGGCCAAGGCGGATCTGCAGCCGGGCGACCTGGTCTTCTTCTACGACGACGTCAGCCACGTCGGGATCTACGTGGGCAACGGACAGATGATCCACGCTTCCAAGCCGGGCGACGACGTGAAGTACGAGTCGATCGACTACATGCCGTTCCACAGCGGCGTGCGCCCGGCCTGAAGGGGCGTGCGTAGCGGGGTCGGAGGATCCGGGCAGGAAGAGGCGGGTCTCAGGTCCAGGTGGTGGCGATGACGACGTTGGTCATGGTCATGACTCCGATCGCGGCGAAGTACCCCTTGGGGACGCGCTCCTCGGACCGCTTGAGGAAGACCATCACGAGGATCGCTATCAGGACCCCGGTCTTGACGCTGAGCTTCGCGTGGTTGAGTTCCACGTCGTCCGCATTGTTGAGGCCGGCGAGCAGGAACCCGGTGACCAGCATGACCAGGGCGCCGTGCACCATGGAGGGCACGATCCGCACCTCGCCCGTTCTCAGCGCCTTGACCTGGGTTATCCACCCGCCGAGCAGCGCGGCGACGCCGATGATGTGCGAGGCGACGAAGAGATTGATGACTACGTCCATGAGACGCGAGCGTAGCGGTTCGTAACAGCTCGCGACCATGGGGGTGACCACTTCCGGAACGTCGGTCACGGACACTAACCCGCAGCTCAGTTAGACGTGTTCGGGCGATCATAATCCGCCACCGCCGGGCACGTGCCGGTAAGTCTCTTTCATCCGCTCCTCCCGCACCGCGCCCTCGGCTTAGCGTCTCGCCTCAGGTGGTCGGCTCTCACCGCAGCCCGCGTCACCGGCGCGGCAGCCGGCCACTCGCCGAGTACCGGCGGCGGACCGCTCCCCCGTGCGGGCCGTCGCCGGACCGCGTAGGACCGCCGTCGGACCGCCGTCGGACCGTAGGAACACTGCCGGAGCAGCGCATGAAGGCGTACGACCGCCGCAAGAAAGGGGTGAACGCCCGCGTGGCGTCCCACAGTAAGGTCACGGCCCGTGCCGCCGGCGCGCTCGCGCTCGTCGGCGCCGCCACCGCCACCGCCCTCGGCGGCTTCGCCCAGGCGGACCCGCGGCCGACCCCGGCGGAGGTCAGGGCGAAGGTCGACCGGCTGCATCACGAGGCCGAACAGGCCGTCGAGGAGTACAACGGCGTGGCGGAGAAGGCGGAACGTACCGAACGGGCCCTGGACGACCTCCGGGACGAGGCGGCCCGCAAGACCGCGCGGCTCAACGACGCGCGCAACGCCCTCGGCTCCTTCGCCACCGCGCAGTACCGCAACGGCACCGCCGACCCCACGGTGCAGCTCGCCCTCTCCGCCGAGCCGGAGGAGTACCTGCGCCGGGCCGCGCTGCTCGAACGGGTCGGCCACCGGCAGGCCGGCGCCCTGGCGGGGGTCGGCCGGCAGTTAAGGGAGGTGGAGCAGGTGCGCGCGGAGGCGGGCGACCGGCTGGCGGAACTGAAGGACGCGCGGGCGGAGCTGAAGCGGCACAAGAGCGCCATCGAGGCGAAGCTCGCGGAGGCCCGCCGACTGCTCGACACCCTCACCGCGGAGCAGCGAGACGCCGTCCTCGGCGGCGACGGCCACGGCGGTACGGGGGTCGCGGGCGACCGGGCGGCGCGCGACGCCGCGCGTGGGGCGGTGCAGGCGCCGAACGCCCGCGCCGCGCGCGCCGTGGCGTACGCCCGGGGCGCGGTCGGCAGCCCGTACGTCTGGGGCGCCGTCGGCCCCGCCGCCTTCGACTGCTCGGGCCTCACGCAGGCCGCCTGGGGCGCCGCGGGCGTCTCCCTGCCCCGGACGACCTACACCCAGGCCGCGGCGGGCACCACCGTCCCGCGCTCCGCGCTGGCGCCCGGGGACCTGGTCTTCTACTACTCCGGCCTCAGCCACGTCGGCATCTACGCGGGCGGCGGGCAGATCATCCACGCGCCCCGCCCGGGCGCGACCGTGCGCTACGCGCCGGTGGACGCGATGCCGTTCGTGACGGCGGTACGCCCCGCCTGACCCGCCGGATCCGCTGACCCGCCGGATCCGCTGACCCGCCGGATCCGTCCCCGGCGGGCCGTCAGACCAGCCGGCGGGCCGTCGCCCAGCGCGTCAGCTCGTGGCGGTTCGACAACTGGAGCTTGCGCAGCACCGCCGAGACGTGCGACTCGACGGTCTTGACGGAGATGTAGAGCTGCTTGGCCACTTCCTTGTACGCGTACCCCCGCGCGATCAGCCGCAGCACCTCCCGCTCCCGCTGCGTCAGCCGGTCCAGGTCCTCGTCGACCGGCGGCGCGTCCGTCGACGCGAAGGCGTCGAGGACGAAGCCGGCGAGCCGCGGCGAGAAGACCGCGTCTCCCTCCGACACCTGGAAGATCGCGGCGACCAGGTCGGAGCCGGTGATGGTCTTCGTCACGTACCCGCGCGCGCCGCCGCGGATGACGCCGATGACGTCCTCGGCCGCGTCCGACACCGACAGCGCCAGGAAGCGCACCGGCGCCTCGCCGCTCGGCGACTCCCCCATCAGCCCCGAGCAGCGGCGCAGCACCTCGACGCCGCCGCCGCCCGGCAGGTGCACGTCGAGCAGCACGACCTCGGGGCGGGTGGCGGTGATGACCGTCACGGCCTGCTCCACGTCCGCCGCCTCGCCGACGACCTCGACGCCGGTCTCGTCCGTCACCCCGATCTCCGCCTGCACCCCGGCGCGGAACATGCGGTGGTCGTCGACGAGCACGACCCGTACCCGACGGCCCTCCCCCCGGCCCGCACCGCCCGCCGGAGCCCCGGCCGCCGGCGTCCCCGCCGAAGGCGTCCCTGCCGAAGGCGTCCCCGCCGGGGGTGTCCCTGCCGGAGGCGTACCGCCCGCTGCGTCGTCCGTCATCGTCCGCTCCTCACTGCGCCCCACCGCGCCCGCGTACGCGCACTCACTCGGCGCGCTCCATCTCCAGCTCGACCTCGGTGCCCCCGCCCGCCGGCGTGCGCAGCCGGGCGGTGCCGCCGTTGCGCTCCATCCTGCCGATGATGGACTCGCGTACGCCCATTCTGTCGGCCGGGACCGCGTCGGGGTCGAAGCCGGGACCGCGGTCCTTCACCGAGATGAAGACCTGCCGCCCCTCGACCTCCGCGAAGACCTGCACCGGCCCCGCCTCGCCACCGTACTTGGCCGCGTTGACCATCGCCTCCCGCGCCGCCTGCAACTGCGCGCCCAGCTTGTCGTCCAGCGGGCAGTCCCCGACGCACACCACCTCCACCGGCACCCCGTGATGGTCCTCCACCTCCGCCGCCGTCCTGCGCACCCCCTCGGCGAGCGTCCCGGGCTCCGCCCCGTCCTCCTCGTCCTTGCCGGTCCCCTGCGGCTTGTACAGCCACGTGCGCAGCTCGCGCTCCTGCGCGCGGGCCAGCTTGCGCACCTCGCCGGCATTGTCGGCGTTGCGCTGGATGAGCGTGAGCGTGTGCAGCACGGAGTCGTGTACGTGGGCGGCGACCTCGGCGCGCTCCTGCGCCCGGATGCGCATCAGCCGCTCCTCGGACAGGTCCTGCACCATCCGTACGAGCCAGGGCCCCGCCAGCAGCGCCACGCCCACCAGCACCGCGAGCGACGCCTGCACGACGGCGCCGATGTGCCGCGTCGAGCCCTGCATGACGAAGATCGCGCTGACCCCGGCCCCGACCAGCAGCACCCCGGCGGCGCCGCGCACGAGCGGCAGGAACTTCTTGCGCCGCGTGACCTCCGCCCACTTCGCCCGCCGCGCGTTGTCCGCCTGCCGCCACACCAGCGCCACCCCGGCGCCGATGAGCAGCAGCGGCCACACGAACGCGTTGGAGCGGCCCAGGTCGAGGCTGCCCGCGAAGATGCCGGCGCCGACGAGCAGCGCGAGGAGGGCGAGCAGTTGCCCCCTGTCGGGCTTGCGGAGCCGCTTGCGCCCGTCGGCGTCGACCTCCGCGAGCGGTTTCTCCGCCCTGCCGCCCTGGCCGAGCGGGACGAAGAACCAGAAGACCGCGTACAGCAGCACGCCCAGGCCGTTGGCCAGGAGCAGGCCGAGGAAGACGATCCGCACCCACGAGACCGGCAGCCCCAGGTGCCCGGCGAGCCCGCGCGCGACGCCGCCGAGCCAGCGCCCGTCGGCGCTGCGGTACAGCCGCCGCACCGGCCGCTCGTACGGGCCGCCAGGCGGGGCGGTGCCCTCGGGGGCGGGCGCGGCGGTGGCTGCGGTCATGCCATGCATCGTCACACGGGTGGTGCGGCTCTGGCATCAGGGTTGGCCCCCCATCGGGCCCCGGAGGATTTCAGGGTGGGCTCGGGGTAGTCCCGCCTCCCGCGCCGCGGTGGCGTCCGCCACCATGGACCCATGACGGACACGAGCCCCGGCGCGGGCCGGGGCGCGGCCCCGGACCGGGACCGGGATACGGATCCGGGCGCGGACGCGGGTACGCGGGACGCGGCGCCGGGCGCCGCACCCGACGGCGCCTCCGGCCCGGCGTCCGGCCCGGCAGCCGATCCCGTGCCCGCCAAGCCGCGGCTGCGGCGCAGCCGCCGCTACAAGGTCGTCGGCGGCGTCTGCGGCGGCCTCGGCCAGTTCTGCGGCATGGACCCCGTCATCTTCCGCATCGTCCTCGGCGTCCTCACCGCCACCGGCGGCCTCGGCCTCGTCGCGTACGGCTTCGCCTGGCTGCTGATGCCGCTGGACGGCGAGGACGAGAGCGAGGGCCGCCGGCTGCTGTCCGGCCGGGTCGAGGGCTCGGCGCTGACGGCGCTGCTGTTCGCCATCGTCGGCTGCGGCCTGTTCCTGTCCGTGCTGAACTCCACGGACACCCACTTCTTCGCCGCACTGCTGATCCTCTGCCTCGGCGGCGCCGCGTACTGGTCGCACCACCGCCGCGCGGCCGAGGAGCTGGCCGCCGACGGCGTCCCCGTGGACGACGCCACCGCCCACGCCGTGGCCGACGCCCCGCCGGAGACCGCGCCGCCGCCCGTGCCGTACTCCCCGTCCTGGTGGCGCGACCCGCTCACCAAGGACGGCGACTTCCCGCCCTACCTCTGGGGTCCCGACGACGGCGAAGGCCCGGAGGCCGTCCCCGCGGGCGCCCCGCCGAGCGCCGGCGGCCGGGCCCGGAAGGCGCCGTCCGGCGCCGGCCGGGACGAGCACGAAGCGTCCCGTATCGGCGGCTGGATATTCGTGGCCGCCGCCGCGACCTGCACCGTCGTCATCAGGGCCACCTGGGGCGCGGACCCGCTGGGCACCACGCTGGCCTACGGCCTCGGCAGCGCGCTCGCCGTCTTCGGCGTGGGCTTCCTGCTCAGCGCCTGGATCGGCCGCACCGGCGGCGGCACCGCCTTCTGGGCGCTGCTGACGACGGTCCTGCTGGCCGGTGCGCTGTGGCTACCGGACACCGTCACCGCCGACTGGGGCGAGCGGGACTGGCGCCCGGCCGCGGTCACGGACGTACGCGACCGGTACGAGCTGGGCAGCGGCGAGGCCCGGCTCGACCTCACCCGGCTCGACCTCGGCAAGGACGAGCGGGTCGAGACCGCGGCCCAGGTGGGGCTGGGGCAGTTGACGGTGCAGGTCCCCGACGACGTACGCGTGGAGCTGCGCTCCGAGGTCGAGATCGGCGACATGCAACTGCCGCCCACCACCCGCAGCGAGGATCCCGGCGACGACGACATCGACGTGTCCCCGCGGCAGGTGCGCACGGAGGTGCTGGAGCCCACGGCCGGCGGGCCCGGGGAGCCCGGGGGGACGCTGGTGCTGGACCTGACGGTCTCGATCGGGCAGTTGGAGGTCCAGCGTGCGGCGTCATAAGTTCGAGCCCGCGAAGCTGGTCGCCGGGCTGGTGCTGCTCTGCGGCGCGGCCCTCGGCCTGCTCGACGCGGGGGACGCGCTGCGGCAGCCGGACTGGGTGCCGCTGGCCGTGGTGCTGCCGGGGCTCGGGCTGGCGGCGCTCGTCGCCGCCGTCGGCTACGGCCGCCGCCGCGCGCGCCGGCGGGCGCGGGAGGCCCGTGCGACGGCGCGGGCGCGGGGGGCGGACGGGGGCGCGGCCGGGGGCGGCGGCGCGGACGCGCGTGCGGACGCGGACCTGGGTGCGCTGCCGATGGACGAGCTGCGCGGGACGTACGACGCGCGCTTCGGCGCCCGGAACCCGGACGGCCGGGGCGACCCGAACGGTCCGGACGGCCCGGACGCGGACGGCTCCGGCGGTGGCGGGTCCGGCAGACGGCCGTAGCCGCGGCAGGCGGTCCGACGCCCTACGCGAAGAGTTGCTGGCCCTTGCGGCGGCGGCGGACGGCGAGCACCGAGTCCAGCGACCAGTACGGCGCGCCGGCCAGGATCAGCGGCGTCCACGCCATCATGTACGGCAGGTCCTGGCCGTAGTAGTACGGATCCGCGGACCAGCTCATCGTGAACCACAGCGTCATCGAGAGCAGCGCCCCGCCGAGCGCCGCCAGCCGGGCCCACAGCCCCGCGAGCGTGCCGAGCCCCACCGCGATCTCACCGAGCGAGATGGCGATCCCGAACCCCGTCGGCGCCTGCTGCGCCAGGTCCACCAGGGCCGGGATGGCCACGTCGGGCAGGGTGTCCAGGGTGTCGTGCAGCGAGCCGGGCCCGCTGGAGTCGAGGAAGGCGTCGTCGGTGAGCTTGTCGAAGCCGGCGTAGACGAACGTGATGCCGAGGAAGATCCGCAGCGGCAGCAGCGCGAACCGGGCGGCCACGGCCCGGAGCCCGCCGGGCGGATCCCCCTGGGGCACTCTGCCGAGGACGCCGGTGCCGGACGCTTGGTCCTGTGCCATGTGTTGTCCGCCTCTCCTGCCGTGGACCGTGCCGGTGATCGCCCCGGCGCCGATACTTCATGTGTGGGAGGGGATACGTAAAGCGGTTCGTGAACGCTCAACCGGATCGGGTCGTTCGCGCCCGCTTCAGTCGACGATGTCCAGCAGGTACGGGGCGGACTCCGCGCCACCGGCCGTGACCACCCGCAACTCCGTGCGCCCCGGCTCCACGTCCACCGGCACCGGGACGGTCAGCCGGGTGGCGGCGGGGTTGGCGAAGCCGCCGGGCACGGGGACCAGCGGTACGTGCACGTGGACGGCGCCGATCCGCACGACCACGCGCGCCAGCAGCTCCGGCGACTCGGCGCCCGGCGGCACGAAGCCGGTGCCGCGCACCTCGATGTCGTCGCCGGTGCGGATCGCGGTGTGCAGGTCGCCGGGCTCGCGGACCCGGACGACGGACAGCACGGCGGGGCGCCCGCCGTCGACGAGCCGGGCCGTCAGATGCACCGCCGCGCTCACCGCGACCAGCGCGGCGATACCCCACGGCAGCCCCGGCAACTGCTCGGGCCGGCGGCCGAGCTGCACCAGGGCGAAGAGCAGGGCGGCGGCGGAGACGACGACGTACTGGACGTCGACGGCGGCGGCGCGGCCGGCGTCGTCGGTGAGCAGGTCGGCGGCGCGGGGGCGGGCGGCGCGGGTCTTGGTCAGGCCGCCGCTGCGCAGCCGGTACGCGACGACGGCGCGCGCGCCGAGGGCGGCGGCCCACGCGGCGGCGACGGTGACGACGAGCCCGGCGCCGCCGCCGGTGCCGGCGCCCGTCGCGGACCAGCCGAGTCCGTCGAGGAGCCGGTCGCGGGCGGCGGAGTCGTCGGCGAGTGCCAGGGTGAGGGCGAGGTGCAGCAGGGCGTACCCGGCGAGCAGCGTCCAGGCGCCGGCCACCGCGCGGCCGGTCGACAGCCGGCCGTCCTCGCCGACGACGGGCGCGAGGAGCCCGCCGCGGGCGCGGTTCAGCCACGCGGCGCCGGCCAGCAGGCCGGCGGTGAGCACGGCGGCGAGCAGCGCCGCGGTACGGGCCCGGGTCCAGCCGGGTCCGAGGGCGGTGAGCCCGACGACGAGGACGAGGGCGAGCAGGCCGGCGCCGATGACGTACAGGGTGCGCCGCCACAGCGACGCCGGCGACGTGCCGTCCGCGGCGGCGCCGCGGGCGGCGAGGGTGTCGGCGGAGCGGGTCAGCTCGTCGGAGACCCACTGGCGGGAGGCGCCGGGCGAGTGGGCGACGCCGGCGGGCACGCCTTCGCCGGCGGCGAAGCCGTCACGGCGCCGGGCGAAGTCGGCGGCGGGGTCGGGGGCGGGAGCGGGATCGGACCCGGGGGCGCCGGACCCGGCCGTCGTGGCACGGGATGCGGCAGTGGTGCCGGCGGACCCGGCCGGCGCTCCGCCGGAACCGTGCGGGACGCCGGAGCCCACCGTCACCGGGGCGGCGCCACCGGACCGCGGACCGCCGGCCGTAGCGCGCTCGGCGCCCGACCGCGTACGCGGTACGCGCTCGGCGCCCGACCGCGTACCGCCGGAGTCCGCCGGTCCGCCGGCGGCGTCCTCCGCTGCCGGGCCGCCGGCCGATCCGCTCCCGGTACCGGCACGGAGGTCCGCGGCGCCGGACTCGGTGCCGCCCGCGGCGCCCGCCGCAGGCGCGCCCGTGTCGTCGCCCCCCGCTTCCACCGCCACCTCGTGCCCCCTTGACCGCAAGTCGTACATGTGATGAGAGCGAATTCTGCCCTACCGGCGACCCGCCGGGGGCACCGGTCCGCTCACTCCCACTCGATCGTCCCCGGCGGCTTCGACGTGACGTCGAGCACCACGCGGTTGACCTCCGGCACCTCGTTCGTGATCCGCGTCGAGATCCGCGCCAGCACGTCGTACGGGAGCCGCGACCAGTCCGCCGTCATCGCGTCCTCCGACGACACCGGACGGAGCACCACCGGGTGCCCGTACGTGCGCCCGTCGCCCTGCACGCCCACCGACCGTACGTCGGCGAGGAGCACCACCGGGCACTGCCAGATGTCGCGGTCGAGCCCGGCGGAGGTCAGCTCCTCGCGGGCGATGGCGTCGGCCTCGCGCAGCAGGTCGAGCCGGTCCTTCGTGACCTCGCCGACGATGCGGATGCCGAGCCCCGGGCCGGGGAACGGCTGGCGCTGCACCATCGCCTCGGGCAGCCCCAGCTCCTTGCCGACCATCCGGACCTCGTCCTTGAACAGCCGCCGCAGCGGCTCGACCAGCTCGAAGTCCAGGTCCTCCGGCAGCCCGCCGACGTTGTGGTGCGACTTGATGTTCGCGGTGCCCGTGCCGCCGCCGGACTCCACGACGTCCGGGTAGAGCGTGCCCTGGACGAGGAACCGCACCGGCGCCCCGGACGTCCCCGCCGCGGCGACGATCTCGGCCTGAGCCTGCTCGAAGACCCGGATGAACTCCCGGCCGATGATCTTCCGCTTCTGCTCGGGGTCCGCCACCCCGGCGAGCGCGGCGAGGAACCGCTCCGCCGCGTCGACGACCTTGAGCTGCACCCCGGTCGCGGCCACGAAGTCCTTCTCGACCTGCTCAGACTCGCCCTTGCGCATCAGCCCGTGGTCGACGTACACGCAGGTGAGCCGGTCCCCGATGGCCCGCTGGACGAGCGCCGCCGCCACCGCCGAGTCCACGCCGCCGGACAGCGCGCAGATCGCCTGCGCGTCGCCGACCTGCGCGCGGACGGCGGCGACGGACTCCTCCACGACGTTGGCGGTCGTCCACGTGGGGGCGAGGCCGGCGCCGCGGTAGAGGAAGTGCTCCAGGACGAGCTGGCCGTGGGTGGAGTGCATGACCTCGGGGTGGTGCTGCACGCCGTAGAGCTTCCGCTCGTCGTCCTCGAAGGCGGCGACGGGCACGCCCGCGGTCGACGCGGTGACCGTGAAGCCCGCGGGGGCGGCGGAGCAGGCGTCGCCGTGGGACATCCAGACGTCCTGCCGCTCGGGGGTGCCCTCGAAGAGGGTCGAGTCGGGGCGGGAGACGCTCAGTTCCGTACGCCCGTACTCCCGCTGCCCGTTGTTGTCCACGGTGCCGCCGAGGGCCTGGGCCATGAGCTGGAAGCCGTAGCACATGCCGAAGACGGGCACGCCGGCGGTGAAGATCGCCGGGTCGATGCCGGGGGCGTCCGCCGCGTACACCGAGGAGGGGCCGCCGGAGAGGATGATCGCCTTGGGGTTCTTCGCCAGGATCTCCGGCACCGGCATCGTGGACGGCACGATCTCGCTGTAGATCCGCGCCTCGCGCACCCGGCGGGCGATGAGCTGGGCGTACTGGGCACCGAAGTCCACGACGAGAACGGTGTCGGGGGTCGCTGAGGTCACTGCTGCGGCCTTCCGGCGGTGGGAGGGGAGATACCACCGAGTCTATCGGCTGTGGCGTCTCACCATGTGGGCCGCCGTTGTCCACCTCGGGACCCCGGTGAATACTGGCCGCCATGCGCACGCGGAGCTTCCTCTTTACCTATGGCAACCGGCCCGTCCGGCTGCCATGGTCGTGCGCTTGAGCTGACTGACAAGCGACTTCCCAGGCGCCCCGGGCCGGCAGGCCCGGGGCGCGCTGCGTTGTCGCCGCCGGGCAGCGGCTCCGGGGCCCGTATCCCAGGAGTGACGAGATGAACGCAACCCAGGCAGGGGACAGGACCGCGGGCGACCGGACCGGCGCCCGCACCGACGAGGCGGCGACGGAGATCACCGGCGCCCGCGAGCGGATCGACGACCTCGACGGCCGGATCATCGCGCTGGTCGAGGAGCGGATGGCGGTCTCGGCCGGCATCCAGCAGGCCCGCATCGCCTCCGGCGGCCGCCGGGTGAACCTGTCCCGGGAGATGGAGATCCTCGCCCGCTACCGCGACCACCTGGGCCGCCCGGGCACGACCCTCGCGATGACGCTGCTGGAACTGTGCCGCGGCCGGGTGTGACCCGGCGCCGGGCGGTGCAGGTGCTCCGACCGCGGGGGGGGCGAGTCGGAGCACCGGAGGAGGTCACCACGCGGTTTACGGCTTTGCCGATCGAAGAGCGCATGTTCGAGTGGTGCGCGGAGGACGGCTCCAGGCGGACATCGCGGCGCTGCGGCGGGTGCATCCGGCCCTGATGTCATGGGAGGAGTTCCTCTCCCGACGACTCGGGACACCCGCGGCGTGATCGAGCCCGCGAGCCGCGCGGGCTACGGCCTCCGCATGGCTGCCGCGGAGACAAACTCGCCGCAACGCCCGTCGCGTACCGGGACAAACCCCCCACCTCGGCCGACTTTCGCCGATCGATACGCACCCGGCCGGCCTTCAGGCGTGCCGACGGCCGCCTGGACGGCCCCGGTGGACGCCAGCGATACGAACTCGCGGTAACACCCCGCGCCAACCGGGGCAAAACGCCCACCGGGCCCGACTTTCGCCGATCGACACGTACGCACCCGGCCCCGGGGGCCGCCGACGAGGGGGTCGGGGCGGTGTGGTCCGGCGAGCGGAAGTCCGGTCTGGGCCGGCCCCGGGGCGCCGAGGCGATCGGAGCGGCCCCGGCGCCGAAGGCCCCGGCCCCCGCCTGCCGGGCACCTCCGCGATCGGAGCGGGCCCGGAGCCGGAATCCGGACCCCGTTCGGCGGGGCCCTCCGGGAGGGGAGCGGGCCCGGTCCGGGCGTCCGGCGCCCGTGGCCGGGTTCTCCTTCGTAGGCGCCGTTCGAGGGTGCCCGCTCCCCCCGGGCCACCCTTAGCTGCCGGTCTTTTACGGGCCGGAGTCCGGTGTCAAGGGTGGGGCGCAGCCCCATCGCGAAGCGACGTTCCCGCAGCGAAGCGGAGGGAACGCCCTTGACACCGGACGCAGGCCCGCACACTTCACGTACGGGGTGGCCCGGGGGGAGACCCCACGACACCGACCCACCCCGACACGGACCCCCCGTCCACCGGCCCACCCCACGAACACCGGCCCGCCCGACTCCGGCCCCCGTCCACCACCGGCCCACACCGCGTACCAGCGTCCGCCGAGCGGCGTACCCCCGCACCCGACCGACACCACGAACAACCGCCCGCCCGGCCCGGTATCCCCGCCCGACCCCGAATCCCCGCCCGAACCGGCCCGGCCCACCGTCACCCGACCTGTGTGCCCCACGACTCCGCACCCTCCCCCGGATCGTCAACCACGGCCCACACCGCCTTGCCCACCCCGTCCCGCTCGGCCACGCCCCACCGGGACGCCAGCGTCTCGACCAGGACCAACCCATAGCCGCCGGACCCATCCGGCACCCGCCGCACCGGCCACACACCCGAGGCGTCGTGCACCTCGATACGCACCCCGCCGTCCTGCCGCACGAAACGCGTCAGGATCTCCCGCCCGGGCGGCACACGGGCATGCACGACGGCGTTCGTCACCAACTCCGACACGACCAGCACGGCCGACTCCTCAATCCCGGCCATCCCCCACCGGGCCAGCGCCTTACGCAACTGCGCACGCGCCAGCCCCACGCACCTGGGATGCCGGCGCCACTGCCACGTCATCACGTGCGTGTCAGGAATGGGCGCCTGATCGGTCGCCGTAGTGCGCATCTGGTATCGCCTCAGAACTGGTGCTCGGTTGACCGTTGTGGACAGGCTGCACAGTGGCATTACTCCTGTTCGCATTTCGATACCGCCTACGTCTCTCCTTCACTCTTTCGGTATCTTCATGTATCTTCCGAGTCTCATCCGGAGTATCATGAGCGGCCTGAGCAGCCAGGGTGAGGCGGCCTATGGGCGATGAAATGGTGGCTATCAAGGCGCTGATCCAGCAGCGCCACCTCAGCTACGCGGGCTTCTGCCAGGAATGGGAGAAGATCGCGAAAGGGATTGACAAGCGGCTTGCCGGAAGCCACCCTGGACACGCCCAGTTCTACCGATGGTTAAAGGGAGACCTCCGGAGCGGGAAGCCCCGGACCGACTCCTGCAGGGTTCTCGAGACCATGTTTCCCGGCTGGACTGTTGATGAGCTGTTTGCGCCCTACCAGGAAAGAACCCCGGACAACCATCGACACCTTGACCTGACAGGTGTCTACATGTCCAGACCGAAGCTCCTGTCCGAGGTGCCGCTCTACGAAATGATCGAGAGAGCTTCCCTCGTTCGCGCCAGCGGCCTCTCCCTCAATCTACTCACCCAGCACTACCCGGACGCACAAATGCGCCGCTTGATCGAGTCCGGCACTCGGTTTCAAATGCTCTTCCTCGATCCGGACAGCGAGGCGATGAAGGTTCGCGAGCGCGAGGAAGGGTACGCTGCCGGATTCCTGGCTGGTCTCACCCGGATCAACCTGAAAATCGCGACGGAACGTGTGCGATCTCTGCTGGAAACGGAAAAGCGCAACCGAGTGGAGATCGGCCTCTCCGACGAGACTCTCAGGTTCAACATCACCCTCATCGATGACACGACCGGCGTGATTCAGCCCTATCTTCCGCAAGCTCGCGGTGTAGATTCCCCGACTTTTCTGGTCGAGCGCAGGACGCACGACGGTGAACTCTTCCATGTGTTCGAGCAGATCTTCACCTCACTCTGGGAACGAGCGACACTCCTATGACCGACCTGGCGGATCTGCTCAAAATCGCCGACGGCGCCGTTGAACTCGCCAAGTCCATTATCGTCAGCCGCGACCCCGGGGAGATCACCGCAAAGGGTGACCGGGACATGGCGTCCGAGGTCGACTTCGCCGTAGAGGCGGCGGTGCGTGACCATCTGGCCCGGATGACTCCGGACATCACCTTCCTGGGCGAGGAGGAAGGGAAGTCTCCGAAGGCAGGGCGGTTGATGTGGGCACTGGATCCGGTTGACGGTACGGCAAATTTTGTGCGCGGCATTCCGCTTTGCTGTGTCTCCCTGGGGCTCTTCGACGGTAAACGCTGCGTACTCGGTGTCGTCGACCTGCCGTTCATGGACGCCCGGTACCACGCGAGGGAAGGCGGTGGCGCATACTGCGGATCAAGAAGGATCCGCGCGAGCGGCACAAGTGACCTGAGCGCAGCCATCGTGTCCCTGGGAGACTACGCCGTGGGCGCCGACGCGCTCGTGCGCAACGAGCAACGGCTGGCGCTCACCGGGCGGCTTGCGGGGCGCGTGCAGCGGGTCCGTATGTGGGGAACCGCGGCGCTGGATCTGGTCTGGGTCGCGGAGGGGAGAACCGACGCGTGCGTCATCTTGTCCAACAACCCCTGGGACACCTCGGCGGGGGTCGTGATCGCGCGCGAAGCCGGGGCGCGCGTTGTCTCCGCGTCTGGGAGCGCACATGACATCGACTCGGGCGAGACCATTGCCGTGACCCCGGGGCTGCTTCACCAGATCATTCCGCTGGTCCGGGAACAGTGAGCTGAATTTCTCCGCGTGAAAGGAAGATCCGTGGACGTCGAGGAAGGCCGTCTCTTTCGCGAGGCGTGGATTGCGGGCGTCAGGAAGCACTTCCCCGGGGAGCCGAAGCCCGGGTACGTCACGCCGTGGGAGGAGACCCCGGACTGGGAGCGGG
Organism: Streptomyces sp. WMMC500; assembly: GCF_027497195.1. Taxonomy (NCBI): domain Bacteria; kingdom Bacillati; phylum Actinomycetota; class Actinomycetes; order Kitasatosporales; family Streptomycetaceae; genus Streptomyces; species Streptomyces sp. WMMC500. The sequence continues at coordinate 3,496,482 of NZ_CP114905.1, forward strand.
AGGCCGCTGCAGCCGTGTGCCACCAAGTACGGGAGTTCGTCACGCTCTCCGGCGGCAGCACAAGCCGGCTGAGCAGGGAGCAACGCGGACGCTTCGTCGCCACCTGCTGGATTGCGCAGATCTATCACCGCATCGAGGATCCGAAGCCGGGTTACGTGGCGGACTGGCCCGAACTTCCCGAGTGGCAGCAGCATACAGATGCGGACATCTTCGACGCGATCGAGAGGGCAACCACCCAATAGACGGGGGCGGACCTTGAGTTCGTCGCGACTGGTCGGCGTCGGCGCTCAACTGATGTCGGCTCGGTATCCGGCCGGGGAGGCGGGGCGTGCATCCTGGAAGTGGTCGTACGCCGCCTGTACCGCGGTGAGGACCTCGTCGTAGATCTGGTCCATGAACGGGCCGGCGCACTCGGTCGCGCTCCAGTGGTGGTGGTAGAAGAGGTTACTTCTGCTGGGGCGTTCACCGATCACCTTCGCGAAGAGCCAGCCGGCAAGACGCGCGGCGTTCTTCCAGGTGGTCTCGCCGACCTTCCATTGGGGCGCGAGCGTTGCGTTCGCCATTTCGATGCTGATCGAGCTCTGGTTGCCGGCCGTGTTTCTGACGGCCCAGGCGTACTCGTTCACCTTGACGTACTGAGCGACGGCGCCGGCGGCGTCCACGTCGAAATGGGCGGAAGCCGGACGTACCTTCCAGAGGTCGAGCACACCCTGGTGCGAAAGCCGGGCAGCGTTGTGGTGCAGCGTGACCGACGTCTTCCTGTACGACTGGTGGGTGACGTGGCCCGTCGCGCTGAGCGCGTCGATGAAGTCTGCGACTGGACGGTCATAAGGGATGGTGGCGGACGCTTGAGGGTCGGCCTCCGCGTCGTCCTCGGCGAAGCCGATGAAGTCGCTCTCCGGAAGGTGGTCAAGGTTGTCGGTGCCGGGTCCATCGCAGGTGTCGGTCCTCTCGATGGCCGCCTTCAGGTCCTCATCGTCGACGTACTTCTCGGGCATGACGCCGTCCTTTCAGTTGCGCACCTTCGCGTGACCGATGGGCCGGGGCCGTACTGGGAGGAGATGCGGCACGATGGCCGAGCCGGTTCAGGCACGGCCCCTCAGGAGTGCTCCGGTTGGGCAGCCGGGTCGTGGCGTGGTCTCGTACTCCGGCCCGAGGTCGGGAGGTTGGGAGGTCGGCGGCGAGTACGTCGATGCCGCGCCCCATGGCGTTCGAGCGGGACAGCATCGTGCCTCGGTGACCCGCGACGACTGCCGGCGGTCCGCGTCTGATTTCAGGTTCGCCCCGTAGGCAAACCCTGTCAATTCGGTCAGGGCGTGCGTCCGCGCCGGGCAGCGCCTTCGGCCGCCGCCCACTTCAGCGGTGGTGGGGGCGCGCGTGTGGTCAGGGGGTGAGCACGATCCTTCCGCCGACCGATCCCCTCTCGATACGGCGGTGCGCCTCCGCCGCCTGGGACAGCGGGAGCGTCTGGACGTCGATCTGCACCAGGCCCTTCCCGATCGCCTCCAGTGCGGCGCGGGCCGCGGGGCGGGCCAGTTCCGGGTGTCGGGGGAGGTGGAAGCCGGCCGCGTAGCCGAGGACGGCGAGGTTGCCGCCCCACAGGGTGTTGGTGGGCACCGTGTGTTCCCAGTCGCCGCCGGCGTTGCCCACGAGCAGCATCCGTCCCATCGGGGCCATCACCCTCAGGCTGTCCGTACGGACCTGGCCGCCGACCGGGTCCACGACGACGTCGAAGCGGCGGTCGCCGAGCGCCTCGGCGAAGTCGTCGGCGGCGAGAACCTCGTCGTAGGGCAGGGCGGAGGCACGCGCGCGCTCCAGCGAGGTGCGGCGCACCGTGCCGGTCACGCCGGCGGCGCCCAGGGTGCGGGCCACGCCCGGAAAGGCCGACGCCAGGCCGCCCAGCGCGCCGTGCACCAGCACGTGTTCGCCCGGCTTGAGGTGGGCCACCTCGGTCAGCGCCAGGTAGGCGGTCGCGGCGTTGGGTACGGCCGCGACCGCGAGCGCGGGGTCGACGCCGGCTCCGTCGAGGCCGTCGAGGCTCGTGGTCATCGCGGCGTCCGCGACCGCGACGGAGGCGTAGCCTCCCTCCGCCCCGGTGCCCGACAGCGTCACCACCGGTTCGCCGGCTCTCAGGCCCTCCACTCCCTCGCCCAGGGCGCGGACGGTGCCGGCCACTTCCAGGCCGGGCACGTACGGCGGCTCCGGCAGCCCGGCCTGGCCCTTGTACAGACCCTGCCTGAGGTAGACGTCGATCAGCCCCACGGCGGCGTGGGTGACGTCGATGGTGACCTGGCCGGGGCCGGGCACGGGGTCGGGAAGTTCGGTCGGCTCGAAGACGTCGGGTGAGCCGAAATCCGTGACGACGGCGGCGTGCATGAAGGTCTCCAGAATCTCGACGGGAGTTTACGCAACCAGATTGCGTTAATTTCCCAGGCTACCACCCGCCCGCCCTTAACGCATCCAGCATGCGTTAATCTGGGCTCATGCACAGCCGCGCACGGTCCCCGGAGGCCAAGCTCCGCCGTTCCGAGGATCTCCTCGACGCCGCGCGCGCCCTGGCGACCACCCGCGGGGGCATACGGCACGTGACGCTGTCGGCCGTGACCGAGGCCGCCGGCCTGCACCCGTCCGCCGTACGGCGCTACTTCGCCAGCAAGGAAGAGCTGCTGCTGGAGCTGGCGGAACGCGGGTGGGACGAGTGGCGCGACCGCCTCACCGGCCACCTGGCGGGCGCCCGGGACCTGACCCCCGCCGAGTCCGCCGCCGCCGTGGCCACGGCCCTCACCGCCCAGCCCCTCTTCTGCGACCTGCTCACCCACGTGCCGCTCAGCCTCGAGGGCGACGTCGACATCGAGCGGGCCCGTCGCTTCAAGACCCACTCCTTCGCCGCGTACGACAGCATCGTCGACGCCCTCACCGCCTCCTCCCGGACCCTGACGACCACCCAGGCCCAGGAGTTGACCGCCGCCGCGCTCGGACTCACCGCGCACCTCTGGCAGGTCTCCCACCCGACACCGACCCTCGCCGAGCTCTACGCCCAGAACCCCCGGTGGGGACACGTCGCCCTCGACTTCGAACCACGCCTCACCCGGCTGCTGGAGGCCGTCGCCGTCGGACTCACGGTGAGGGACGGCCACTGAACACGGGGGGACCGGTGACACGGCTGGGGTAGGCACCTGCCTCCTGGTCCGATCCGGGTCCCGCCGGTTCTACTTCGTACCGGCCACCCCGATCAGGTGCCCCTCCGGGTCGGTGAACCGGCCGACCACGAGGGTGCCGGGAGTGCCCTCGGGGCCCATCTGGCGCGTGCCGCCGAGGCTCTCGGCCTTCCGGAGCGCGGCTTCCACGTCCGGGACCCCCACGTAGAACAGGACGTGCCCTTCGTAGCCCTCGCCACCGCCGACGCCGCCGTTGATCCCTCCGTCCGTCGTGCTTCCGTCCACGAAGCCGTACGCACCGGGTGCGGAGACGGCCTCGGTGGCCGCGTCGCCGACGGCGAAGTCCCAGCCGAAGAGTTCGGCGTAGTAGGTCCGGAGCCTCGCCGGGTCACGTCCGATCACCTCGAAGTGCACCACCGGGTATCCCATGAGATGTCCTTTCTGTACTGATTACCGAGCCATCAGACATCGACTCGGGTCAGCGGGAAAAGTCATCGCTCAGCCGCGTTCGAGCAGGTCGGCGATCTCCGTGAAGCCGCGGTCACGGGCGTGCTGGAGCGGGGTCACACGTCCTTGTCGGCGATGGCGGGGTCGGCACCGGCGTGGACTCCCGGGCGGGCGCGGTGGCGGCGGCGAACGAGCGGCGGCTGCTGGGGTGACGTACCTCAGGGCACGGGATCAGGGCACGGGGTCAGGGCCCGCCCCGGGGGGTCGTAGGGCGGCTCGGGGGGTCGGCGGCGGGGTCGAAGACGAGGGCCAGCTCGGCCAGATCCAGGGCCTGCAGTGCCTCCGCCAGCGTGCTGTGGGAGCGGCGCGTGCCCGCCGTGCGCAGGACGCCGGTCAGCGGTCGGGCGTCCGCGACCGCCAGCGCCGCGGCGATCACCTCCGCCGCGTCCCGTACCTCCGCGAACCGCGCCACCCGTCCCGTGCCGCCCCGCGGTGCCCGCTCCTGGCCGCCCGGCGCGATACCGCCGCCCCCCGGCGGCGCGCTCTGCGCCACGCCCCGCACCGTGGCCGTCACCGACGCGGCGCCGGACACCCGCCACGTGAACTCCGCCGTCCGCTCCCCGCCCCGGTAGACGGCGATCCCCGCCGCGCCGTCCGCCGCGTACAGCGCCACCGCCGGCCAGCCCTCGCCCCGCGTCATCGCCGCCGCCGCGGCGAGCAGCGTGTCGGGGGACGGCGGTTCACCCGACGCCGTGCGGCCCCGCGGCCACCGGGCGGGCACACGCCCCGCCAACTGGCGCGGCGCCCGCACCGGCGTCCGCCGCGCCTCCGCGCGCTGCGGCGCGCGGAGGTGGACGCCGGTGCGGGCCCCGCCCGCGGCGGTCAGGCGCAGCCGCAGGCCGGCCGAGTGCGCCGCCTTCGCGACCGCCGCCTGCGGCGCCGTGCAGACGACCACCCCGGCGTACGGGGCCGGCGCCGGCCCGGCGGTCGCGCCGTGGACCGGCGTGCCGTCCGGCCGGGGGCCGAACAGCGGGACCCGCCGGGCGAGTTGGGCCCGTACCTCCTGGCGGGCGAGGAGGAAGCGGCGGCGGACGGCCTCGGCGTCGTCGCCGGGCTGCACCCAGGGCACGGTGCGGGCGTCCGAGCCGACGGCGCGGAACACCTCCAGCGCCTCGTCCCAGCGCCGGGCGCGGACGAGGGCGGCGGCGAGGCTGTTGCGGAAGCCCGCGGCCTCGGGGTCGCCGGGCTCGTAGTGCGCGGACAGCTCCAGCGCGCGTTCGACGGCCCAGGTGGTGGACGAGCCGGGCGCGTCGCCTGCGTCCGGCCCGCCGGACAGGCCGATGCGTGCCCGGCACGCGCCCAGCACCGCGGCCTCCAGCGGCAGCGCGTGCAGCAGCGAGCCCGGCAGCGCCTCCTCGGCCGACTCCTCCGCGAAGACCATCAGTTCCTCGACGTGGGCCTCGCCGACGATCGCGAGGTAACGCAGCGCGGCGACGTGCGCGCCGTAGTGGCCGGGCGCGCGGCTGACCGCTTCGGCGAACCGGGAGACGAACGCCTCGCGCGGTGCCCGTACGGCGGTGGCGTGGTCGAGGGCGATGCGCCACGGCGCGGGGTCGCCGGGCACCTTCGCCACGGCCAGCCGGACGAGGGGCAGCACGTCGCGCAGCACCACCCGGGGGTCGTTGGCGGGGAGCCCGCCGGCGCCGAACGGGCCCCGGGCCCGCCGCCCGCCGCCACCCGCCGCTCCGTTACGGGGATCGCCGCCGGCAGCCGCCGGGTCCTCCGGTACGGACCCGGCCGGCCCCGCGGACCCGGGCCCCGCCCCCGGCGCCCCGTACCCGGGCCAGGACTCCGGGTCGGCCACCTCGGCCCACGCCCCGCCCGGTCCACCGCCGGCTCCGCCGTCCGGCCCGCCGCAAGCACTGCTGTCCGCCCCGCTGTCCGGTACGGCACCGCCGTCAGGTCCGGCACCCGCGCCGGCCCCGTCGGGCGAGCCGGGGCCCGCCGCCGGGCCCTGCGCCGGTCCCCCGCCCCGCCGCCGTACGCCCCACCCCTCGAACCGCCGCCGCCGGGGCCCGTACGCCTCCACCCGCCACGCCCGCAGCAGCCGCTCCGCCTCGATCAGCGCTGCCTCCCCGCACGCCGGGTAAGCCTCCCGCCACCGCCGCAGCCAACCGTCGTCGTCGAGGGCGGCGGTCGCCAACTCCGCGATGTAGGTGTCCCGTCGCTCCCACTCGGCCGCGCACCCGGCGGCGGCGAGAAGTTCGGCGGCCGGGCGGAAGTCGCCCGCGCCGGCGGCCGAGAGGACGGCGCGCACGCGGTGGCCGGGGGCGTCCAGCAGGACGTCCTCGTCCAGGGGCAGGTCGGCGCCGACCCAGGAGTAGTGGCGCACCACGCGCGGGAACGTCACCAGGGGCCGGAGGAACTGCATGACACTGCATTCAAGGCCATTCGGACCCTCCGGCTCCAGACTCCTACGGTGACGATCCGATATCTGAAGCGACGTCCGGTCCATCCGGCACAGAATGGTTTCAGCAGAAAGGGCGGTCGGGGACAAAGTCACCCTCCCACCGGTCACCCGGTCACCCGGTCGGCGTCAGGACGCCGTGACCGTCACCGCGTCCGGTTCGTTGAACCGGACGCGGTGGCCGGACGCAGGGGACAGCGGTCCGGTCCCGACAGAGATGCGGCCGGCTCCGGGGACGCCCGGGCCGGCCGTCCCCTCCCTCCGCTTCCTCCGCCCCAGCCCTCCGCCTCAGCGGAACCGCAGGGCCTTCAGCGCCCGCAGGCCCCGGTTCATGAACACGACGTACCCCTTGTCGTCGTACCGCAACGGCCCCAGCGCGAACGGCGCCAGCGGCATCACCCGCTGCTGCGCCACCGTCTGCGACTCCGTGTACTTGAGGATCCCCTCCGCGCCGTGCCTCCGGCCCAGCCCGGAGTCCTTCATTCCGCCCATCGGCGCCTGCACGCTCCCGTACGCGGCCCCGTACGCCTCGTTGACGTTCACCGTCCCGCTCTGCAGCCGCGCCGCGATCCGGCGGGCCCGGCGGCCGTCCTTCGTCCACACGCTGGCGTTCAGCCCGTACGGCGTCGCGTTGGCGCGGGCGACGGCGTCGTCCTCGTCGCGGAAGCGGTAGACGGAGACGACGGGCCCGAACGTCTCCTCGTCGCAGACGGTCATGCCGGGCTCGACGCCGTCGAGGATCGTCGGCTCGTAGAAGTACGGGCCCACGTCCGGCCGCGCCCGCCCGCCGGCCAGCACCTCGGCGCCCTTGCCGACCGCCTCCTCGACGTGCCGGGTGACCGTCTCCAACTGCCGCTCGCCGACGAGCGAGCCCATGTCGGGGCCGAAGCCCAGGGTGTTGCCCAGCCGCATGGCCCTGGTCCTGGCGACGAAGCGGTCGAGGAAGGCGTCGGCGACCGACTCGTGCACGTACAGCCGCTCGACGGAGATGCACAACTGGCCCGCCGACGCGAACGCCGCGCGCACCGCGCCCTCCGCCGCCTTCTCCACGTCCGCGTCGGCGAGCACCAGCATGGGGTTCTTGCCGCCCAGTTCCAGCGAGGCGCCGACGAGCCGGGCCGCCGCGCCCTGGGCGACCTCGCGGCCGGTGCGGGTGGAGCCGGTGAAGGAGACGTAGTCGGCGTGCCGGACGATCTCGGGGCCGATGAGGGGGCCGGGGCCGATCACGACCTGCCACACCTCCTCCGGCAGCCCGGCCTCGACCATCTTGCGGCGCGCCCACAGGGCGGTCAGCGAGGTCTGGGAGTCGGGCTTCATGACGAGCGCGTTGCCCGCGGCGAAGGCGGGCAGGGCGTCGCCGGCGGAGAGTTCGAGCGGGTAGTTCCAGGGCGCGATCTGGCCGACGACGCCGCGCGGGTGGCGCAGCTCGGTGACCTTGGTCAGCGTCGGCAGGGCGCCGGTGTGGCGCTTGGGGCCGAGGTAGGCGGGGGCCCGGCGCCCGTAGTGGCGGGCGGCCACGGCGACGGACTGCACCTCCTCGTACGCGTGCAGCCGCGCCTTGCCCGTCTCCAACTGGACGAGGTCCATGACCTCGTCCTGGTCGCGCAGCAGCAGGTCGTGGAAGCGGAGCAGGACGGCGGCCCGCTCGCGTACGGGCCTGGCCGCCCAGGCGCGCTGCGCGGCGCGGGCGCGCTCGAACGCGCCCGGCACGTCCGCGGGCACCGCCTCCGGCACGTCGGCCAGCGCCTCGCCGGTCAGCGGGGAGTGGACGGCGACGGTGCCGGAGCCGGTGACGCCGCGGGTCAGGCGCTCGACGAGCGCGGGCGTGACGAACTCGGCGGCGACGGCGCGGGCGGTCCGGGCGCCGTCGGAAGCGGGAGCGGTGGGGTTGCCTGCGGCGGTCTCCGTCATAAGGCCGAGGGTAGGACTCCGGCGGGGCCTTTGGATACCTGCCGGTAACCGAATTCCGCCAGCGATTGCTGGCTCATACGTGCGGAGTACCCGGCGACCGGGGACGACCGCCCGCGACCGCCCCCGGTCCCGTCACCTGTCCTGGATGTCCAGCGAGTCGACGACCTCCCGGAAGACCCGCTCGCCGTCCCGCTTACCCTCGCCCGCGGCCGGCATCTCCACGGTCAGGTGCCAGCCGATGCCGTCGTCGTTGACGTAGAAGAACTCGAGGGAGCGCAGCTCGGCCTCGGTCTCGTAGCCCTCGTCGTGGGTCCAGGTCTCGTCCATCTGGGCGGCGTCCTCGCCCCGGTAGTCGTACTCCTTGACCGTGCCCTCGACGTCGGTGCTCAGCTCGGTGCACTCCAGGTTGTCGCCCCTGTCGCACTTGAGCGACGCGTTGGCCTCGCTCAGCGCGCTCTCCTCCACGTCGGGCGAGCGGGTGATCCACAGGCTGGGCATGCCGCCGGGGTCCTTGAAGGAGACGGTGCCCTCGTCGACGCTGCGCTTGTAGTCCTCCGGCACCGCCAGCGACGCCTTGAGCTGTTCCGTCTCTTCGTACGTCTTCCAGCCCGCCGGCGCGTCGTCGCCGCCGAACGGGTTCACCAGCGCCAGCACCAGCGCCGCCGCCACGGCAACCGCCCCGCCCAGCACGGCCAGCCGCCCGCCGCGCCCCTTCGGCAGCGCCGCCCCGAGCCTGCCGCCGCGCCCGCCGCCCGCACCGCCGCCCGCCACCGGGGCGATCATCGTCTGCGCGGGCACCGGCCTGGCCACCGCCTCCAACTGCCGGCGCACCTCGTCCGGCGCCGGCCGCGCCGCCGGGTCCTTGCGCAGCAACTGCATCACGACCGTGCCCAGCGCCCCGGACCCGCGAGCCGGCGCCGCCGGCTCGGCGGAGAGCACGGCCTGCAGCGTCGCCGGCGCGGTCTGCCTGCGGTACGGGGACATGCCCTCGACCGCCGCGTACATCACCACGCCCAGCGACCACAGGTCCGACTCCGGCCCGGGCCGCTGGCCGAGCACCCGCTCCGGCGCGATGTACTCCGGTGACCCGACGAACGCGCCGGTCTCCGTCAGCCCCTGCTCCCCCTCGATCTGCGCGATGCCGAAGTCGGTGAGCACGACGCGGCCGTGCCGGCCGAGCAGCACGTTGTCGGGCTTGACGTCGCGGTGCAGGATCCCCGCCTCGTGCGCGGCGGTCAGCGCGCCGAGCACGGCGCCGCCGATGCGCGCCACCTCGCGCGGGTCGAGGGTGCCCTCGGTGAGCTGGTCGCCGAGGGAGCGCCCGCGGACGAGTTCCATCACGATCCAGGGCCGGCCCTCCTCCATCACCACGTCGTGCACGGTGACGACGGAGGGGTGGTCGATCCGGGCGGCGGCGCGGGCCTCGCGCTGCATCCGCTCGTACGCCGTCTGCCGCGTCCGCTCGTCGAGGTCGGCGGGCAGCCGGGGCTCCTTCACGGCGACGTCGCGGTCGACGACCTCGTCGTGGGCCCGCCACACCGTGCCCATGCCGCCGACGCCGAGCCGGGCGGCGAGGCGGTAACGCCCGCCGATCAGCCGGCCCGTCGCGGGATCGGCGACGACCTGGGTGGCCGCGGCATCCGGCCCGGCGCCTTCGGCGTTCTGCTGCGGTGGCCGCAGGCCGTAGCTCGTGGGCTCGTCCCCCACCTTGTCCCCCTCGTCCGTCATGGCACCATCAATAGCGCACCGCCGCGCGGTCGCTCACCCCGGATGTCAGCTCTGTAGAAAACGTGCGACATCGGCGGCCTCCGCCGTGACATCCGCCTCGACCCGGTCGGAGCCCTCGGCGAACATGCGGACCTGCGCGTTTCCCGTCCGCTGGCGGGTCCATGTGCCGGCCGCGCGGCCATTTACCGTAACAGCGGCGCGAATCTGGCCGCCGCCGGGGCGGACGGCCCGGACGACGTCCCGGGGGATGGCGGCGTCGCGGTCGCGCCAGCCGAGCCAGTAGTCGTCGTACGCGGGCAGCAGCCGGACGTCGGGGGTGGGGTACGAACCGCCGGCGCCGGAAGGGACGCCCGGCGCTGCCCCCGCGGGCCCCTCCGGCCACACCCGGCGGGCCGCGCCCGCCGGGAGGCCGGACCAGGCGGCGAAGTCGTCGGGCCCGGCGGGTCCGTGGCCGCGGAGGTAGCGGCGTACCAGCTCGCGCACCGCGTCGTCGCCGGCCGGCTGCGGCCCGGTCGGGGGCGGCAGCCAGTCGCGCAGCGCGACGTACGTCGGCTCCCCCGCGCGCAGCGGCCCGTGGCAGACCAGCCCGGCGAGCGCCGTCCTGCGGATGACGTGGATCGGCGCCTGCCCGTCCGGCTCGACGCCGAGGCGCGCCAGGCGCGCGGCCAACTCGGCGCGGGTCAGCGGCCCGTGCGCGGCGACCGCGTCCACCACGGCGCGCTCCGCGCGCTCGCACAGGCCCTCGTCCAGGCCGAGGTCGCGGTAGCGCCGGGCGGCGCGGGAGACGAGGCGGGGGCCGTAGAGGCCGAGGAGCCAGTGCACGTCGGCCGCGGGCACGAGGTGCAGGGTGCCGCGCATGAACCAGCCGCGGAACAGCGTCCGCCGCTCCTCCAGCGCCGCACGCACGGCGGTGCGGGTGAGTCCGTGCGTACGCGCCCGCAGCCCGAGCGCCGCGGCCTCGATGTCCTGCGCCTGCACGGCGAAGACGCGCTCCACCATCTCCTCGGCGCCGGCGCACCGCACGCCCCCGGCGACACACTGCGCCCGCGCCCGCGCGAGGAGGACGCCGGGGCCCGTCACCGGCGCGCCCCCCGCACCCGTACGGCATCCGCCGCCGGCACCGCGTCGCCGGCACCGATACGGCGGGCGAGGGCGGTGACCGGGACGGACATGGGCGGAGGGTAACCGAGGACGTGACGGGAAGGGGACGCCCGGGTTCGACTGCGAGAGTCGTGTGGCGACGCCTGCCGAACGAGGGGGGCCGGGGCCCGCGTCGCTGCGGACGCCGGCCCCGGGCCGTTCACCCCGTCGGCCGGTAGCTCTCCGCCGCGATCCGGTGGAACCGCTCCACCTCCGCGCCCTTGTCGTCCGGCCCGATCAGCAGCAGCACGTGGTAACTGTCGTCCCAGATCATCGCCAGGTTGCGCGCGTGCACCTGCCGCCCGCTGCCGTCCGTCCAGTCGAACTCGCCCTCCGCCATCACCCGCTGCCCGACCTCGATCCGCCGCAGCCCGTCGGCCTCGGCCCAGGCGGAGTCGCGGTACTCGTCCAGCTCCGGCTCGCTCTGCTGCTGGTATGCCATCGGGTCGCTGCCGAACTCGCCGACGCCGTCGCGGCCGGGGACGACGACGAGTTCGTAGTCCCCGCCGACGTAGCGGACCTGGCCGCCGTCGCTCCCGCCGACGCGCTGCCAGTCCTCGCGCACGGCGACCTCGAAGCCCGCCGGGTCCTCGCGGAGCACGAAGCCGTCCGGCAGTTCGGAACCGGCACCGCCGCCCTGCTCGCCGTCCGTCGGCCGGTCGGGGGCGTCCTCGGACTCCTGCGGCTGCCGGCGTTCCTCGGGCTCGTTCGGATCCCCGGAGTCAGGGGGCGGTGCCGCGGACTCCCCCGGCCCGTCGCCGACGACGCTGCGCTGGTCGCGGCTGGCCTCGTCGGCCTGCGGCATGAACATCGCCGCGTACGCGATGGCGCCGGCCATGGCGACGAAGATCAGCGCGATGAGCGTACGGCCCAGGCTGCGGGGCCCTCGCGGGCCGCGGCGCGCACGGCGTCGGTGCCGCGCGCGCACGGGCACCGGCGACTTCTCGGTGCGCCGCCGGCGCATCAGCTCGCCGCGCCGCCGCAGTATCGGCAGCCGCCGCGGATCGCCCCCGCGGCGGCCGCCCTGCTGCGGCACGGTGACCGTACGGCTGCCGATGCCGGGCTCGGGCGCGGTCCGGATCAGGGACCGCAGCCAGCCGCGCAGCTCCTCGAAGTCCGGCCGCTCCGTGGGGTCCTGACGCAGCAGCGACTCCACGACGGGACGCAGCGCCCCGCACTCCTCGGCGAGCGCGGCGGGCTCCGAGCAGACGAGCTGCACCAGCTCGGCGACGTCCTCTTCGGGGTACGCGGAGTGCCCCTGGACGGCGCGGAAGAGCAGCGCCCCGAGCGCCCACAGGTCGGCGGCGGGGCCGACGGGGGGCGCGAGCTGCCAGTGCTCGTGGACGGGCCCGGCCTGCTCGGGCGCCCAGCGCTCGGTGACGGCGCCGACGACCTGCATCCGCGTCTGCCGGGCCCGCTCGGCGGCGAGCCTGGTGCTGGGGCCTGGATACCGCCCGGCCCCGCCGGGATCGGGCGCGGGAGACTCCTCGCGCGGCACGGGCACGGGCTCTGCCCCGACGGGCACGGCGATGGAGGCACCGGGCCGCACCCCGGGCAGGCTGCCGCCGTAGGAGGCGCCGCCGGGCAGGGAGTCGGACAGGGACGGGGCCCTGGACTCGGGTTCGGGCTCGGCGAACTCGGGGGGCCGCGAGCCGCGACCGCCGTAGGCCCCCGGGCCGCGACCGCCTTGCTGCCCCGCACCGGGATACGCCCCGGCTCCCCGGGGCCCGTGGGCGGAGCCGCCTGCAGCGCCGTACGACCCGGGGGCACCGGGCGGGCGGGAGCGGTCGGAGGCGTGGGGACCGGCCGGTCCCGCGCCGGAACCGCCGGGCCCGGGGCCCGGGTTGGGCCCGCCGGGACCGCCGTAGCGGGCACCGGCGGGGTCGTAGGAACCGGCTCCGGACGCACCGCCCGGACCGCCGGGCGCACCGCCGTGCTGCGCCGGGCCGCCGTGAGCCTGGCCCGGGCCCCGGTACGAGCCGGGCCCGCCACCTGCCGGTCCACCGCCCGGACCGCCCGGTGCGCCATGCGCCACACCGCCGGGTCGGCCAGAACCGCTAGGACCACCTGGTGCGCCCGCGCCGCCGGGGGCCGCGCCCGGCCCCCGGTACGAGCCGGGTCCGCCACCTGCCGGTCCACCGGCTGGACCGCCCGGACCGCCCGGACCGCCCGGCGCACCTGCGCCGCCGTGCGGCGGCGGGCCACCGGGCACGCCCGCACCGTACGAGCCGGGCCCGCCGGCCGCGGGGCCGCCGCCGGGTCCGGGCGCGCCCGGCCGGACCGGGCCGCCCGCGTGCTGCGCCGGGCCGCCGGGAGCCTGGCCCGGGCCCCGGTACGGGCCGCCGGGGGCGGCCGTCTGCGTGCCGTACGGGTCCGCGGTGCCGTACTCGTCGTAGCCGTCCTCGCCCGCGTCGTTCGGCAGGTCGTCCCACGGGGCACCGGCGTCGGGCGAACCGGCCGCCCGCGGTGCCGGGTCCGGGCCGCCTCGGCCCGCGCGGTCGCCGCCGATGTGGATGCGGTCGCTGTACCTCGGCCCCGCCGCCCCGGCGGCCGGTACCGCACCGCCCGCCGTCGGGGGCCGCCCGGCCTCGGGCGTACGCGCCGACTGCCCCGGCACCATCGGGCGCCCGGGCCCCGGCGCCCCGGGCGCGGGTGCGCCACCGCCGCCCGCGGCGAGCCGCGCCTCGGCGGCCCGCGTCCCTGCCTGGTACGCCGCCATCACCCCGGCCCGCGCCGCGGGCACCGCGTCTCCGGGCTGCCGTCCCCCGCCACCGGCGGGGGCGGATCCAGCGCGCGCCTGCCCGCCGGGCCAGGACGGATCGGCGCCGCGGGGCTGCTGCCCCGCGGGCCCACTCCCGCCATCCGGCACCGCCGGATGGCGGTATCCCGGACCCCCGCGCCCCGCACCACCGGGGGGTCCGCCCGGGCTTCCGGCTCCGGGCTGCCCACCGGGCCCGCCGCCGGAGTGACCGGCCTGCGGCCCGTGACCGTACGGCTGTGGGGCCTGCCCGCCACCCGGCGCCCCGGGCGCCTGACCGCGAGGACCGCCGGCGGCGCCCCCGGCCGCCCCGTGAACCGGACCGCCCTGCCCCCGGCCTCCGGGCTGCCCGCCCTGCGGACCGCCCCGCTGCCACGCGCCGAACGGCCAGCCTTCCGAAGCGTCATCCTGATGTCCGGGGCCGCGGCCGGGGTCGGGTCCGCGTCCCCGTCCGGTTCCGGGACCGGCACCCGCGTCGCCCCAGCCCGGTCCTGCCCCCTGCGGCGCACCGCCGCCCCGCCGCTCGTCCTCCGCCGCGTCCGCGGCGTCCGGCGCACCCGCCGGGCCGCCGCCCCCCGCCCCGTACGGAGCCGAGCGCCACACTTCGTCGTCCTCGTCGTACGGCGGCGTGCCGTACGGACCCGCACCGCCCCGCGCGTCCGCGCCGTCACCGGAGCCGCCGTACGGGCCCGGGCCGGCGTTCCACCCCGGCGGTAAGACTCCGCTGTCCGGCCGGCCGACCGCGTCCCGCGGAGCGCCCTGCGCCGGCAGGAACCCCGTTGCCGGATCCGGGAGTTGCGGCAGCCCCGGCCCGTCACCCGGCCCCGGCCCCGGCTCGGGCCCCGGCCCCGCCGGCGTCACGCCGGGGCGGGGGCCCGGGCTGCCCGAGGGGCGCGGCGGTTCGCCGCGGCCGGGCGGCGGCGGCAGCGGGTCGTAGCCGCACAGCGCCTCTTCCGCCGCGCCCGACGCCAGGCCCGTCAGGACCACCCGGCCGTCGTCGCAGACGAGCACCGTGCGGGTCGTGATGTTCCGGTGCGTCCAGCCGTGCGCGTGCAGCGCGCGGAGCGCCGTGAGGATGTCCGCGGCGACCTCCGCCCCGCGGTAGGGGCTCAACGGCCGCTCCTCCAGCAGCCCTTCGAGCGTCCGCGCGGGCACCAGCTCGCTGACGATCCAGAGACTGCCGCCCTCCTCGAACACGTCGAAGACCTGGGCCAGCCGGGGGTGGTCGGGGATGGCCGCCGCCGCGCGGGCGGCGTCCATCGCGCGCTGCACCACCGCGCCGGCCGCGCTCCGGCCCGGCCCGCCACCGTACCCGGAGGGGTCGGCGCCGCCGCCGTCCTCGATCAGCTCGGCCTCGACGATCTCCGGCAGCGGCACCTGGCCGATGAGGACGTCCTGCCCGCTGTACGTGTCGAAGGCGCGGGTGTGGATGGGTTCCGCGTCGACGGCAGCCGGTAGCCGGTAACGGTCGGCGAGCACTCGGCCCGCGTAGTCGTCCACGAACGCCTCCCCACAACCGCGCAGTGAGCCTGAGACCGGGCCAAATGCGGTCGGTATTCAGCCTGGCCGAATGCGTACGGTCCGCGAGACATCACGATACGTGCTCGACGGGGTGTCTGTGCCCCGCTCGCGCGGGTTAGTCGAGCGGCTTGAAGGATTCGAACGCCGTCTCGCGCAGCGCGCGGCACTCCTCGCCGTCCCACCCGCTCTCCGGGCAACTGATCATTATCGCGTAGCCGTGGGTGTCGTCCACGGCGAAACCGCGGTCCAGGACCCTGATCCGCTGGCCGTCCTGTATGCGGCTGAACTGCCAGTCCGCGACGGTGGGATAGCCGCGCCACTCGACCTCCTTCATCGAGATGAGGCGGTAGCCGGAGCTGGACGAGCTCACGGCGCCCTCTATGTCGCGCCAGTTCGCCAGCGCGCCACCCGGGGTGTTGTTGGGCTGGGACGTGAAGTCGATCTGTACGCGCGGGAAACCGGACGCCCCGCTGAAGATCGCCCCGCCGCCGCCCGGTGAGGTGGCGGTGCGCTTCCAGCCGTCCGGGAGGGTCACGGAGAACTGGAACTCCGGCTCGGTGAGCGTCGCGTGGCCCTCCGGTACGTCGCTGGAGTTCTGCCCGGAGTCGTCGCCACCGTCGCCCTTGCCCTCACCGGACCCCGAGCCGGAGCCGGCGTCGTCCTCGTCGCCCGCGGCCGCGTCCCCGTCGTCCTGCTGCTGTTCGTTTCCCTGCGCGCCGTCCTTGCCGGAGCCGCCCTTGTCCCCGTCCTGTTGCCCCTTCTTGCCGTCCTGCGCGCCCGCGCCGGCGCTCTGCCCGCCGTCGTTGCCGGACGAGCCGGAGTCGGAGTCGCCGCCGCCCCACGCCACGGCGAGCACCGTGCCGAGGACCGCCAGCGCCACCACCGCGGCGATGATCGCCAACGTGCGCCGGGGCATCGCCGCCACCCGCGCCGCGAGCGAACCGGCACCGGCCCGCGCGCGGGCCGCCGTCGCGCCGCCCGGCGGCGGTGGTGCGGCACCGGCGGCCGTCGTACGGGCGGCGGGGCTCTCGTCGGCGTACGCACCGGTCCCCGCCGCGCGCTCACCGGACCCGGCACCGGCCCCGGCGGACCCCTCACCGGCCGCCCCCGCGCCCGCCGTTCCGGCAGCGCCCGGGCCGGACTGCCGCGGCGGCAACTCCGGCAGACCGTGCGTACGGGGCCGGGACTCG
Source organism: Streptomyces sp. WMMC500 (assembly GCF_027497195.1). Lineage (NCBI taxonomy): Bacteria > Bacillati > Actinomycetota > Actinomycetes > Kitasatosporales > Streptomycetaceae > Streptomyces > Streptomyces sp. WMMC500. Next base: position 3,512,802 of record NZ_CP114905.1, read on the forward strand.
GGGCGCGGCGGCGTGGGAGGCGTCGAAGGAGGCGGCGTCCGCGGCGGGGCCGGCGCGTCGGCCGGAGCCGCCGCCTCCGCCGCCGCGGCGGCGGAACCGGACCCGGCAGCCGCCGCGGCGCCCACGGCACCCGCGCCGGCCCCGCCCGCCCTGCCCTTGCGGTCGCGCGGCTCCGCGTCCGTCCGCCCGGCGTCCGGCCGCCCCGCGTCCGGCCGCGCACCGTCCCCGCGCTCCGCCCGCTTCCGCGCCGCCTTCTTCCGCCGCGCCGCCCCGGACGCGGCCGGGTCCGGCACCACCGGCAGCGGCACCATCGTCGTCGGCGCCGTCGCCGCCGAGGGCTCGCCGGGCACGTCCTCCGGCGCGTCGACGACCGCGCGCAGCAACGCCCGCGCGCCCGCGTCGTCGAGCCGCTCGGCGGGGTCCTTGCGCAGCAGCCCGTAGATGCAGTCCTCCAGCGGACCGGCGTTCTTGGGCGGGTCGACGGGCTTGGTCATCACCGCGGTCAGGGTGGCGATGGCCGACCCCAGGTCGTACGGGGGATGTCCCTCGACCGCCGCGTACAGCAGCCCGCCGAGCGACCACAGGTCGGACGCGGGCCCCGGCTTCTGGCCGCGGGCGCGCTCCGGCGAGATGTACGACGGGGCGCCGACGAGCATGCCCGTCGTCGTGATGGACGGGTCGCCCTCGACCTGCGCGATGCCGAAGTCGGTGAGCACGACGCGGCCGTCGTCGGAGATGAGCACGTTCGACGGCTTCACGTCGCGGTGCAGGATGCCCTCGCGGTGGGCCGAGCGCAGCACGTCGAGCACGGCGAGGCCGACCTCGGCGGCGCGCCGCGGGGTCAGCGGGCCGTCGTCGCGGGTGACGTCGGAGAGCGAGCGGCCCTCGATGAGCTCCATGACGATCCACGGGCGGTCGTCCTCGTCCACGACGTCGTAGACCGTGACCGCGCCGGTGTTCCTGATCCGGGCGATCGCCTTGGCCTCGCGGAGCGTTCGCGTGATGAGGCGGCGCTTCTCGTCCTCGTCCACGCTGGTGGGCAGGCGCAGCTCCTTGACCGCCACCGCGCGGCCCAGTACCTCGTCCGTGGCACGCCAGACGGTGCCCATGCCACCGCGGCCGAGCACCTCCCCGAGCCGGTAGCGGCCGGCCACCAGCCGACCCGTCGCGCCGTCCGCTTCGCGCCCCATCGATCCCCTCAGCGATTCACCCCGGCAGGACCTCCATTGTGTCTTATCGCACGGACACCCCTGTCCGCCGGGCGAGGTTTGCGGTGATCGATCTTCCTCTGTACGCGGCCCGGTCCGCGGCGTTCACGTCGCCCAACCCCCTGACCCGCACGCTTACATGCACCTACAAGGGCACGATCTCCGGTGCCCCCAGCCGCGCCGCGTCCGCCGTCTGGTCGTCCGGCTGCCGCTGCGACTCGCGCTCCGCCTCGACCCGCTTCTCGTAGTGCGCGACCTCGCGCTCGATCTGGTCCCGGTCCCAGCCGAGCACCGGCGCCATCAACTCGGCGACCTCGGCGGCGCACTGCGTGCCGCGGTCGAAGGTCTCTATGGAGATCCGGGTACGCCGCGTCATCACGTCGTCGAGGTGGCGCGCGCCCTCGTGGGAGGCCGCGTACACGACCTCCGCGCGCAGGTAGTCGTCCGCGCCGGTGAGCGGCTGGCCCAGCGACGGGTCCCGTTCGATCAGCTCCAGCACCTCCTCCGACAGCGACCCGAACCGGTTCAGCAGGTGCTCGACCCGCGCGACGTGCACCCCCGTGCGCGCCGCGGTCCGCGCCCGCGCGTTCCACAGCGCCTGGTACCCCTCCGCGCCCAGCAGCCGCACCGTCTCCGTGACGCACGGCCCGACGCGCTGGTCGAGCCCGTGCACGGCCTCGTCGACGGCGTCCTCGGCCATGACGCGGTACGTCGTGTACTTGCCGCCCGCGACCACGACGAGCCCGGGCACCGGGTGCGCCACGGTGTGCTCGCGCGACAGTTTGCTGGTCGCGTCCGACTCGCCGGCGAGCAGCGGGCGCAGCCCCGCGTACACCCCTTCGACGTCGTCTCTTGTCAGCGGCACCGCGAGGACGGAGTTGACGTGCTCCAGCAGGTAGTCGATGTCGGCGGAGGAGGCCGCCGGGTGGGCCTTGTCGAGGTCCCAGTCGGTGTCCGTGGTGCCGATGATCCAGTGCCGGCCCCAGGGGATGACGAACAGCACGCTCTTCTCGGTGCGCAGGATGAGGCCGGTGGCGGAGTGGATGCGGTCCTTCGGCACGACGAGGTGGATGCCCTTCGACGCCCGCACGTGGAACTGCCCGCGCTCGCCGACCATCGCCTGCGTCTCGTCCGTCCACACCCCGGTGGCGTTGACGACCTGCCGCGCCCGTACCTCGAACTCCCCGCCCTGCTCCAGGTCGTGCACCCGCGCGCCGACGACGCGCTCGCCCTCGCGCAGGAAGCCGACGACCCGCGCGCGGTTGGCGACGTGGGCCCCGTACTGCGCGGCGGTGCGCACGAGCGTGGCGACATAGCGCGCGTCGTCGACCTGCGCGTCGTAGTACTGCAGGGCGCCCACGAGCGCGTCCTTGCGCAGGCAGGGCGCGACGCGCAGGGCGTGCGAGCGCGTGAGGTGGCGGTGGGTGGGCATGCCGCGGCCGTGTCCGCGGGAGAGGGACATGGTGTCGTACAGCAGCACGCCGGAGCCCGCGTACGCCCGCTCCCAGGCGTGGTGCTTGAGGGGATAGAGGAACGGCACCGGCTTGACCAGGTGCGGCGCCAGGCGCTCGGTGAGCAGCCCGCGCTCCTTCAGCGCCTCGCGGACGAGCGTGAAGTCCAGCATCTCCAGGTAGCGCAGCCCGCCGTGGATGAGCTTGCTCGACCGGCTCGACGTGCCCGACGCCCAGTCGCGCGCCTCGACCAGTCCGGTGGCCAGCCCGCGGGTGGCCGCGTCCAGCGCGGTGCCCGCGCCGACCACGCCGGCGCCGACGACCAGCACGTCCAGCTCGCGTTCGGCCATCTGTGCGAGGGCTGCGCCGCGCTCGGCCGGCCCCAGTACCGCTGTCTTCACGGATGCCTCCTGTCCTGTCGCCCGTTGCGGCAGTCCACGTGCCCACGTCCGATTCTGTCCGCACCCGCGCCGTACAGCCACCGTGCGGCCCGGGCGGAGCGAGTTCCCAGCCCTCTCCCAGCCCCTTCGCGGCCCCCGCGCGGTACCCGCCATGCCGCCGCGCCACGGGTTCCGCAAATCGCCCAATACTGAATAACAGTCATATATGCCCGTAGCCTGACAAGAGCTTCTGCCCACCCCGGACGCAGCCCCCGGGGACCGTCGGGAAGGAACGCCCCGCAGCCATGCCCGCAGACGTCGCCGTCATCGGACTCGGCCACCACGGCCTGCCGCTCGCCCAGGCCGCGGCGGCGGCCGGGTTCTCCGTCGTCGGATACGACCCCGACCCGCGCGCCGTCGACGCCCTCGCCGCCGGCCGCCCGCCGGTCGGCGGCTCGCTGACGGCGGCCGAGGTGCGCAGGCTCCTGACCACCGGCTTCCGCGCCTCCGCGGACCCCGCGGACCTCGGCGGCGCCCGTACCGCCGTGATCTGCGTACCCACCCCGCTCGCCGAGGACGGCGCGCTCGACCTCGGCCCGGTCGCCGAGGCGGCGCGCGAGCTGGCGCGGCACCTCAAGCCCCGCACCACGGTGCTGCTGGAGTCCGCCGCGTACCCCGGGAGCACCGAGGACCTCCTGCGGCCCCTCCTGCAACAGGGCTCCGGGCTGCGCGCCGGACGCGACTTCCACCTGGCGTACTCCCCCGGCCCCCTCGACCCGGCCGACACCGCCCCGGCGCCGAAGGTCGTCGGCGGGCTCACCCCGGCGTGCACGGAGGCGGCGGTGGCGTTCTACGGGCGCCTCGCGCAGCGGGTCGTACGGGCCCGGGGGCCGCGCGAGGCGGAGACCGTGCGGCTGCTGGAGGGCAACGTACGGCACGTGAACTTCGCGCTCGTCAACGAGCTGACGTGGTTCTGCCACGACCGGGGCATCGACCTGTGGGACGTCGTCCGCTGCGCCGAGACCCGGCCCTTCGGCACCGCCCCCGGCTTCCGCCCGGGCCCCGGCGTCGGCGGTCACGGGGTGCCCGTCGACCCGGGCCGCGTCCCCGTCCGCGTCCCGCATCCGGGCGGCAGGACCGCGCCCGGCTTCGACCACCCGCTGCGGATGGTGGACCTCGCCCGCGAGGTCAACGGCCGGATGCCGCGGTACGTCGTCCAGCGCTGCGCGCAGCTCCTCAACGAGCACGGCAAGTCCGCCCGCGGCGCCCGCGTGCTGCTCCTCGGCGTCACGTACGAACCGGACGTCGCCGACCTGGAGCGCACCCCGGCGAGCGACGTCGCGGCCCGGCTGACGGAGCTGGGGGCCCGGGTGGGGTTCCACGACCCGTACGTCACCGCGTGGCACGTGCTGGGCCGGCCGGTGCCGCGGACGGCGGCGCCGTACGAGGCGGCGGCGGACGCGGACCTGACGGTGCTGCTGCAGCCGCACCGGACGTACGACCTCCAGGCGCTCTCGGTGAAGGCGCAGCTCCTCCTGGACACCCGGGGAGCCGTGCCCCCAGGGGCGGCACACCGGCTCTGAGCGCGCCGCGCACGGCCCCCGGTCCCGGGCGCGGCGGCGCGTCAACACGGCGCGGGTCACCCCCTCTCCAGGGTGCCGAAACCGGAGGTTCGCCCGCCGAACTGCTACCGTTCGGCCGTATGGGTGATGCGGTGATGACGACGGCCGACAGCCGCCCGAGGCTGCTGCAGGCGCTCGCCGTCGGCGCCGCCGCCACCGCGGCGGGAGCGCTGGTCCTGGGGCTGACGCAGGGCCTCGTGGGCGAACGCGGCCTGGAGCTCGGCTACTGGGCGCTGGCCCTCGGCCTCCTCGTCGGCGCGGCCGTGGGCCGCGCGGGCGAACACGCCCGCGGCTCGGCGCTCCTGGCGATCCCCCTGGCGGTCGCCGGCGTCGTCCTCACGCAGCTCGCGGCGAGCGCCGTCCACCTCGGCACGGCCGACGTGGTCGCGGCCTACGACTTCTGGCGCGGCGAGGTGCTGGGGAAGAACGACATGACGTTCTATCTGGTGGCCGCGGCTGAAGCGTTCCTGGTCAGCCAGCGTGTGTCCGAAGTTCGCAACAACATGTCGCAGTCACGTCACGACTCCCCTTGAGGGCTTGTTGTCGGGCACCGCTCAACTGCTAGCGTGCCGCGGGTTGTCCCACTGACCGCGCCCACCACACTGTCCCCGGGCACGGCAGACCCATCCATCCGGGGGGAAGTACCCATGTCCCAGCCGTATCAGCAGCAGCCAGGTCCCGGCGCTCCGGGCCAGCAGCCCTTCGGCGGCCAGCCGCCGTACGCGCAGCAGCCGCCGGCCCGCACCGGCAACGCCGGCCTCGCCGTGGGCGTCGCCATCGTCGCCGCGATCGTGGCGACGGCGATCTACGCCTTCATCCTCAAGTCCCTGTTCGACGAGCAGACCGGCGAAGTCACGAAGATCAGCTACGCCTCGATCCTGGTCGGCGCGCTCATCGGCGCGGCGATCGGCAAGCTCGGCGGCCGGAACGTCGGCCTCTGGGTCCTCGGCGCCGTCCTGTCCATCGCCGCCGTCTTCATGGGCGAGATGTACGGCTACGCCATGATCTTCAGCGAGGTGTCGGACGGTCAGCTCGGCTCGGCGACCGAGATCCTCACCGACCACTTCGGTGACATGTTCAAGGGCTGGCGCGAGGACATGGGCGCCATGGCCTGGATCTTCATGGCCCTCGCCCCCCTCGCCGCCTACGGCACGGCGTCGCGTCTCGGCAACCGCTGACGGCGCACCCCGCCACTGCACGGTGACCAGGGGCCGGGCCCCGCGCGTGACGCGCGGGGCCCGGCCCTTGTCGTGCCCCAGCCTCAGGCGACCGCACGGGACACCGTTCCCCCACACGCCCGCGCCTCACGGCCGTCGCACGGACAGGCCGCCAAGTCGCCCGTGCAGCAGCAGGTAGAAGACGTACAGCGACTCCTTGCCGCCCTTCCCGCGGTCGTAGCGCCGCAGGGCCCGCCCGAGGGGGTTCCACACCCGCCCGTCCGGCATCCGTACGCCGACGGGCTGCTCGAAGTAGTCGCGCTGCCGGTCGTCGAGGTCGACCCAACTCCCGCCGCCGGCCCGGACCATGACCTCGCCCACGTACGCCCCGACCCCCCGCAGCGCCCGCGCCACGGCCCGCTCGTCGGCGCCCCGCCCGGGCCCCTGTCCGGCCCGCAGCCCGGCCACGATCCGGTCCGCCACGCGCAGGCTCTCCACGGAGTAGTCCAACGGCAACCGCCGCTGCCCTCGCAGCCACTCGGCCACCACCCCCTCCACGTACCGGCTCATCCCCGCCGCCGCGGGTAACGCGTCGCCGGCATGCCCCATGGGAATCCCCTCCACGTTGATCGGTTGCGCCCTCATCTGAACAGCGCCGGGACCCCGCAGGAACGTCACACCCGCACCGCGTGACACTTCCCACACGAAGAGTCACCACAAAGGTCTGGACAACTCCCCGACCTGCCAGGGTCGGCAAAAGGCCGGCAGACAAGGAGGACGAGTCCGACTTGGGGTGAATGTCCGCGCGCTTGCGGTCGTCCCGCGCCGGGCGTTAGTCAGGGCGGACCGGATCGCCCGCCCGCCGCAGAGAGTTCGCCGATGCGAGGAGCGGGGCGCCCCCGGGCCGTACGAGAACCGGAAGGCCCGGGCCGCCGGGGGCGGTTCGAGAGCGCACCCCCCGGCCCCGCGGGACTGCCCTCCCGTCCGGGGCCGGGGCGGTGCTCGTCTCGCGCCGGCTCAGCGGGAGCGGGCCACCGTCACCTCGACGCGCTGGAACTCCTTCAGCTCGGAGTACCCCGTCGTCGCCATCGCCCGGCGCAGGGCGCCGAAGAAGTTCATCGACCCGTCCGGCGTGTGGGAGGGGCCCAGCAGGACCTCCTCCGTCGTCCCCACCGCGCCCAGGTTCATCACCTTGCCCCGGGGCACGTCCTCGTGGACCGCCTCCATCCCCCAGTGGTGCCCGCGCCCCGGCGCGTCCGTCGCGCGGGCCAGGGGCGAGCCCATCATCACCGCGTCCGCCCCGCACGCCACCGCCTTCGGCAGGTCGCCGGACCAGCCGACGCCGCCGTCCGCGATCACGTGCACGTAGCGCCCGCCGGACTCGTCCATGTAGTCCCGCCGCGCCGCGGCGACATCGGCCACCGCCGTCGCCATCGGCACCTGGATGCCCAGCACGTTGCGCGTCGTGTGCGCCGCGCCGCCGCCGAAGCCGACGAGCACGCCCGCCGCGCCCGTACGCATCAGGTGCAGCGCCGCCGTGTACGTCGCGCAGCCGCCGACGATCACCGGCACGTCCAGCTCGTAGATGAACTGCTTGAGGTTCAGCGGCTCGGCGGCCGACGAGACGTGCTCGGCGGAGACCGTCGTCCCGCGGATGACGAAGATGTCCACCCCGGCGTCCACGACCGCCTTGGAGAACTGCGCCGTCCGCTGCGGCGACAGCGCCGCCGCCGTGACCACGCCGGACTCGCGGACCTCCGCCAGCCGCCGGCCGATCAGCTCCTCCTTGATCGGCTCGTCGTAGATCTGCTGCATGCGCCGCGTCGCGTCGTGCTCGTCCAGGTCCGCGATCTCGGCGAGCAGCGGCTCCGGGTCCTCGTAACGGGTCCACAGCCCTTCGAGGTTGAGCACGCCGAGGCCGCCGAAGCGCCCGATCCTTATGGCCGCCTCCGGCGACACGACGGAGTCCATCGGGGCGGCGAGGAAGGGCAGCTCGAAGCGGTAGGCGTCGATCTGCCAGGCGATCGAGACCTCCTTCGGATCCCGGGTGCGCCGGCTCGGCACGATGGCGATGTCGTCGAACGCGTACGCCTTGCGCCCGCGCTTGCCCCGGCCGATCTCGATCTCAGTCACGGATTGCTGCCCTTTCCAGACGGTTGCCGCCCCAGTATCCCCCGGCCGGTCCGGTCAGCCCTTGCGGGAGTAGTTCGGGGCCTCGGTCGTCATCTGGATGTCGTGCGGGTGGCTCTCCTTCAGGCCCGCGGAGGTGATGCGGACGAAGCGCCCGCGGTCCTTCATCTCCGGGACGGTGCGCCCGCCGACGTAGAACATCGACTGCTTCAGCCCGCCGATGAGCTGGTGCACCACGGAGGCGAGGGGGCCGCGGTACGGGACCTGGCCCTCGATGCCCTCGGCGATGAGCTGGTCGTCGCTCTTGACCTCTTCCTGGAAGTAGCGGTCCTTGGAGTACGACTTGGTGCCGCCGCGCGACTGCATCGCGCCCAGCGAGCCCATCCCGCGGTACGACTTGAACTGCTTGCCGTTGATGAACAGCAGCTCGCCCGGCGACTCCTCGCAGCCCGCCAGCAGGCTGCCGAGCATCACGGTGTCGGCGCCGGCGACCAGCGCCTTGGCGATGTCGCCGCTGTACTGCAGGCCGCCGTCGCCGATGACCGGCACCCCGGCGTCGCGGGCCGCGAGCGCGGCCTCGTAGATCGCGGTGACCTGCGGGACGCCGACGCCGGCGACGACGCGGGTCGTACAGATGGAGCCGGGGCCGACGCCGACCTTGATGCCGTCGACGCCCGCGTCGACGAGCGCCTGGGCGGCGTCGCGGGTGGCGACGTTGCCGGCGACGACGTCGACGGGCGCGTTCGACTTGATCTTCGCGGCCATGTCGGCGACGAGCCGCGAGTGGCCGTGCGCGGTGTCCACCACGATGAAGTCGACACCCGCCTCGACGAGCGCCTGCGCCCGCTCGTACGCGTCGCCCGCGACGCCGACGGCCGCGCCGACGATCAGCCGGCCCTCCCCGTCCTTGGCGGCGTTCGGGTACTTCTCGGCCTTGACGAAGTCCTTGACCGTGATGAGGCCCTTCAGCACGTCGCGCTCGTCGACCAGCGGCAGCTTCTCGATCTTGTGCCGGCGCAGCAGCTCCATGGCCTCCGCGCCGGAGATCCCGACCCGCCCGGTGACCAGCGGCATCGGCGTCATGATCGACCGGACCTCGACGCTGCGGTCGGGCTCGAAGGCCATGTCCCGGTTGGTGACGATGCCGACGAGCTTGCCGTCACCGTCGGTCACGGGTACGCCGCTGATCCGGAACCGGCCGCAGAGCGCGTCCGCCTCGGCGAGGGTGGCGTCCGGCCGGATGGTGATCGGATCGGCGACCATGCCGGACTCGGAGCGCTTGACCTGGTCGACCTTCTTGGCCTGGTCCTCGATGGAGAGGTTGCGGTGCAGCACGCCGACGCCGCCCTGCCGGGCCATGGCGATGGCCATCCGGGACTCGGTGACCCGGTCCATGGCGGCGGAGAGCAGCGGGATGTTCACCCTGACGTTCCGCGACACCCGGCTGGCGGTGTCGATCTCGCCCGGGGCCATGTCGGCGGCGCCGGGCAGCAGCAGCACGTCGTCGAAGGTGAGCCCGATGGTGGCGAACTTGTCAGGGACGTCGGCGGCGCGCTCTGTCATGACACCCTTCCGGTGGGTCTTGCCCGATGGGACTGACCATGGTAACGGCGCGCCGGACTGTCCCGTAACGGGGCTGGTGGCCGGTGTACGCGGGTACCAAGCCCGGAAGCGGAAGGACCTTCGGGCCGGCAGGGGGCTGCTCTCCGTACGCCGTACGCCACCCGTGCCGTACGGCCTGCGCGAGGGCCCGTACGGCCCGTACGCCCCGCTCCTACTGCCGCGCCAGCGCCCGCAGCCTGCTCAGCGCCCGGTGCTGCGCCACCCGGACCGCGCCCGGGGTCATCCCGAGCATCTGCCCCGTCTCCTCCGCGCTGAAGCCCGCCGCCACCCGCAGCAGCAGCAGCTCCCGCTGGTTCGCCGGCAGGCTCGCCAGGAGCTGCTTCGCCCACTCCGCGTCGCTGCTCAGCAGCGCCTGTTCCTCCGGTCCCAGCGAGTCGTCCGGCCGCTCGGGCATCTCGTCGGAGGGGACGGCGGTGGAGCCGGGGCCGCGCATCGCGGCGCGCTGGAGGTCCGCGACCTTGTGCGCGGCGATGGCGAAGACGAACGCCTCGAAGGGGCGACCCGTGTCGCGGTAGCGCGGGAGCGCGCAGAGCACCCCGATGCAGACCTCCTGCGCGAGATCGTCGACGAAGTGCCGTGCGTCGCCCGGCAACCGGTGCAGCCGCGTGCGAACATAGCGGAGCGCCAGGGGGTGCACGTGGGCCAGCAGGTCGTGCGTCGCGCGCTCGTCCCCTTCGGCCGCGAGCCGGACGAGTCCCCTGATCTCGACCGGCCTTTCGGCCGTCTGGGAAACAGTGGTCTCGTTGCCGCGCATCCGTCCATGGTGCCTCGCCCCCGGACGTTCCGCGGTGTCGCGGCCGTCGTTGTAGACCGAAGCGTTATGCGCAACTGCGCGGACGCTCACCACGCGCGCCCTCCCTTCGCTGCCCCCGTGCGGGATTCCGCTGTGCCCGATGCGCGTCGTTCCGGAGAACCCATGCCTCAAGCATGCGCCTTCGGGCGCGAAACCGGGCCGCCCCGTGGCCCGCGGCCCCCGTCCGCGGGCCCGCCGCCGCGTGCGGGGCGGGTGTGCCGGCCCGGGGCGCGGGGCCCCGGTGCGGCGGACGCACGGCAGGTCAGCGTACGAGACCCCAGCGGAAACCGAGCGCCACGGCGTGCGCCCGGTCGGAGGCGCCGAGCTTTTTGAAAAGCCGGCGCGCGTGGGTCTTCACGGTGTCCTCCGAGAGGAACAGCTCGCGGCCGATCTCGGCGTTGGACCGCCCGTGGCTCATGCCTTCGAGCACCTGGATCTCGCGCGCCGTGAGCGTCGGCGCGGCCCCCATCTCGGTGGAGCGCAGCCGCCGGGGGGCGAGCCGCCACGTCGGGTCGGCGAGGGCCTGCGTGACGGTGGCCCGCAGCTCGGCCCGGGAGGCGTCCTTGTGCAGATAGCCGCGGGCGCCGGCGGCGACGGCGAGGGCCACGCCGTCCAGGTCCTCGGCCACGGTCAGCATGATGATCCGTGCCCCCGGGTCGGCGGAGAGCAGCCGGCGCACGGTCTCGACGCCGCCGAGACCGGGCATCCGTACGTCCATCAGAATCAGGTCCGAACGATCGGCACCCCAGCGGCGGAGCACTTCCTCGCCGTTAGCCGCCGTCGTCACGCGCTCGACGCCGGGCACGGTCGCAACCGCGCGGCGCAGCGCCTCTCGGGCGAGTGGGGAGTCGTCGCAGACGAGGACGGAAGTCATGGCCGCCCTCCGGAGCTGATGCGCGTCACCTTGAGCCTCCAGGGCTGGTACGTATCGTCACCTTCGGCGGTCGACCGCCCGTCGGACGCGCCCGGGACGGCGCGCTCGCGGTCAACCGCTTCCGCACTCTCAACGACGGTCACCCGAAAGAGTTACGGGGGCTCCCGGCACCTGTTGCAACGGCTGTCGCCACGGGACCGGGGCCACACACGTCGCCACCCTACGTGAGGAACCGGTTACCGAGAAGGAGGTGCCGCGCCGTGCCGCGCCGCGCCGCACTGTCACCCGAATGCACCTATTCACCCCTCTCTGATCAGCTATTTTCTCTTTTTCCCTATGAGTACTATTTACATCCGGTAAGCCCGGAGAGGTAGTGTCGCGACCGTTAAGGGTCTTCCGTGGCGCTTCCAAGGTGATACAAAATGGCTGATTTCTCCCGCCTGCCGGGCCCGAACGCCGACCTGTGGGACTGGCAGCTCGTCGCAGCGTGCCGCGGTGTCGACAGCTCGTTGTTCTTTCACCCGGAAGGGGAGCGGGGCGCCGCCCGGAGCGCACGGGAAGCATCCGCCAAAGAGGTGTGCATGCGCTGCCCCGTACGCGCGGAGTGCGCGGCGCACGCGCTGGCGGTTCGTGAGCCGTACGGCGTGTGGGGCGGTCTGACGGAGGACGAGCGCGAGGAGTTGCTGGGGCGGGCGCGGCACCGGGCGCCGGCCTCGGGGACGGCGTCTCCGGCTCAGGCGCCCCCACCCACGACGGCGCCGACGCCGACACAGCACACGTGAGGCCGCGCACCCGAGACCGCACCCTTCAGGCGCGCACCTGCGGCCCGCGCACCGGTGTCCGGGCGCCGGCGGCCTACGCGACCGGCTGGTCCGCCGCGGCCTCTGCGGCCGTCGCCAGGCGGTCGAGCATCGCCGCCACCGCCGGCACCCGGGCCAGGTCCGGCAGCGTCAGCGCGACCACCTCCCGCCGCGCTCCGGGGGTCAGCGGCACGGTGACCACCCCCCGCGGCGGCACCGCGCGTACCGCGAGCCCGGGCAGCACCGCGACCCCCAGCCCGGCGCGCACCAGTCCGACGACGGCGGGGTAGTCGTCGGTCGCGAAGTCGATACGGGGCGCGAAGCCGGCCCGTTCGCACAGCTCCACCAGGTGCCGGCGGCACCGCGGACAGCCCGCGATCACCGGCTCCGCGGCCAGCTCCGCCAGCTCGACCCGGCCCGCCGCGGCGGCGGGGTGGTCCTCCGGCACCAGGCACAGCAGCCGGTCGGCGAGCAGCGGCCGGATCACGAGCCCGTCCCAGCCGTCGACGGGACCACCGGCTCCCGCGGCCCCGTACTCCCCGGCCTCCGCACCGCCCGTACCCGCCGGCGGATAGTGGAACGCCAGCGCGATCTCGCACTCCCCCTCGCGCAGCATCTCCACCGACCGCGGCGGCTCCGCGTCCACCAGCGAGATCCGCGTCCCCGGGTGAGCCGCCCGCATCGCCGCCAGCGCACCCGGCACGATCGTGGAACTCCCGCTCGGGAACGACACCAGCCGCACCCGCCCGGCCCGCAGCCCGGCGAGCGCCGCGACCTCGTCCTCCGCCGCGGCCAGCCCGGCGAGGATGCCGCCCGCGTGCCGGACGAGCGCCTCCCCGGCCTCCGTCAGCCGCAGCTCGCGGCCGGCGCGCACGAGCAGCGGCGTGGCGGCCGTCTGCTCCAGCGCCTTCATCTGCTGGCTGACGGCGGGCTGGGTCAGGCCGAGTTCGCGGGCGGCGGCGGAGTACGAGCCGGTCGCGGCGACTGCCCGGAGGACGCGCAGGTGGCGGGCGTCGAACATGGCTCCACCCTAGGCGAGTCCCGCGCGCCGCCGGCCAAGGTCGAAAAGTCCGTTGGGCGTTGTCGGAGGGGCCGGTTACCGTCGAGGGATGCAGGTGCTCTCCGTCAACCTCGCCCGGCCGCAGACCGCCCCCGACATCACCGACGCCCCCGGCTTCGTCACCGGCATCGACAAGCGCCCGGCGGACGGTCCCGTGCGCGTCGAGGAGCCCGGCCCCAAGGGCGTCGGCGGCAGCGCCCTCGCCGGCGACGTCATCGGCGACCTGCGCCACCACGGCGGGACGCACCAGGCGGTGTACGCGTTCGCGCGCGAAGACCTCGACTTCTGGGGCGCCGAGCTCGGCCGCCCGCTGCCGAACGGCGTCTTCGGCGAGAACCTGACCACCTCCGGCGTCGACGTCTGCGGCGCGCGCATCGGCGAGCGCTGGCGGATCGGCCCCGACCTGGTGCTGGAGGTCGCCAGCTCCCGCATCCCCTGCCGCACGTTCGCCGGGTGGCTCGGCGAGCGAGGCTGGGTCAAGCGGTTCACGCAGGCGGCGCGGCCGGGAGCGTACCTGCGGGTGGTCGAGCCCGGGGAGATACGGGCCGGGGACGAGATCCGCGTCGTCCACCGCCCGGACCACGAGGTGACGGCGGCCTTCTGGTTCCGCGCGAACACCCTGGAGCGGGAGCTGCTGCCCCGGCTCCTCGCCGCGGGCGACGCGCTGCACCCGGAGTCCGTGGAGAAGGCGCGGAAGGCGGCGGCCCGCGCGTCGTGACGCCGCGGCTCTCCGGGCCGACCCGGAGGGCGGGCTCGGGGGCGCCTCCGGGACGTACCCGTGCGATTCCCGATACCCGCAGGACCCATGTGTCAGAAAACTCTGACACATGACGAAGACAAGTGGACGGAGACGGCGGCTCAAGCGGGTGCTCCTCGTGCTGACCGCGCTGACGGGCACGGTCGTGAGCGTGGTGGTCGGCGCCGGGGCGTGGTTCTACGCCACCGCGGACGTCTCCACGGTCGGCAGGGTCGACTTCGACAACGAGCTGCGGATACCCCCGCTGGAGGAGGGCGAGGTGGCAGCGGACGGCACCCGGGTCTTCCGGCTCGGGATGCGGGCCGGCGAGACGGGGTTCAAGCCCGGGGAGTCCACGCCGACCTGGGGGTTCACCAGCCCCGGGACGGCCGCCGACGCGAAGTGGCCCGGCACGTACCTCGGGCCGACGCTGCGCGCCGAGCGCGGCGAGAAGGTCCGCGTCGAGGTCGCCAACGGACTCGACGAGCCCTCCACCGTCCACTGGCACGGCATGCACCTGCCCGCCGCCATGGACGGCGGCCCGCACCAGATGGTCGACTCCGGCGGCGAGTGGCGGCCCCACTGGACCGTCGACCAGCCCGGGGCCACCCTCTGGTACCACCCGCACCCGCACGGCGAGACCGAGCGGCACGTGCAGCGCGGGCTGGCCGGGATGTTCCTCGTGGACGACGCGAAGGCGCGCAGGCTCGGCCTCCCCGACGAGTACGGCGTGAACGACGTGCCCGTCGTCGTCCAGGACGTGCGTTTCGACGGCAACCGCTTCGACCACGGCCACGGGATGATGCGGAACACCGGGTTCCTGGGCGACGAGACGATGGTCAACGGCACCCTCGCCCCGTATCAGCGGGTACGCGACGAACTCGTCCGGCTGCGGCTGCTCAACGCCTCGACCGCGCGCGTCTACGACTTCGGCTTCGCCGACGACCGCGCCTTCGACCTCGTCGGCACCGACGGCGGCCTGCTCGGCGCCCCGCACCGTACGGACCGCGTGCTGCTCTCCCCCGGCGAGCGCGCCGAGATCCTGGTACGGATGCGGCCCGGCGAGCGGACCGTACTGCGCAGCACCCCGCCGGGCGGCGGCGACTTCTGGCAGTCCCGCTTCGCCGGCGGCGACGACTCCTTCGACGTGCTGGAGCTGCGCGCCGCCGGCACCCTGCGCCCGGCGCCCGCCGTGCCGGCGCGGCTCGCCGACGTCGAACTGCCCGACCCGTCCGACGCCTCCCGCGAACGCCACTTCGACCTGCGCTCCAGCGGCATCAACGGATCGGCGATGGCCATGGACCGCATCGACGCCACCGTCGAGCGCGGCGCGACCGAGATCTGGACGGTGCGCAACCGCGACGGCGTCACGCACAACTTCCACGTCCACGACGTGCAGTTCCGCGTCCTGGAGGTGGACGGCGAACCGCCGCCGCCGGAGCTGCGCGGGCGGAAGGACACCGTGTACGTACCGAACGGCCGGGAGGTCAGGCTCGTCCTGCGCTTCGACGGTCCGCCCGACCCCGACGTGCCGTACATGTACCACTGCCATCTGCTGGCCCACGAGGACGGCGGGATGATGGGCCAGTTCGTCGTCGTGAACCCCGGCGAGAAGGCCGGGCGGCCCGCGGGCGGAGGCGACGCACATGCGGGACACTGAGCGCGCCCGACGACCCCGGCCCGCTAGCGTGCGTGGCATGACGACTGCGCTGATTACGGGATCGACGGCCGGCCTCGGCGCCGCGTTCGCGCGCCATCTGGCCGCCTCCGGGCACGACCTGGTGCTCGTCGCCAGAACGGTGGAGCGGCTGCACGAACAGGCCGCGGAGCTGCACGAGCGGCACGGCGTCGAAGCGTCGGTACTCCCGGCGGACCTGGCGACCGACGAGGGCATCGCGGCGGTGGAAGAGCGCCTCGGCGACGCGGAGCGGCCGGTGGACCTGCTGGTCAACAACGCGGGCTTCGGGCAGAAGGGACGCTTCCTCCAGGTGACGCTCGACGACGAGCTGACGATGCTGAAGGTGCACTGCGAGGCGGTGCTGCGGCTGACGAGGGCCGCGGCGGAGGCGATGCGGGAGCGGTCGCGGGGTGCGGTGGTCAACGTCGCGTCGGTGGCGGCGTTCGTGCCGCGCGGGACGTACGGGGCGAGCAAGTCGTGGGTGGTGCAGTTCACGGAGGGGGTGGCGCGGGACCTGGCGGGCAAGGGGGTGCGGCTGATGGTGCTGTGCCCGGGGTTCGTCAGGACGGAGTTCCACGAGCGGGCGGGGATGGGGACGGACAACATCCCGGGGTGGATGTGGCTGGACGCGGACAGGGTGGTGGCGGAGGGCCTGCGGGACCTGAGGAGGGGGCGTACGGTGTCGATCCCTGACCCGCGGTACAAGGCGCTGATGGGGGCGACGAAGCTGGTGCCGCGCAGGGTGGTGAGCCGGTTCTCGACGAGCGCGGGCCGCAAGTACGGCCCCCGCTAGCGGGGGCTGTTCCCCGGCCCCGCCCCTCCCCGAACCCCGGGGGCTCCGCCCCCGGGACCCCCGAGCCGAGCGGCCCAGCCGCTACCGGGCCTCCGGCCGGGGTGCCGCCCTGCGCCGGCCACGGGGAGCAGGCTTCCCGGCCCGCCCCTGTCCCGGCCCTGAACTCGGGGCTCCGCCCCGAGACCCCCGCACCCGTGCGGCTCCGCAGCGACGGGCCCGCTACCGCTCGCGGGAGGACCGCAACGCTCCGACCCTCACGGCTCCGCCGCGACGGCGGGCCGGGATCCGGCCCCGCGGGACCCGGCCGGCCCTGGCCGCCGCCCGCCGCCCCATCCCACCCACACGCGCCGCAGGGCCCCGCCCCCGTGCGGAGGCGAGGCCCTGCGGCGTCAGATCCGGGTGCGGAGCCCGGGGTCCCGACCGGAGGTCAGTGCGCGTGGCCGTGGCTGTGGCCGTGGCCCTGGTCCTCCTCCGGCTCCGGCTTCTCCACGACCGCGCTCTCCGTCGTCAGCAGCAGCGACGCGATCGACGCCGCGTTCTCCAGCGCCGAGCGGGTCACCTTCACCGGGTCGATGACGCCGGCCTTCACCAGGTCGCCGTACTCGCCCGTGGCGGCGTTGAAGCCCTGGCCCGCGGCCAGCTCCGAGACCTTGGAGGTGATGACGTAGCCCTCCAGGCCCGCGTTCTCCGCGATCCACCGCAGCGGCTCGACCACCGCGCGGCGCACGACCGCGACACCCGTGGCCTCGTCGCCCGTGAGGCCGAGGCCGTCCTCCAGCACCTTCGCGGCGTGGACGAGCGCCGAGCCGCCGCCGGAGACGATGCCCTCCTCGACCGCCGCGCGGGTGGCGGAGATCGCGTCCTCCAGGCGGTGCTTCTTCTCCTTCAGCTCGACCTCGGTGGCCGCGCCGACGCGGATGACGCACACGCCGCCGGCCAGCTTCGCCAGCCGCTCCTGCAGCTTCTCGCGGTCCCAGTCGGAGTCCGTGGCCTCGATCTCGGCCTTGATCTGCGCGACCCGGCCGGCCACGTCGTCGGACTTGCCGGCGCCGTCGACGATCGTCGTGTCGTCCTTGGTGATGACCACACGGCGCGCCGTGCCCAGCACCTCGAGGCCCACCTGGTCGAGCTTGAGGCCGACCTCCTCGGAGACCACGGTGCCGCCCGTGAGGGTGGCCATGTCGCCGAGCATCGCCTTGCGGCGGTCGCCGAAGCCGGGGGCCTTGACCGCGACCGAGTTGAAGGTGCCGCGGATCTTGTTGACGACGAGGGTGGACAGCGCCTCGCCCTCCACGTCCTCGGCGACGATCAGCAGCGGCTTCGCCGAGCCGGCCTGCATGACCTTCTCCAGCAGCGGCAGCAGGTCCTGGATGGAGGAGATCTTGCCCTGGGTGATCAGGATGTACGGGTCCTCCAGCACCGCCTCCATACGCTCCTGGTCGGTCACCATGTAGTGCGACAGGTAGCCCTTGTCGAAGGCCATGCCCTCGGTGAAGTCCAGCTCCAGCCCGAAGGTGTTGGACTCCTCGACGGTGATGACCCCGTCCTTGCCGACCTTGTCCATGGCCTCGCCGATGAGCTGGCCCACCTGCTCGTCCTGCGCGGACAGCGCGGCGACCGCGGCGATGTCGGACTTGGAGTCGATCGGGCTGGCGGCCTTCAGCAGCTCGTCGGAGACGGCCGCGACGGCGGCGTCGATGCCGCGCTTGAGCGCGGAGGGGGAGGCGCCGGCGGCCACGTTGCGCAGGCCCTCGCGGACCAGCGCCTGGGCCAGCACGGTGGCGGTGGTGGTGCCGTCGCCCGCGATGTCGTTGGTCTTGGTCGCCACCTCCTTCACGAGCTGGACGCCCAGGTTCTCGTACGGGTCCTCGACCTCGATCTCACGGGCGATCGTCACGCCGTCGTTCGTGATGGTCGGGGCGCCGAACTTCTTGTCGATGACGACGTTGCGGCCCCGCGGGCCGATCGTCACCTTCACGGTGTCGGCGAGCTTGTCCACGCCGCGCTCAAGAGCGCGGCGGGCGTCCTCGTCGAACTTCAGAGTCTTCGCCATGGAACGTGGGTCCTCTCAAAGGGGCGCCGTCGGGAGCGCCGACGCCCCGGCCCGTTTCGATATGTCCTGCTGGACGAACGGATCCGGGGCGCGGCCTGGTGTGGGAAGAAGCGGGAAGCGCCCCGTTACTTCTCGATGATCGCGAGCACGTCGCGGGCAGAGAGGACGAGGTAGTCCTCGTTGTTGTACTTCACCTCGGTGCCGCCGTACTTGCTGTAGAGGACGACGTCGCCGACGGAGACGTCGAGCGGCAGGCGGTTGCCGTCCTCGAAGCGGCCCGGGCCGACGGCGAGGACGACGCCCTCCTGCGGCTTCTCCTTGGCGGTGTCCGGGATGACCAGGCCCGAGGCCGTGGTCTCCTCGGCGTCGAGCGTCTGGACCACGATGCGGTCCTCAAGCGGCTTGATGGCAACCTTGGTGCTGGCGGTCGTCACGATCCGACCTCCCCCTTCGGAGATCTCGCGGGGTTGGATGTCTGGGGTGGCGACCCTGGAGGATCCGTCGTCGCGGGTGCCGGATCCACCTCGTCGCTGTGTTGGCACTCTCCCCGGGGGAGTGCCAGAGCCGAGGTTATGACGCCCTTTAGCACTCGGTCAAGCCGAGTGCCAGATTGCCCACCCGAGTCGCCGAGCGCCCGCACAGCCGTACGGACCGCGCCCGCCCGCGGCACGCGGGACGAACCGGGGCGGGGACGTCACATGTAGTCCTCCAGCCGGGCCACCGTGAACCCCTGCCGCTGGATCTCCCGTACCAGCTCCGCCAGTACGTCCGTCATCGTCCGCCCGCCCTGCTGCTCCGGCCCGCGGAAGTGCGCGAGCACGATGTCGCCGGGGCGCAGCCGGTCGCCGCTGCGGTACTCCAGACCGCTCGCCTTCATCTCCGCCCGCCACGTCGGCATCGCGCGGACGCCGCAGGAGGCGGCGGCCCGCAGCGTCGCCGCGTCGTACATGCCGTAGGGCGGCCGGAAGAGCGCCGGGCGGACGCCGAAGCGGTCCGCGACGCGGCGCTGTTGGCCGCAGACCTGGCGGCGCTGCGCGGCGTACGGGAGGGAGGTGAGGTCCGGGTGGGTGACGGTGTGGCCGTGGACGGAGTTGCCGAGGCGCCGGAGTTCCTCGAAGTACCCGTAGTCCCCGCCGGCCGCCGAGTGGGAGAGGAACATGCTGAACGGCAGTCCCAGGTCCGCCGCCATCCGGATGAGCGCGGGGTCCTTCTCCCAGCCGTCGTCGATCGTGAGGAAGACGACCCTGTCCCGTGTCGGCACCCGGCCCGTCACGGCCGGCAGCCCGGAGTCCGCGGGTCGGACGGGGCGGCTCGCGGGGGGCGCGGGCGGCGGGTCGAGGGGGCGGTCGAGTCCCCAGCGCAGGTACGCCTCGGGGCCGGCGGCGCGCGCGGGGTCCTCGCCGGACGCGCCGGCCGCGTGCCGCGCGCCCGGCTTGCCGTCCGCCCGCCCGTCCGCCGGCGCCGCGGACTCCCCCGCGCTCTCCGGGAACCACTCGTGCGGTGGCCGGGCCGCGTCCGCGCAGGCGGTGAGCGCCAGCAGGCAGACGGCGGCTGTCGCGGCGCGCGACGACCGCCGCCCGGCGCGGCTGCGCCTCATACGTAATCCTCCAAGCGGGCAACGGCGAAGCCTTCGTCGCCCGCCTTACGGAGCACCGTACGGAGGACGTCGGCCATCGTGCCGCCGAATTCGGAAGGTCCTTCGAAGTGGGTGAGCACGATATCGCCCGGGTGGAACGCGGTGTCCGCCCGGGAGTACGTCCAGCGGCCGGGGAACGCCTCCTGCTGCCACAGCGGTACGAGGTCGATGCCGCAGTCCCGCACGGCGCGCAGGGTGTCGCCGTTGTAGTTGCCGTACGGCGGCCGGAAGATCCGCGGCGCGGCGCCCATCTCGCGCTCCAGGACGCGCTGCTGGCCGCAGATCTCCGCGCGCTGGGCCGCGTAGGGCAGTTCGCGGAGGTCGGGGTGGGTGAGGGTGTGGTTGTTGACGGTGGTGCCGAGGTCGCGCAGGTCGCGGAAGTAGGCGTAGTCGTCGCGCGCGACCCTGTCGGCGAGGAACGCGCTGACGGGCACGTCGAGCTCGCGCAGCATGCGCAGCAGCTCGGGGTCCTTGCGGTAGCCGTCGTCGATGGTCAGGAAGATCACCCGGTGGCCGGTCGGCACCCGGGTGATGACGGGCGGCAGGCCGGGGCCGCCGTCGTTCGTCCCGTAGCCGGGTTCGGTGGCGAGCGCGGGCTTGGTACGCGGCGGGGCGGGCGGCAGCAGCGGGGTGGCGTCCAGGCCCCAGGCGCGGGCGGCGGCGAGCCGCCGGGCGTGCACGCGCCGCTGGTGCTCCGCGGTGCGGGCGAGCGCGCGGGCGGGTGCGGCGACGCCGCCTCCGGCGGCGGCGGGCTTGGCGTCGCCGTGGGGGTGGCCGAGGGGGCGGGGGTGATCGGTGGTCTCGGTGGAGCAGGCGGAGGCGAGGAGGGCGGCGGTGACGGCCAGGGAGAGGAGGCCGGATCGGAGGGTGGGGCGCGGGGTCATTTTATCCTTTTGTCGCATTAGTTCCGGAGCCCGCATCGTCACCAGTGCGGAACGGGGAGAAGTGGCGCCACGCCGCACGGGCGCCCGCATGGGGGATGGTGCGGCCGCCGTGCTCGGCGGACCACCGCCGTGCCGCCGGGCACGGCCGCGCCCTCCGCCCCGGCGGCCCGCGCAGGTGCGGCGCCACCGGTCGCGGACAATGGGCGCATGCACGGCCCCGACACCTCCGCCGGCTCCCTCGCCGACCTCCTCGCCCCCGAGGGCCAGGAACTCCTCGCCGAGCTGCGCGACCACGACCCCGCCGACGAGCTGGCCCTCGCCACCCGGCTGCGCCGCACCCACCCCGCCCCGCTGGTCTCCGCCGCGCTCGGGCAGGCCCGGCTGCGGCAGCGGGCGGCGGCGAAGTTCGGGGCGGACGCGGAGCGGATGTACTTCACCCCCGACGGCGTCGAGCAGGCGACCCGTACGGCGGTGGCGGCGCACCGCGCGGCCCGGTTCGCGGCGCTCGGCGTCACCCGGGTCGCCGATCTGTGCTGCGGCATCGGCGGCGACGCGGTGGCGCTGGCGCGGGCCGGGATCGCGGTCCTCGCCGTCGACCGGGACCCCGCGACGGTCGCCGCCGCGCGGGCCAACGCGGCGGCGCTGGGGCTCGCGGACCTGGTCGAGGTGCGGTGCGCGGAGGTCGGGGACGCCGACATCTCGGGGTACGACGCCGTTTTCGTCGACCCGGCCCGCCGGGTCGGAGGGGGTGCCCGGAGTGGCGGGGGCGGGCGCGGGCGGCTCTTCGATCCCGAGGCGTACTCGCCGCCGCTGTCCTGGGCCGTCGAGGTCGCCGGCCGCGTCTCGCACGCGGCGCTGAAGGTCGCCCCCGGCATCCCGCACGAGGCGGTGCCGGACGCCGCCGAGGCGGAGTGGGTCTCCGACGCCGGCGACGTGAAGGAGGCGGTGCTCTGGTTCGGTACTGCCCCCCGGGCCCGTCGTGCCACTCTCCTGCCCGCCGGCGCCACCCTCACCGGCCGCGGCCTGCCCGACCCGGCGGCCGGACCCGTGGGCCGCTACCTGTACGAGCCGGACGGCGCCGTCATCCGCGCCCACCTCGTCGCCGAGGTGGCGGCGCAGGTCGGCGGGCGGCTGCTGGACCCGACCATCGCGTACGTCACGGCCGACGACCCGGCGCCGACCCCGTACGCCACCGCGTACGAGATCACCGACTCGCTCCCGTTCAGCGTCAAGAAGCTCCGCGCCCTGCTGCGCGACCGCGGCGTCGGCAGCGTCACCGTCAAGAAGCGCGGCTCCGCCGTCGAACCCGAGGAGCTGCGGCGCAAGCTGAAGCTCGACGGCCCGACCGCCGTCTCCTGCACCGTCTTCCTGACCCGCGTCGCCGGCGCCCCTACGGTGCTCCTGGGCCGTCCGGTGCGTCCGGCCCCAGCGACGTGAACCGCCAGCGGTGCGCGGGCCGCGCCAGCAGCCCGCCGTCGTCGGGGGCCGGCAGCTCGGGCAGCTCCGCGTCGTAGGGCGCGTCCCACCACGTGATGACGAGGACCCGCTCGCCCGGCGCCGTGAACGTCTCGCGGCGCAGCGGCTCGGCCGCCAGCGGCTGCGCGCGCGCCCAGGCCAGCAGTTCGCCGGAGCGCCCCGGCGCCGCCTTGGCCTCCCACATCAACGCGACGGTCACGAGTAGAGGTTGTCCTTCGCCAGTTCGTGTACGTGGTCGTGGTCGTGCCCGTGGCCGTGCTCGTGCCCCGGTACGTGCGTCTCCGTGACCGGCAGCGACGAGTCCGCCGACAGGTCCCACGCCGACGCCGCCCGCCCCCGCGCCACCATCTCCGCGCCCAGCGCCGCGACCATCGCCCCGTTGTCCGTGCACAGCTTCGGCCGCGGCACCCGCAGCACGATCCCCGCGTCCTCGCAGCGCCGCTCCGCCATCGCCCGCAGCCGCGAGTTGGCCGCCACGCCGCCGCCGATCATCAGGTGCCCGACGCCGCCGTCCCGGCAGGCCCGTACCGCCTTGCGCGTCAGCACGTCCGCGACCGACTCCTGGAACGACGCCGCCACGTCCGCCACCGGCACCTCCTCCCCCGCCGCGCGCCTGGCCTCCACCCAGCGGGCGACGGAGGTCTTCAGGCCGGAGAAGGAGAAGTCGTACAACGGGTCCCGCGGCCCCGTCAGGCCCCGCGGGAAGCGGATGGCGGCCGGGTCGCCCTCGCGCGCCGCCTTGTCGATGAACGGGCCGCCCGGGAAGCCGAGCCCGAGCACGCGGGCGACCTTGTCGAACGCCTCGCCCGCCGCGTCGTCGATGGTCGCGCCGAGGGGGCGGACGTCGGCGGTGATGTCGGTGGACATCAGCAGCGAGGAGTGCCCGCCGGAGACGAGGAGGGCCATCGTCGGCTCGGGCAGCGCGCCGTGTTCGAGCTGGTCGACGGCGATGTGCGAGGCGAGGTGGTTGACGCCGTAGAGCGGCTTGCCCAGCGCGTACGCGTACGCCTTGGCCGCCGACACCCCGACCAGCAGCGCCCCGGACAGCCCCGGACCTGCCGTCACGGCGATCGCGTCCAGGTCCCGGGCCGTGACGCCGGCGTCGCGCAGCGCCCGCTCGATCGTCGGCACCATCGCTTCCAGGTGCGCCCGGCTCGCCACCTCGGGCACCACGCCGCCGTAGCGGGCGTGCGCGTCGACGCTGGAGGCGATGGCGTCGGCGAGCAGCGTGTGCCCGCGGACGATCCCGACACCGGTCTCGTCGCAGGACGTCTCGATGCCGAGCACCAGGGGTTCGTCTGCCATGGGTGGCGTCACTCTTTCTCGGTACGGCGCATGACGAGCGCGTCGACGTTTCCGGGCTGGTAGTAGCCGCGCCTGACGCCGATCACGGCGAAGCCGTGGCGCTCGTAGAGGCGCTGGGCACGCGCGTTGTCGACGCGCACTTCCAGCAGCACCTCGCGGCAGCCGAAGCGGCGGGCGGCGGCGAGCAGTTCCTCCAGCAGGCGCGGGCCGAGGCCGGTGCCCCAGTGGTCGCGGGCGGCGGCGATGGTCTGGATGTCGCCGGTGCCGTCGAGGGCGGCGAGGCCCCCGTAGCCGACGACGCGGCCGGCGGCGTCCTCGGCGACGACGTACGCGCGGGTGGCGCCGGGGCCGCGGGCGTGGGCCAGCTCGGACCAGAACATGGCCGGGGACCAGGCGTCTTCGGGGAAGGTGTCCCGTTCGAGTGCGAGCACGGGGTCGATGTCCCACCACCGCATCTCGCGCAGGGCGACGGCGGTCATGGGCAAGGGACGCTCCCGTGCGGAGTCCGGTGCCTCTCGTACGGGGCCGGGCGTGCGGTCATCGCGGGGTGACCGCCTTGTACGCGGCCGGGACCTGCGCGTCCGGCCGGCGCAGGTACAGCGGGCGGGGCGGCAGCAGTGCGTCGCCCGCCGCGAGCCGCTCGGCGGCCAGCGCGGCGAGGGCGGCGGCGTGCGGGTGCGCCGGCGGGCGGGCGTCGGGGAACACCTCGGGGTACAGCGCCGCCCCCGCCCCGGCGGCGGGCAGGCCGGCGACCTGCCCGGCGAGGTCGGCGGGCCGGTCGACGGCGGGCTCGGTGACGCGGGTGCGGGCGTCGTCGTAGCGCGCCCAGTACACCTCTTTGCGCCGGGCGTCGGTGGCCACGACGAACGGGCCCTCGACGCCCTCGCGGCCCGCGGCGTAGGCGAGGGCGTCGAGCGTGCAGATCCCGTGCACGGGGATGCCGAGCGTCATGCCGAGCACCTCGGCGGTCACCAGCCCCACCCGCAGCCCGGTGTACGGACCGGGCCCGACGCCGACGACGAGGCCGGTCAGCTCCCCGAGCTCCCGCCCGGCCGCGGCGAGCACCCGGTCGACGGCGGGCAGCAGCAGCTCGCCGTGGCGCCGGGCGTCGACCTGGTGCGACGCGGCGAGCGCGGGGGACGCGGGGTCGCCGTCGTGGAGTGCGACGGTGACGGCGGGGGAGGCGGTGTCCATGGCGAGCAGCACGCCCTTCAGGGTAGTCGCGCGGGAGGGGTGCCCGGAGCGCGTCCGCCGGGCCGGTGATCCGGCTGCGGCGGGGGCGGGACGGCGCGGGGGCGGGTGCTACCGTCGGGCGGAGCAGGCGGGGGCGGACAGGACGGGCCCGCGCAGGGCGAGCCGGGAGCAGGCTTCGGCAGAGCGGCCGTACGGCCGCCGTACCGGAAGGGGCGTACCGCGTGGCAGGCAGCGGGAAATTCGTGGCCGGGCTGACGGCCGCCGCCCTGGGGGTGGTCGCGTTCCTCGCCTACCAGGCCAACGCCAACGCCCCCGACTCCCTGGCCCGTAACCGCCCGGGCGTCGCCAGCCCCGAGCCGTCCAAGGCGAAGGAGGAGGCCCTCAAGGTGCCCGCCCGCACGGGCACCGGACTGCGGGTGGTCTACCGGCTGAAGGACCGGCGCGTGTGGCTCGTCGGCGAGGACGACTCGGTGCTGCGGACGTACAAGGTGACCCCGAGCAGCGTCGACCCGCCGCCGGGCAGGTACGCCGTGACCTCGCGGTCGAGGCAGATCACCGGCTCGGACGGGGTGCCGGTCGAGAACGTGGTGCGGTTCGCGGAGGCCGAGGGCACGGTCATAGGGTTCAGCGCCGCGATCGACGGCTCGCGGCCGGACCCGGACGCGAAGGAGAAGACGGGCGGCGTGCGCTCGTCGCGCGCGGACGGCAAGGCGCTGTGGCGCTTTGCGACGGTGGGCGTCCCGGTCGCGGTGGTGAAGTAGCGGGGGCCCGCCGCCGGACCCCCGGTTCCTTCTCACCCGGCCCTTCGTCGGGCCCGCGGGTTCGTCCCCGTTCCTACAGCCCGGCGGCCTCGGCGATCAGCGGGACCTGCGCCACGTCCGGGTTGCAGGGGAACAGCACCAGTTCGCCGCAGCCGGCGTCCGCGAACGCGGCCTTGGCGTCGGCGACCGCCTTCGGCGAGGTGAGCGCGCCCTCGACGGCCTTCTCGGCGAAGTCGCCGAGAAACCCGTAGTAGTCCAGCAGATAGCGGCGGGCGTGCTCCTCGGCGTCGTCGCCGAGGCTCGCGTACGCGAGCGCCGCCACCCGCGGCTCGCCCTCCCGGCCCGCCTCGCGCCAGGCGTCCCTGGCCTTCCGGGCGCCCTCGGCAAGGTTCTCGGGCCGGCCGCCGCCGAGGATCCACCCGGCGCCGTACTCCGCGAGCCGCCGGTACGTGGCGGGCGCCTGGCCGCCGAAGAGGATCGGCGGCCCGCCGGGCCGCACCGGCGCCGGGCCGACGGGGTGCGCACGGCCGCGGGCGTCCTGGTTCCACACGGCGCGCATCTCGGCGAGCTGGTCGTCGAAGATCCGGCCGCGCTCGGTGAACGGCACGCCCGCCGCCTCGTAGTCGTCCTCCCGCCCGCCGACGGCGGCGCCGACGGTGAGCCGGCCGCCGGAGAGCACGTCGACGGAGGCGAGCTGCTTGGCGAGCAGGGCGCCGTTGCCGCGGAACGGGGCGATGAGGATGGTCGTCGTCAGGCCGATCCGCTCGGTGACGGCCGCGGCGGCGGCGAGGGTGGGGATCGTTTCGAGGTTGCCGTAGACGACGCGGTCGATGGTGCCGAGGGTCGAGAACCCGGCCTGCTCGGCCGCGACCGCCCACTCGGGGATCAGCGTGCCGGCGATGCCGGGGATGGTGGAGGGAAGTCCGATGCCGATGTCCATGCGGGCAGCCTAGATCGCCCGGGGCCGCGCGGGGGTGCGCCGGCGTTACGCGGCGTGCTGCTCCGGTGCGGTGGGCGCGTCGCCGGCCGGCTCGGGCGCCTCCCGCCGCAGCGGCGGCGGGGTGGAGACCGCCTCGGCCGCCGCGCATGCGGCGAGCAGCTCGGCGACTCCCACGGCGGGGCGCTGCTCGTCTTCCTCAGGTGCCATACGCCCATGGGACCACGCCCGCCGACCGGGGGCAACGATTTGCCGACAGCGCGTCGGCATATTTGTCGGAACGTACAGCACTGCTGTTCAGGCGCGGGTCAGCGCGGCCAGCGCGCCGTGCGCCCAGCGCTCGCCGACGCCGGTGACGGTGACGTGCCGTACGTCGGCCCCATCCGCCTCGTCGGTCTCGTCCCCCTCGTCCGCCCCTTCGGTCCCGTCCGCCGCGCCGCCCGTCCTGCGTTCGATGACGACGTGCAGCCTGTCCTCGGCCAGCTCCTCGACCTTGCCCTCGCCCCACTCCACGATCACCACCGACTCGGGCAGCGACACGTCGAGGTCCAGGTCCTCCATCTCCTCCAGACCGCCGCCCAGCCGGTAGGCGTCGACGTGGACCAGCGGCGGACCGCCCGAGACCGACGGGTGTACGCGCGCGATGACGAACGTCGGCGACGTCACCGCCCCCCGCACCCCGAGCCCGGCGCCGAGCCCGCGGGCGAGCGTCGTCTTGCCCGCGCCCAGCGCCCCGGTGAGCAGCACGAGGTCGCCGGCGCGCAGCACGGCGGCCAGCCGGCGGCCGAGGTCCTGCATCTGCTCGGGCGACTCGACGGTCAAGTGCACGGCGGTGGTGGTCGCGGCGGCGCTCATGGCACTGGATGTTAGAGGGTCCGGCGCGGCGTGCCGCGCGTGCGCCGTACGGGCCGGGCCCCCTGCTCCGCCCCGGCCCCCGCCCGGATCCGCACGCCCGCGCGGGCGAGCAGCGCGGCCAGCGCGTCGTTCACCCGGTCCGGGCGTTCCAGCGGGGCGAGGTGCCCGGCCTCCTCGACGACCTCGAACACGGCGTCCGGCAGCCGCGCCGCGATCCGTTCGCTGTGCGCCGGGGGCGTGACCATGTCGCGGTCGCCGACGAGGACCAGCCCGGGGAGGTCGCGGAAGAGCTCCAGCGACTCGCCCTTCTCGTGCAGGGCGAACGCCGGGTAGAACTCGGCGACCACGTCTATCGGCGTGCTCTCCAGCAGCCGCTCGGCGAAGCGCGCGACGCCCGGGTCGACGCCCTCGGTGCCGAACGAGTAGTGCTTGATGATCCCGGCGAAGAGGTCGGCCGTCGCCTGCCGGCCGCGCTCGGCCAGCTCGGCGCGGCTGCCCAGGGCCTTGAGGAAGCCGGGCACGAAGTGGCGTACGGCCCAGGCGCCGGCCGCGGGCAGGCCGAACGTCACCCGGCCGAGGTCCCCCGCGGAGGTGTCGAGGAGCGCGACGCCGGCCACCCGGTCGCGTACGAGATCGGGGAACTGGTCGGCGAAGGCCATGACCGTCATGCCGCCCATCGAGTGCCCCACGAGCAGCAGCCGGCCCTCGGGGGCCGCGGCGTCGAGGACAGCCTTGAGGTCGCGGCCGAGCTGCTCGATGGTCACCGGCTCGTCGCCGGCGAGCTGGGAGATGCCGCGGGCGGAGCGGCCGTGGCTGCGCTGGTCCCAGTAGACGGTGCGGACGTGGCCGCGGAGGGCGGCGCGCTGGAAGTGCCAGGAGTCCTGGGTGAGGCAGTAGCCGTGGCTGAAGACGACGGTGAGGGGGGCGGGCTCGCGGCGGCCGGCGAAGCGGCGGCGCCGGCGGCGGGCGGCGGGGGTGCCGACGGCCGTCCCGTCGGAGTCCGGGGCCGCGGGCGGGAAGTCCTCGGCGTCCTCGACCTCGTAGTACAGCTCGGTGCCGTCGTCCGCGACGGCCGTGCCGGGGGTGCCGCGGAGGGTGCCGTACGGGCCGGCGGCGTCGAGGGCCTGCCGGGCCCGGCGGCGCACGCCGCGGCCCATCGCCAGGCGCTCGACCGCCACGCCGGCGGCGGCGCCGGCGGCGAGCACGCCGATGGCGGCACCGGCGATCCCGGCCCGCCGCCCGGCCCGGGCCCAGCCGCCGGGCAGCGACGCGGGGGCGGGGAGGGGGGTGGAGGCCGGGGTGGGCAGGGGCAGGGGTTCAGTCATGGCGGGGCCCGGGGCGGTGACCGGTGGGCGGCGGAGCGGGCGGCAGGGTGGGCGAACGCTCCGCGTCCGTCTCCGCAACCGTGGCTGTGGCTGTGTCCCTGTCCATGTCCATGTCCATGGAGGTGGCATCCCCCGCCCCGCCCACGTACACGCGCGGAACGCGGGGTCCGATCCGCGTGACGACCTCGTACCCGATCGTGCCCGTCGCCCGCGCCCAGTCCTCCGCCGTCGGCTCGCCGTGGTCCCCGGCGCCGAACAGCACCGCCTCGTCGCCCACCGCCGCCGCGTCCCCGCCCAGGTCCACGACGAACTGGTCCATCGCGACCCGCCCCGCGACCGTCCGCCACTTCCCGGCGACCAGCACCGGCCCCGTACCGGAGGCGTGCCGCGGGACCCCGTCCGCGTAGCCGACGGGCACCAGCGCGAGCGTCGTGCGGCCCGGGGTGACGTAACGGTGCCCGTACGAGATGCCCAGGCCGGCCGGCGCCTCCTTGACCTGCGCCAGCGACGCCTTGAACGCCATCACGGGGCGCAGCCCGAAGTCCGCGGGAGTGCCGACCTCGGGGCTCGGCGACAGCCCGTACGACGCGATCCCGGGCCGTACGAGGTCGAAGTGGGCGTCGGGGAGGGTGAGCGTGGCCGGGGAGTTCGCCATGTGCCGCACCTCGGGGCGCAGGCCGGCGCGCTCGGCGACGGCGAGGGCGTCGCGGAAGGCGTCGAGCTGGCGGCGGACGGAGGGGTGGCCGGGCTCGTCGGCGCACGCGAAGTGCGACCAGACGCCGGTGACGTCGATGACGCCCTCGGCCTCGGCGGCGCGGGCGGCGGCGACGAGGTCGGGCCAGTCGGCGGCGAGGCAGCCGTTGCGGCCGAGGCCGGTGTCGGCCTTGAGCTGCACGCGCGCGGTGCGCCCGGCGGCGCGGGCGGCGGGCAGCAGTTCGCGCAGCGCCCACAGGCCGCTGACGGTGACGTCGAGGTCCGCCTCCACGGCCTCCCGCCACGGCCCGCCGGGCGTCCACAGCCAGCACAGGATCCGCCCCCGGTCGCCGGCGGCCCGCAGGTGCAGCGCCTCCTGGGGCGTGGCGGTGCCCACCCACTCGGCGCCCGCGGCGCGCGCGGCGCGGGCGCAGGGCAGCATGCCGTGGCCGTAGGCGTCGGCCTTGACGACGGCCAGGAACTGCGCGCGCGGCGCGCGGGCGCGCAGGGCGCGGATGTTCGCGCCGTACGCCGTGAGGTCGATCTCCGCGCGGGCGCGAAGGGGCGAGTCGGTCATCCGTGCCAGTGTCGCATTCCGTCTCGACCTGCGGCTCGGCAGCGGGTTCACACGTCGCGGACGTCGCGCCACACAGCGGGGAGCGCGTCGGGGAGTTCGTGGGCGGTGATCGGGGCGCCGGCGGCGAGGGTGCGGGCGGCGAGGCCGTGGAGGTACGCGCCGACGGAGGCGGCGTCGCGGGCGGCGAGGCCGGCGGCGAGGAGGGCGCCGGTGAGGCCGGAGAGGACGTCGCCGCTGCCGGCGGTGGCGAGCCAGGAGGTGCCGGTGGGGTTGAGGCGCACGGGGGTGGGTGCGCCGCCCGCGCCGGCCGCGCCACCGTCCTCCGCGCCGCCGCCCTCCGCACCGTCCTCCGCCGCGCGCCCGGGGTCCTCCTCCGGATCGGCGACCAGGGTGGTGGATCCCTTGAGCAGGGTCGTCGCGCCGTACGCCGACGCCAGCGCCCGTACGGCGGCCAGCCGGCCCGCCTCCACCTCCGCCCGGTCCACCCCCAGCAGCGCCGCGGCCTCCCCCGCGTGCGGGGTGAGCAGCGTCGGGGCGGACCGGCGCCGTACCCGCGCCCGGTCCATCAGCCGCAGGCCGTCGGCGTCCACCAGCACCGGCACGTCGGCGGCGAGCACCTGCTCCAGCACCTCCTCGGCACCCGGCCCGTCCCCCAGCCCCGGCCCGACGACCCACGCCTGGACCCGGCCCGCCTTCCCCGGCGGCCCGGGGTGGACGAGGGTCTCCGGATACCGCGCGATGACCGCCCGCGCCGCGGGCCCCACGTACCGCACGGCCCCCGCCCCGCCGCGCAGCGCCCCCCCGACGGCGAGCACGGCGGCACCCGGGTAGCGCTCGGAGCCGGCGACGACGCCGACGACGCCGCGCCGGTACTTGTCGCTCTCGGCGCCCGGCTCGGGCAGCAGCGCGGCGACGTCGGCGTGCTGCAGGGCCTCCAGCTCGGGGACGGCGGGCAGGTACGGGCCGAGCCCGATGTCCACGAGCCGCAGCGCCCCGGCGCGCTCGGCGGCGGGGTCGACGAGCAGGCCGGGCTTGTACGTACCGAAGGTCACGGTGGCGTCGGCGGTCACGGCCTCGCCCCGCACCTCCCCGGTGTCGGCCTCGACGCCGCTGGGCAGGTCGACGGCCAGCACGGGGGCGCGGGTCTCGCGGACGAGGCCCATGAGCGCGGCGGCGGCCGGGCGTAGGCCGCCGGAGCCGCCGATGCCGACGATGCCGTCGACGACGAGGTCGGCGCGGTCGAAGACGCCGAGGAGGGGGGAGCCCACGTCCCGGGGCCCCACCGACTCGGCGCCCTCCCCCGCGGGCACGACCCGCCCCCCGGCGGCCCACAGGGCGGCGAGCCCGCCCTCGTGCGTACGCTCCGGGCGGAGCAGCACGGCCGTCACCCGCGCCCCGCGCCGCGCCAGCCGCGCACCGGCGTACAGCGCGTCCCCGCCGTTGTCCCCGCTCCCCACGAGCAGCACCACCCGCCGCCCGTACACCCGCCCCAGCAGCCCGGCCGCCGCGGCGGCCAGCCCCGCCGCGGCCCGCTGCATGAGCGCCCCCTCGGGCAGCTCCGCCATGAGCGCCGCCTCGGCACCCCGCACCGTCTCCACCCCGTAAGCACGCCTCATCCCCCCATCCTCCCCCGCCCCACCGCCCCCCGCAGCCGGGTACTCACCGCCGCCCCACGCCCAACAGATGCGACGCCGCCGCCAGCAGCTCCGGATGCCCGTCGGCCAGGCGCGCCGCGCGCAGCGCCGCCTCGAAGGCGGGGTGCCCCTCGGGCAACGGCCGCCCCGTTTCCTGCTCGACGGCCTTGAGCTGCGACCAGCCCGGTCCCTCGACGCCGTAGACGGTGACGTCGGCGAGCCCCGCGTCGCGCAGCTCGCCCTCCAGGCCCGCCGCCGTGTGGAAGTAGGCGGCGGTGAAGCCCTTCCGGCCGGGTTCGTGGCGGCCGGTGGTGAGGATGTCGCGTACGGCGTCGTGCACGCGGTCCGCGGCGAGCAGCGTGGTGGCGGTGTGCTCGAAGACCGAGGCGTACCGGCCGATGGCGGCGGCCGCGACGAGGCCCCCCGGACGGGTGACGCGCCGCGCCTCGGCGAGGGCCCGGTCGCGTTCGTCGCGTTCGAGCAGGTGGTAGAGCGGCCCGAGGAGGAGCGTGACGTCGTACGACGCGTCCCCCGCCGGCAGCGCGCGGGCGTCGCCCAGCTCCGCGGAGACCCCGGTTCCGAGGGCGGCCTCGACGTGCCGCGGCACGGGATCGACCAGGTGCACGCGATGGCCCTCCCCGACCAGCCACACCGCGTGCACCCCGGGCCCGCCACCCACGTCGATCACGTCCGCGGGCGCCGGCGGCAGATGCCGCCGCAACAACTCCCGCGTACGCACCAGCTCCAACCGCCCGTCGGCGGTGCCGGTGAGCCGGTTCGCCTCGTCGAAGGCGGTGCCGTAGAAGTGCAGGATCTCGGGGGCGACTTGGGGCGCGGAGGTCGACGACGCCGCCCCCGCGTCGCCCGCCCTCGCGTCTGCGCCTGACGACGCCGAGGACGGACGCGGGCTGCGGATCGTAAAGGCGCTGGCCGACACGTGGGGCGTCGCGCCGCGGGGTGGGGGCGTCGGCAAGACCGTCTGGGCGGTCGTCCGGTACGGGCCCGCCGCCCAGGCCCGCGGCGGCCACGGCGCAGGCGCGCCGCGTGAGGGCGCACCGGTTACCCTGCCGCGCATGAGTGGAATCGTCGGGGTCGGCATCGATGTCGCCGAGGTGGGGCGGTTCGGGGCCGCGTTGGAGCGGACGCCGGAGTTGGCGGATCGGTTGTTTCTGCCCGCCGAGCAGGTGCTGCCCGACGGGGGGCGGCGGGGGGTGGCTTCGCTGGCGGTGCGGTTTGCGGCGAAGGAGGCGCTGGCCAAGGCGTTGGGGGCGCCGCCCGGGTTGCACTGGCACGACGCCGAGGTGTGCGTCCACGACAACGGCCGGCCCCATCTGCGGGTGCGCGGCACCGTCGCGGCGCGGGCCGCCGAGCTGGGGGTGCGTACCTGGCACGTGTCGTTGAGCCACGACGCCGGCGTCGCCTCCGCCGTCGTCATCGCCGAGGGCTGACCGCGGGCTACTGACCGGGGGCTATCTGCCCCACGCCATCCGTTCCACCGCCTCCTGCACGAGGTTCAGGTACTCCACCTCCTCGCACCGCGGCTTGCTGCCCATGCGGTACAGGTCCAGCGACTCGACCAGGTCCTCTCCCAGGTCCTCGTCCGGCAGCTCCGCCGCCAGGTCGCCGCGGACGCGGCCCGCGAACGCCTCCCGGGTGCTCCGGGCCCGCCGCCGCCGGGCTTCCACCGCAGCGAACCGCCTGCGTCTCTCGTGCCATACGGACTGCAGTACTGACATCTCGTCCCCCAGGATTCGTCTACGTATGCGGACCCTAGCCTTCCGCCCGGCCCAGGCCCAGAGGTGTGCCCCGCCCGCGCAGCCCCGCCCCCAGCCCTGCCCGCAGCCCCGCCCGCGCGGCCCGACCCGCCCCCGCGCACAATGGCTCCGTGGCCTCGCCGACGAGCACGCACAGCGCCTCCCCGTACGTCGACCTCTCCCGCGCCGAGTGGAGCGCCCTGCGCGACCGCACGCCGCTGCCGCTGTCCGCCGCCGAGGTCGAGCGGCTGCGCGGGCTCGGCGACGTGATCGACCTGGACGAGGTGCGGGACGTCTACCTGCCGCTCTCCCGCCTCCTCAACCTCTACGTCGGCGCCACCCACGGCCTCCGCCACGCCGTGCACACCTTCCTCGGCACCCCCGGCGACAGCGCCGGCGCGCGGGCCGGCACCCCGTTCGTCATCGGGATCGCCGGCAGCGTGGCCGTCGGCAAGTCGACCGTCGCCCGCCTGCTCCAAGCGCTGCTCGCGCGCTGGCCCGAGCACCCGCGCGTGGAGCTGGTCACCACCGACGGGTTCCTGCTCCCCAACGCCGAGCTCAGCGCCCGCGGGCTGATGTCGCGCAAGGGGTTCCCCGAGTCGTACGACCGGCGCGCGCTGACCCGCTTCGTCGCCGACGTGAAGTCCGGGAAGGACGAGGTCACCGCGCCCGTCTATTCCCACCTCACGTACGACATCGTCCCCGGCGAGCGGCTGAAGGTGCAGCGCCCCGACATCCTGATCGTCGAGGGCCTGAACGTGCTGCAGCCCGCGCTCCCCGGCCGCGACGGCCGCACCCGCGTCGCGCTCGCCGACTTCTTCGACTTCAGCGTGTACGTGGACGCGCACATCGAGGACATCGAGCGCTGGTACATGGAGCGTTTCCGCAAGCTGCGCGAGACGGCCTTCCAGAACCCCCTGTCGTACTTCAGCCGCTACGCCGAGGTGCCGGAGGCCGAGGCGATGGCGTACGGAGAACGCAACTGGCGCACGATCAACGAGCCCAACCTGCGCCAGAACATCGCCCCGACCCGCGGCCGCGCCACCCTCATCCTGCGCAAGGGACCGGACCACAAGGTGCGGCGGCTGTCCCTGCGCAAGCTGTAGGGGCGGCTACTTCACGGTCGTCCGCACGACGACCGGCGCCGCGTTGTTCCCCGTCTTCGGGTCGAACGGGAAGGCCGCGCTGCCGTCCCACGGCACCACCCGCACCCGGCCGGCCGCGTCCGGAACGGACCGCTCCACGGTCAGCTCGAAGGGGAAGACGACCCGCGCCCCGGGCCGCACCCTGTCCGGCGCCTGGCACCAGTACCGCGGCGCGCCCGTCCGCACGTCCGGCAGCGGCCGGCCGTCCCGGGTCATCGCCGTGCACCGCTGCGGCACGGCGGTCGCCGACGTGCCCGGCGGGACGCGGAAGTCGACGGCGGCGACCGGCTCGCCGGAGCCGAGGTTGGCGATCCAGGCGGGGCCGCGGTTGCGGAACACGAGGTTCAGCGGGAGCGCCTGGCCCACGGCCCCGGTCAGTTCGGCGCGGCGGACGAGGAAGTCCGCGGTGTTGTCCGCGCCGATCTCGGAGATGTGGAAGTTGTTCCCCGTGTCGGCGTCGGCGGTCCCGTCGCCGGGCTCGACGCTGATGTCCACGCGCTCCGCGTACGCGTGCGCCTGGGCCGTCAGCCGCAGCGGCTCCGGCAGCCGGAACGTCCCGCCCGGCTCCAGGACGCCGGGGAAGAGGCAGTCGGCGTACTCGAAGCCCCCGGGCTGCGGCGTGTACGTGCACTCGGCGTACCGGGTGAGGACGCCGAGGCCGTACGAGGCGCTGATGCCGACCCGTACGCCCACCGCCGGCTGGTCGCCGGTGTTGGTGACGTCGAACGGCACGTCCAGCACCTCGCCGGGCTGTACCCCCGTCACCGGGACCCCCTCGGGGACGCCGAGGTCGGGCCCGGAGCGTACGAGGACGTCGGTGCCGGAGGCGCCCTCCGCGCCCGCCGCGCCCGCCGGCGCGATCCCGGCGGTGAGCAGAGCGGCCACGGCCGTGCCGCCGACCGCTAAGCGTCTCAGGGCAGTTCTGCACGATCTCATGTGTTTCCCCCGTTTCCGGATTCGGACAATGAATGCTGAGATTGACTACTTAGACACCTCTCGTCGGCCCACGGTTGTACGGAATCGCCTCTAGCGGCACCCGCTAGCCTCAGCGCATGCTGCACCTGCGGATCCAGTGCCCCGCCGCCCGTACCGACGAGGTCGTCGGCCTCCTGCACAAGACCGTCGGCACCGCCCACCTCGCGGTGCTCCGCGGCGCCTCCCTCGACCCCGAGGGCGACGTCGTGCTGTGCGACGTCGCCCGCGAGGCCGCCGACCAACTGCTGCACCAACTGCGCGTGCGCGGGCTGTGCGACGAGGGGGCGGTCAGCGTCGACCACGTCGACCTGACGCTCTCGCGCCGCGCCGACCAGGCGGAGGAGGCCGCGCCGGGCGAGGCGGCGGACGCGGTGGTGTGGGAGTCGCTGGTCGAGGAGACGCACGAGGAGTCGGCGCTGTCCCTCACGTTCCTCGCCATGCTCGGCGTCGCGACCCTGCTCGCGTCCTGCGGGGTGATGATCGACAGCGCGATCCTCATCGTCGGGGCGATGGCGCTGGGCCCGGAGTTCGGGCCGGTGGCGGGGCTGTGCGTGGCGCTGGTGCAGTGGCGGGCTCGGCTGGCGGCGCGGTCGGTGGGGGCGCTGCTCGCGGGGTTCGCGGTGGCGATGGT
The DNA here is from genome assembly GCF_027497195.1 of Streptomyces sp. WMMC500. Lineage (NCBI taxonomy): Bacteria > Bacillati > Actinomycetota > Actinomycetes > Kitasatosporales > Streptomycetaceae > Streptomyces > Streptomyces sp. WMMC500. The sequence goes on from NZ_CP114905.1 coordinate 3,548,942, forward strand.
GCTGACGGTGGTGTTCAGCGTGGTGATGGACGCCTTCGGGCTGTTCACGGAGGGCGATCTGGAAGCCGTGCGGCCGCAGACGGAGTTCATCTTCGCGCCGGACTGGTTCTCGTTCATCGTCGCCCTGCTGGCGGGCACCGCGGGCACGCTGTCACTGACGTCGTCGAAGTCGGGGGCGCTGGTGGGCGTCGCGATCTCGGTGACGACGGTGCCCGCGGCGGCCAACGCGGCGGTCGCGGTCAGCTACGGCGACTGGGGCCAGGCCCGCGGCTCGTCCGAGCAGTTGCTGCTCAACCTGCTGGGCATCGTCGTCGCGGGCACGCTGACGCTGCTGGTGCAGAAGATGTACTGGGCCTGGCACACGGAGCAGACGCTCGGTCAGCACGTACGCCAGACGCACGCGGCACACCACACGCACAAGCACCTCTGACGGCCCGGCCCCGCGGGCCCGCGTCCACCGCCCGGCGCGGTACGCGTACGGGGCCGGAGGTCCACCCCCGGCCCCGTACGACGAGCGACCGCGCTCAGCCCAGCGCCGACTTCACCACGTCCGCGAGCCGCCCCGCCACCGACCGCGCCTGGTCGATGTCGGCCGCCTCCACCATGACCCGCACCACCGGCTCCGTACCGGACGAGCGCAGCAGCACCCGCCCCGTGGCGCCCAGCTCCCGCTCCGACTCCAGGACCGCCTGGCGCACCTCCGGGGAGCTGGCGACCCGGGACTTGTCGACGTCCCGTACGTTGATCAGCACCTGCGGCAGCCGCTCCATCACCGCCGCCAGCTCCGCCAGCGGCCGGCCGGTGGCGGCCACCCGGGAGGCGAGCAGCAGGCCGGTCAGGGTGCCGTCGCCGGTGGTGGCGTGGTCGAGGACGATGACGTGGCCGGACTGCTCGCCGCCGAGCGCGTATCCGCCGCGCTTCATCTCCTCCAGCACGTACCGGTCGCCGACCGCGGTCTGGATCAGCTCCACGCCCTCGCGCTCCAGCGCGAGCTTGAAGCCGAGGTTGGACATGACGGTGGCGACGACGGTGTTCTTGCGCAGCCGGCCCGCCTCGCGCAGGCCGAGGGCGAGGACGGCGAGGATCTGGTCGCCGTCGATCTCCTGCCCGGCGGCGTCGACCGCGAGGCAGCGGTCGGCGTCGCCGTCGTGGGCGATGCCGAGGTCGGCGCCGTGTTCGACGACGGCGGCGCTGAGCTGGGCGAGGTGGGTGGAGCCGTAGCCGTCGTTGATGTTGAGGCCGGTGGGGTCGGTGCCGATGGGGATCACCTCGGCGCCGGCCCGCTGGAACGCCTCCGGGGAGACGCGGGCGGCGGCGCCGTGGGCGCCGTCGACGACGACCTTGAGCCCGTCGAGGCGGTGCGGCAGGACGCCCAGCAGATGGGCGACGTAGCGGTCGAAGCCCTGCTCGTAGCGCTGCACCCGGCCGACGCCGCCGCCCGTCGGGCGCTCCCAGGGCTCGCCGCGCTCGTGCTTGTGGTAGAGCGCCTCGATCTCGTCTTCCAGCTCGTCGGAGAGCTTGTGGCCGCCGCGGGCGATGAACTTCACGCCGTTGTCGGGCATCGGGTTGTGGCTGGCGGAGAGCATCACGCCGAGGTCGGCGCCGAGCGCGCCGGTGAGGTACGCGACCGCGGGGGTCGGCAGCACGCCGACGCGCAGCACGTCGACGCCCGCGCTGGCGAGACCGGCGACGACGGCCGCCTCCAGGAACTCTCCGGACGCCCTGGGGTCGCGCCCGACCACCGCCTTCGGGCGTTGCCCTGGCGGCTGGGCGGCGTCCGCGATGGCGAGCACGTGTGCCGCCGCCACCGACAGCCCGAGGGCCATCTCCGCGGTGAGGTCCGCGTTGGCGACGCCGCGCACGCCATCGGTGCCGAAGAGTCGTCCCACTGATCTCCTCCGAGTGCTCCCGAATGCTCAAACCTGAGCGAATACGTTCGGCTACGGACCGTAAAGAGTCCTCACGTGACCATACCCGCGGACCGTATGCCGACCATACAAGCGCGCCCCGGCGCCCTCCCGGATCTCTCCGGGGGCCGCCGGGGCTGAGCACAGTAGCAGTACGATGATCAGCGCTTGCTGTACTGCGTTCCCTTACGGGCCTTCTTCAGACCGGCCTTCTTCCGCTCGACCGCGCGGTCGTCACGGGTCAGGAAGCCGGCCTTCTTCAGCGCGCCGCGGTTGTTGTCCGCGTCCGCCTCGTTCAGCGCACGGGCCACGCCCAGGCGCAGCGCGCCGGCCTGGCCGGAGATGCCGCCGCCGGAGATGCGGGCGACGACGTCGTAGCGGTCGTCCAGCTCCAGCACCTTGAAGGGCTCGTTGACTTCCTGCTGGTGCACCTTGTTGGGGAAGTAGCCCTCCAGGGTGCGGCCGTTGATCTTCCACTTGCCGCTGCCGGGAACGATGCGCACCCGGGCGATGGCGTTCTTGCGGCGGCCGGTGCCCGCGGCCGGCTGCGGGTCACCGAAGCGGGCCGCGGCGGACTCGGTGGTGTAGTCCTCGGCGGGCGTCTCGGTGGTGTACTCCTCGACGTCCTCGACGGGCGCCTCAGCGGTGGTCTCAGCCACGATTCTCCTCAGCTTCTCTGTCTCTAGGGGTGTGGCCGGGACTACTGCGCGACCTGGGTGATCTCGTACGGGACCGGCTGCTGAGCGGCGTGCGGGTGCTCGGCACCGCGGTACACCTTCAGCTTGCTGAGCATCTGACGGCCCAGGGTGTTCTTGGGCAGCATGCCGCGGACGGCCTTCTCGACGGCCTTCTCCGGGTTCTTCTCCATCAGCTCGTCGTAGCGGACGGAGCGGAGACCGCCGGGGTAGCCGGAGTGGCGGTAGGCGAGCTTCTGGGTCCGCTTGTTGCCGGAGAGGTGCACCTTGTCGGCGTTGATGATGATGACGAAGTCACCAGCGTCGACGTGAGGCGCGTACACCGGCTTGTGCTTACCACGCAGCAACTGGGCGACCTGGGAGGCCAGGCGGCCCAGCACGACGTCGGTGGCGTCGATGACGTGCCACTGACGCTGGACGTCGCCGGGCTTGGGGCTGTACGTACGCACGGTCGTAGCCTTCGCTTCTTCAGTGGGTGTTCTCTGACAAGGTCACCCGGAGATCACGGCAGCAGTAGACCGCGCCGGCGACGCAAACCGACGGCTGATCGCTGATAAATCGTCCTGGTGGACCAGGCGTAACGGCCTCACGCGTGAGAACGAGCAGCCAATACGCACAACGAACCAGCAGGATACCGGGGCCCGCACACCCAGGTCAAAACACCCCCGCCCCCGCCCCCACCCTGAAGATCACCGCCGCCGCACCACCCGGCCCTCGCCCCAGACCGCCTCCGGCGTCTCCCGGACCCCAGCCCGGCGGGCCGTCAGCTCAGCGCCACGCGGTAGAGCAACTCATACAAATGCCCCGCTTTGACCATGATGGTCGCCTCGACGGGCCGGGCATCGTCGGAGTAGACGACGCGGAAGGTGCGGGCGACCGGCACCTCGGTGGGCAACTCGAGGCCCAGGAATTCCTCTTCCGTGGGAGGCCGCCAGGAGACCCGGTCGATCATCTCGCGCGGCGGGTATCCGCGGCTCGCCAGCAGAGTCGGTGAACCGCCCTTGATCCTTCTACGCTCCAGCAACGCCGTCCCGCGAGCAAGGTCCATGGGGTAGTACGACCAGACCAGCTCTGCCGGCTCGTCATCCAACAGCAGCAGCCGGTACCGCATGGCCGCGGTCTCGCCCGCCGCCAGCCGCAGCGCCTGGCCCACCTGCGCCGGCGGCACGACCTCCGCGACCCTGAGAATCCTGTTCACCCCGGCCTTCGACCGCTTCGCAGCCTCGGAGATCCACGCGTACGGCTCCCCCCGCCCGGCCGGGGGCATCGTGGCCACGCTGTCGACGGCCAGTTGGGGACTCTCCCGCACGTAGACCCCGCGACCTGACCTGCCGATGACGAGCCGCTCCGCCTTGAGAAGTTGTAGCGCCCGCTGGACCGTTTGGTTCGACACCTCGAACCGGGCCATGAGCTGCTCGGTGATCGGGAGCTGCGCCCCGGGAGCGAGATCGCCCGCCATGATCTCGGCTCGGATCTGCGCGGCGATTCTGTGGTGCATCGGCCGGGTGTCCATGTGCTTGGGCACCGGCTCACCCAACCCCGATGTGGTACCGGAGGTGACTGCCCCGCGGCATGGTCATCACACTCACCTCGACGGGCCGCCGATCGGCGGTATACCCGGTGCGCGTCAGCAGGAGCACCGGTTCTCCTTCGCTCAGGGCGAGGGCCTTCCGGCGTTCCGCTCCCGGAAGGTCCACGGTGACCTCCTCGCTGACCTCCTGTAGGGCATGGCCCAGCTCCGCGAGCAGCGTGACCGCACCGCCGGGGATCTTCCGCGTCTCGGCCAGTCGAGTGCCACGGGCGATGGCGGCGGGGTAGTACGAGTCCGTCAGCTCCACGGGCCGGTTGTCCACGTACATGATGCGTCGGCGGACAACGACGGCATCTCCGGCCCTCAGCTCCAGAGCATCCGCCACCGCCGGCGGAGGTTCGAGTTCCTGTACGTCAACGATTCGCTGCGAACTGCGTCGACCTGCGCGCGCCGCTTCCTCCGCCCAGGCGTCACCTCGCCCTGCCTCCCGAGGCACGACATACGACACCGACTCGGACACCCACTTCGGTCCTGCCACGGCTACCCCTTCATCGGCCCGTGCCCACGATAGCCGCTCGCCCGCTTACTGAACTTTCCACTCTGCGATTGCGACCTTACTCATTAAGCTAGTAAGCATTAGGTGAGGACGCGCGGCACCACCCGAACGACCCGAAGGAGGAACGTGCTCACTCCCGCAGCGGCACCCTGGGGCGTGCAGCGATTGGCGCTGTACCCGAACATCACGCAAGTGCCCTTCACCCGGACGGAGATCGATCCCGACACGCAGGCGACCCGCTACCTCGACGCGGACGGCAACCGCGTAGAGGCGGGCGGGCACGGCACTGGAACAACGACCGCCGACCCAACCGCGACGCAGTCCGACGGTGGTGGCCCCAACCCGCCCCCGCCCTCTGACCAAGACCTCACCGAAGACAGCGACTCGGACTGACATGGCTGATGCACCGGTTCTCGTCGTCACCGCGCTCGGTGACGTCACGGCGGATCTGGTGTTGGAAGAGCTGCACGGCCTGGGTGTCCCAGCCGTGCGGCTCGACCCCTCCGCCGACTTTCCGCACACTGCCCACATGAGCGCCCGGATCGAACGAGGCGCCTTCACCGGGGATGTCACCACCGCGACCCGGCACCTCGGCCTATCGGACGTCCGCTCTGTCTACTGGCGCCGCCCGACGCCCTTCAGCAACGCGCAGGAGGCGGCGACTCCCGAGCAGCGATTCGCGATCGAGCAGTCGAGGCGCGGCTACATGGGGATACTGCACACGCTTCCCAAGGTCCTGTACGTCAACCACCCCGCACGAAACCGCGACGCCGAGAACAAGGTGCTTCAACTCGCCACCGCAGCCCGCTTGGGGTTCACGGTCCCCGACACCTTGATCACGGACGTGCCAGTGGACGCCGCACAGTTCGCGGCCAAGCACGGAACAGTGATCTACAAGCCCGTGCACCGCGTACACCTCGCATGCGAGGACGGCCGGAACCGAACCATCTGGGTGCGCACTGTCCGGACGGACGAACTCGACGACTCGATTGCACGGTGCCCTCACCTCTTCCAAGCCTGTGTGCCGAAGGTCGCCGACGTCCGCCTCGCCATGGTCGGGGGTAAAGCCTTCGCGAGCCGCATCGACACCGAAGACGATCACCTCGACTGGCGCCGGGACCAAAGTCTGATCACCTGCTCGCCTATCTCTGTCCCCGACCCCGTTCGCGACGCCGCGCGTGCCTTCCTTCATACGTTCGGGCTCAGCTTCGGCGCCTTCGACTTCGCCATCGACGGTGACGGCCGATGGTGGTTCCTCGAATGCAACCCCAACGGGCAATGGGCGTTCGTCGACGGGGCCACAACCCGCGCCATCACGAGCGCACTCGCCGACACCCTCCAGAAGGGCCACCCCGCATGAGCCAGGATACCGCCGCCGAGCTGCGCCGCCGGGTGGATGGGTCGTCGGGTGATCGACACGGAGCATGGCGGTCCCAGCTCAGCTCCACCCGGAACGAGGTGAACACCATGACCACCTATGCACGCGGATTCACCCGGAGCGCCGTCTCGGTGGGCAAAGCGCGCGACTTCGTCGCGGCCCTTGTAGGGACGGCCGACCGCGCCGACGACATCCGCCTTTGCGTCTCCGAACTCGCAACGAATGCCTTGGTGCACGCCACCCCACGGGGACGCGAGTTCCGGGTACATGTCACCGTCGAAGACGGCGCCGTACGTATCGAGGTCCACGACGCCATCGACGCACCCCCGCATCTGTGCATCCTCGCGGACACCGACGACCACGGCCACGGCCTGCGACTGGTCGACGCCCTCGCCGATGACTGGGGCACCTCCGACCGCAACGGTATCGGCAAGCTCGTCTGGGCGCAGTTCAAACTCCCCACCGCCGCATCCCCGAACCCGGCAAGCCTCCAGCTGCACACCGAGCGAGAAAAGAACGCAGCATGTCACTGAATGCAACCCCCAACGGGCAATGGGCGTTCGTCGACGGAGCCACAACCCGCGCCATCACGAGCGCACTCGCCGACACCCTCCGGAAGGGCCACCTCGCATGACCCGGGAAACCGCCGCCGAGCTACGCCGCCGGCTCGTTGAACAGCTGGTCGCCGACGACGTACTGCACGACCCCGAGGTACGCCGCGCGGCGGAGACCGTCCCCCGCGAGGTGTTCCTCGGCAGGGCGATCTACAAGCCGAGCAGTCCCCCGGGCGTCACCGTCTGGACGCCCACCCGCCGCGACGACACTCCCGCCGACGAGTGGCTGCGCCTCACCTATCAGAATCGGACCTGGGTGACTCAGATCGACGGCGTACTCGCCGAGGACGCCGCCGGGCCCGTCACCGGAGGCAGCCCGACCTCGTCCTCGACCCTGCCCGGTGTCGTTCTGTGGATGATCGAGCAGGCCGGCGTCGTCCGCGGCAAGCGCGTGCTCATCATCGGCACGGGGACAGGACTCTCGACCGCCTACGTCTGCGAGGTTGCCGGCGAGCAGAACGTGACCTCGATCGAAACCGATACCGACGCGGCAGAGCGCGCTCGCAGGGCTCTCGGCGAGGCCGGTTACGCTCCGGCGCTCGTCACGGCCGACGGTCTGCGCGGCTGTCCCGACCGGGCCCCGTACGACGTCGTGATCGCGTTCTGCTCGATGCGGCACGTCCCGTACGGCCTGCTACGGCAGATCGCCCCCGGGGGCACGCTGCTCGTTACACTCTCCGGCTGGGGTGCCGCGCACGGACTCGTGCGCCTCACGGTCGAGGACGGCGGCACTGCGCGGGGCCGCTTCCTGCCCGGCTACACCTCGTTCATGATCGCCCGCCCTCACGACCACCCGCCGCACGGACCGTTCGAGCTGCTGCCCGGAGAGGAGCGCCCAAGCCGGATCGACCCCGCCCTGCTCGACGAGTGGACCGGCCGGTTCGTCGCACAGCTCGCCGCGCCCTCTGCGGAACGCCTCGGCGCAGGCGCCGAGCAGGTACTGCTCGACGTAGCCACCGGGTCGCAGGCACGAGCCGCCCGTGCAGCCCACGGCGGCGAGGGCTGGACAGTGATCCAGCGCGGACCGCTCGATCTCTGGAACAGCGTCGAGGACTCGGTCGCCACGTGGCGGAGTCACGGCTCGCCGTTCCTGTCCGAGTTCGGAATGACCATCACGCCCGACGCCCAAAGGGTCTGGCTCGGCGCGCCGAACGGGCCAAGCTGGGCGTTGCCCGTCTAGTACCACGGAGAACGGAGCGTCACCGCCGCCGCGCCACCCGGCCCTCGTCCCAGACCGCCTCCGGTGTCTCCCGGACCCGGCCGTCGGCGCCGAAGACCAGGAACCGGTCGAAGCTGCGCGCGAACCAGCGGTCGTGCGTCACCGCCAGCACCGTCCCCTCGTACGCCTCAAGGCCCTCCTGCAACGCCTCGGCGCTCTCCAGGTCCAGGTTGTCCGTCGGCTCGTCCAGCAACAGCGCCGTCGCCCCCTCCAGCTCCAGCAGCAGGATCTGGAAGCGCGCCTGCTGGCCGCCGGAGAGCCGGTCGAAGGGCTGTTCCGCCGCCCTGTCCAGCTCGTACCGGCGCAGGGCCGGCATCGCCGCGCCCTTGTCCTTCGCGTGGTCCTTCCACAGGATGTCCAGCAGCGTGCGGCCCCGCAGCTCCGGGTGCGCGTGCGTCTGCGCGAAGTGCCCCGGGACCACCCGGGCGCCCAGCTTCCACGCCCCGGTGTGGGCCACTGTCTCTCCCGCGGGGCCGCCGGCCAGCAGCCGCAGGAAGTGCGACTTCCCCGAGCCGTTCGAGCCGAGCACCGCCACCCGCTCGCCGTAGAAGACCTCCAGCGAGAACGGCTGCATCAGCCCGGTCAGCTCCAGCTCCGTGCACGTGATCGCCCGCACCCCGGTCCGCCCGCCGCGCAGCCGCATCCGGATGTCCTGCTCCCGCGGCGGCGCCATCGGCGGGCCCGCGTCCTCGAACTTCCGCAGCCGCGTCTGCGCGGCCCGGTAGCGCGAGGCCATGTCGGAGTTGAACGCGGCCTTCTGCTTGTACATGATGACCAGCCGCTTGAGCTTCGCGTGCTCCTCGTCCCAGCGCCGGCGCAGCTCCTCGAACCGCTCGAAGCGCTCCTTGCGCGCCTGGTGGTACGTGCCGAAGCCGCCCCCGTGCACCCACACGTCGCTGCCCGCGGCCCCCGGCTCCACGCTGACGATCTTCTCCGCGCTGCGCGCCAGCAGCTCCCGGTCGTGGCTGACGAACAGCACCGTCTTCGGCGTCTCGCGGAGCTGCTGCTCCAGCCACAACTTGCCCGGCACGTCCAGATAGTTGTCCGGCTCGTCGAGCAGCAGCACCTCGTCCGTACCGCGCAGCAGCGCCTCCAGGACCAGCCGCTTCTGCTCGCCGCCCGACAACGTCCGCACCTCGCGCCACTGGGCCCGCTCGTACGGCACCCCCAGGGCGGCCGTCGTGCACTTGTCCCACAGCGTCTCGGCCTCGTACCCGCGGGCCTCGGCCCAGTCGCTCAGCGCCTGCGCGTAGGCGAGCTGCGCGGCTTCGTCGTCCCTCTCCATGCTGTGCTCTTCCGGGGGAGCGGCCCCCCGGACCCCCATGACCAATTCAGCCTCGTCGACGGCCGCGGCGGCCGTCCTGATCCGCGGCTGGGCGACGGACACCAGCAGGTCACGCACCGTGCGCTCGTCCCGCACCGAGCCGACGAACTGCGGCATCACGCCCAGCCCGCCGCCGGTCGAGACGCCGCCGCCGTGCGGCTGCAGCTCGCCGGCGAGCAGCCGCAGCAGGGTCGTCTTCCCGGCACCGTTGGCACCCACCAGCGCCACGGCCGCGCCCTCGCCCACGCGGAACGAGACGTCGCCGAGCAGCGGCCGCCCGTCCGGCAGGTAGTACTCCAGGTGCGCGGCCTCCAGGTGTCCCATGCCCCCATCCTCGCGGCCCGCGACGGCCCGGCGAAACGGGTTTTCCGCGCCGCACCGGCCACGCCCGTCCCCGTACGTCCCGGGACGTCCTCCGCGGCGGCGGCCAACGCACCCACACCGCCGTCCGGGTGACGGCGGACCCGGTTAAGATGCCCGCCATGAGCTTCGGGCAGGGGGGCTACGGCGGCCCCGGGGGGCAGGGGCAGGGATCGGGCTTCGGTCCGCCGGGATCCGGCGGGCCCGCGCCCGACTGGGGCGCGCTCGCCGACTCCGCGGCGGCCGAGCGGCGCCGCAAGCGGCGGCTGCTGACCATCGTCGGCGGGGCGGTGGCCACGGTGCTGATAGCGGGCGCCGTGGCCGCGGCGGTCGTCACCACCTCGGGCGGCGACGAGGATCCGTCGAGCAGCGCGTCGGAGGACCGGATATCCGGCGCGCAGAGCGAGACCGGGAAGGGCGACCCGTCCTTCTCGTCGGTGGCCCCGCCGCCGGACCCCAAGGAGTTCATCGCCTCCGCGGACAAGGACACGGCGCCGCTGACCGTCGACAGCTTCTTCCCCAACGCGAAGATCACCGTCAGCGGTCACACGTACGAGCGCAGGGCCACGCACAACACCGACACGTGCACCTCCGGCGCCTCCACCAAGCTCGGCAAGGTCTTCACCGCCAACGGCTGCGACCGGCTGCTGCGCGCCACGTTCACCCGCGAGGGCACCGCCGTCACCGTCGGCGTCGCCGTCTTCGCCGACGAGGGCCCCGCCGCCCGCACCGCCGAGCAGGCGAACGGCAACCTGGAGTCCCTGCCCGGCAACGGCGTGCCCGAGTTCTGCCGCGCCACCGCCTGCCGGCTGACGAGCAACACCCTCGGCCGCTACGCCTACTTCACCATCGCCGGCTACGCCGACGGCAAGGCCGTCACCGCCGACGACGGCCCGACGAGCGAGGCCGTGCGGGACACCGGCGCGTACGTCTACCGCCGCATCATGGACCGCGGCCGGGAGCAGGCCCTGAAGTCGACCGAGCAGTAGTCCGGAGCAGGAGCCCCGAGCAGGAGCACCGCCCGCCTTTCGGGGGACGGACGTCCTCCGGACGGTCTAACCCGCGTGGTGCGCCGGGGCGCCCGGTGATGGCCTGAGGCCATGAAGATTCTGGTCACCGGCGCCACGGGCGCCATCGGCAGCCGCCTGATCCCCCTGCTCACGGCCGCCGGGCACACCGTCACCGGCACCACGACGAGCGAGGAGAAGACGGAGCAACTCCGCGCCGCGGGCGCGGAGCCGGTCGTGCTCGACGTGCTCGACGCGGCGGCCGTACGCGAAGCCGTGGCGAACGCCGCCCCCGAGGTGATCGTGAACGAGGCCACCGCCCTGTCCCGCCAGAAGGACGTGCGCGCACGCGACCTCCGCCGCATGGACGCCGGCTTCGCCGCCACCAACCGACTGCGCACAGAAGGCACCGACAACCTGCTCGCGGCCGCCGGCGAGGCCGGCACCCGGCGGTTCGTCGCGCAGAGCTTCGGCGGCTGGCCGTACGCGCGCCAGGGCGGCTGGATCAAGACCGAGGAGGACCCGCTCGACTCCTCCCCGCCCCCCGGCGCCGACGAGACCATCGCCGCCATCAAGCACCTGGAGGACGCGGTCACCACCGCCCCCGGCATCGAGGGCGTGGTGCTGCGCTACGGCGGCTTCTACGGCCCCGGCACGTCCATCTCCCCGGGCGGCGAGCAGGCGGAGATGGTACGCAAACGGCGGCTGCCGGTGGTGGGCAGCGGCGCGGGAGTCATGTCGCTGATCCACATCGACGACGCCGCGGAGGCGACGGCCGCGGCGGTGGAGCGGGGCGAGCCGGGCATCTACAACATCACGGACGACGACCCCGCGGCGCAGAAGGAGTGGGTGCCGGAGCTCGCGGCGGCGATGGGCGCGCGGCCGCCGCGACGGCTGCCGCTGTGGCTGGCGCGCGTCGCGGCGGGGCCGTTCGTGGCGGAGCTGATGACGCAGTGCAGGGGTGCGGCGAACGACAAGGCCAAGAGCGGGCTGGGGTGGCGGCCGGCGCACCCGACGTGGCGGGACGGGTTCCGGGAGATGTTCGCGGCGAGGTAGGGCCTCAGTACGGCCGGCGCCCGTACCCGTACCGGAACAGCGGCTCCGCCCCCGCCTCCCGCGACGTCGCCGCGTCCGCCGCCCGGCGCGGCCACGTGACGGGCAGCCGCCCGCTGAACCCCGCCCCGAACAGCGCGTCCGTGATCCCCCGCGCCTCCGTCCCCGGCAGCCACGCCGCCACGAAGGCGTCCGTCCGCGCCAGCGCCTCCCCCAGCACCACCGGCCGCCCGGAGTACAGCACGCCCACGCACGTCTCCGCGCGCCCGCACACGTCCGCGAGATCCGCCTCGTTCCGCTCCCCCAGCGCCAGCGTCCGGGAGTCGCCGAACCACTCCGCGTACGGATCCTCGCCGCCCACCCAGATCCCGACGTCGCCGCGCCCCTCGGTCGCCACCTCGATGCCCGTACCGGCCGTCGCCCGCCGCAGCGCCTGAAGGAACGTCGTCCCCTCCGTCGTCCGCCCCGTGCCGCCCTGCCAGCCGACCGACCAGCCGCCGAGCTGCCGCCCCAGGTCGTCGGCGCCGTTGCCGCCGACGACGATGCGGTACGAGCCGCGCCGCGGCAGCGGCAGCGCGCCGCCCTCGTTGCGGAGCAGCACCTGCGAGGCCCGTACCGCCCGCCGCGCCACGGCCCGGTGCCGAGGCGAGCCGACGCCGGCGGTCAGGGCGGGGTCGGTGAGGGGGTCGTCGAAGAGCCCGAGGCGCTGCTTGGCGTCCAGGATGCGGCGTACGGCGTCGTCCACGCGCCGCCGCGGGATGTCCCCGCGCTCGACGCCGCCGACGAGGGCACGGTGCACGGCGCGGTGCTCCCGGGAGACCATGACCATGTCGATCCCGGCGCCGACGGCGCGCGCGACCTGCGCCGCGAGGTCGCGGCCGGGGAGCTGCTGCACGGCGTCGTAGTCGCTGACGACGAAGCCGCCGAAGCCCAGCTCGCCCTTGAGCACGCCGGTGAGCAGCCGCCGGTCGCCGTGGGTCTTCGTACCGTGGACGCTGCTGTAACTGGCCATGACGGAGCCCACGCCGGCGGCGACCGCGTCGCGGTACGGGGCGAGGTGCACGCGGCGCAGCTCGGCCTCGGAGACCCGTACGTCGCCCTGGTCCAGCAGCCGGCCCTCGCCCGCGGCGCTGCCGTAGGCGGTGCCGCCGTCGCCGACGAAGTGCTTGGCGGTGGCGAGCACGGAGCGGGGGCCGAGCGCGGGCCCCTGGAACCCCCACACGGAGGCGGCGCCCAGCGCTCCCACGACGCCGGGATCCTCGGCGTATCCCTCGTACGTGCGCCCCCACCGCACGTCCTGCGGCACGCACACACAGGGCGTGAACGCCCACCGCACCCCGGCGCCGAGCGTCTCGTCCCGCGCGACGCGCTCGGCGCGGCGGACGAGGGCGGGGTCGCGGGTGGCGCCCATGCCGATGTGGTGCGGGAAGATCACGGACCCGGTGACGCCGCTCATGCCGTGCACGGCGTCGGCACCGTAGAGCAGCGGAATGCCGAGCCTGCTGCGCAGGGCGGCACGCTGATACCGCTCGACCATCCGGGCCCAGGCGGCGGCGTCGTTGCCGCCGCGCCGGGGTCCGCCGTCGTCGCCGGCGCTGAACATGGCGCCGATGCCGAGGCGGGCGAGGTCGCGGGGGTCGTCGAGGAAGGCGTTCTGCACCTGGATCATCTGCCCGGCCTTCTCGGCGAGGGTCATCCGGTGGAGACAGTCGCGGGCGGTGTCGCAGCGGGGGGCGCCGGGGCGGGGGTCGGGGGTGCGGGAGTCGGCGGTGGCGCAGGCGGCGAGGAGAAGGAGGAGGAGGGCGCAGAAGGCGGAAGTCAGACGCATGGCCCCACGTAACCCATGCCGGGGGCGCCCGGGGCCGAGCCACACGGCACGTGGCGGGGCAGGTCACCCACGAGGGGGCGGAGACCGGAGGTGGGGGCCCGGGGGCGGAGCCCTCGATACCCGCGCGGACGCGCGCGGCGGGTGGCCGGGGGCGAAGCCCTCGATACCCGCGCGCAAGCGCGCGGCCGGGGGCCCGGGGGCGAAGCCCCCGGTTTCGGGAAGGGGCGGGGTCGGGGACGGACCCCCTACCCCCCGCCCAGGGTGCGTACGCGGCGGGAGGCCCGGTTACGGTCCGCCAGCTCCGCCTCCGCCGGATAGCCCACCTCCTCCAGCGTCAGCCCGTGCGGACGCACGACCTGCACCGCCGAATCCCGTACCGCCGCCCCCAGCACCCGGCCCGCCCACTCCGGCTCCCGGTGCCCGTCGCCGACGAACAGCATCGCGCCGACCAGCGCCCGCACCATGTTGTGGCAGAAGGCGTCCGCCGTGACCGTCGCCTCCAGCACCCCGTCCGCCCGGCGCTCCCAGTGCAGCTCCAGCAGCCGCCTGATCGTCGTCGCCCCCTCCCGGCGCTTGCAGAACGCCGCGAAGTCGTGCTCGCCGAGCAGCCGCTCCGCCGCCGCGTTCATCGCGTCGACGTCGAGCGGCCGGTTGTGCCACAGCACGTGGCCGCGCAGCAGCGGGTCGACGCCGCCGGGATCGTCGCCGACGCGGTAGGCGTAGCGGCGCCAGATCGCCGAGAAGCGGGCGTTGAAGTGCGGCGGAGCGGCCGTCACCCGCCACACCCGGACGTCGTGCGGCAGCCGCCCCGCCAGCCGCCGCAGCAACTGCTCCCCCGCCGAGCCCTGCGCGCCCCGCGCCTCCCCCGACCCCCGCGCCCCCGCGCCCGCGCCCGCGCCCGCCCACACCTCCGCGGGCAGGTCGACGTGCGCCACCTGCCCCCGCGCGTGCACCCCCGCGTCCGTACGGCCCGCCACCGTCAGCTCGTACGGCGCAGGCGCCCGCAGGACGACCCGCAGCGCCGTCTCCAGCTCCTCCTGCACCGTCCGCTGCCCCTCGCGCTGCCGCGCCCAGCCGGAGAAGCCGCTCCCGTCGTACGACAGGTCCAGCCGCACCCGTACGAAACCGGCCGCCACCTCGTCACTCACTGCCCAGATCCTCCCAGCGCGACGGGCCCGCTCCCCCGGGAGGGAACGGGCCCGTCGTCATGCACGACATGCGCGAAACGCGCGTCAGGCGTCCTTCGCGTCCTTGGCGTCCTTGTCAGACTCCGCGGCCTGCGCCTCGGCGTCCTCAGCCTCGGCGCCCTCCGCGTCCTCGCCGGACTCGGCGGCCTCCGCGTCCTTCTTCAGACCCGCCGCCGCCTCGTCGCCCGCCGCGTCCTTCGCGGTGCGCTTCGTCGCCGCCTCGGCCTCGCCGACCGCCTCCTGCTGCACGGTCAGCGCCTCGACCAGCTCGATGACCGCCATCTTGGCGTTGTCGCCGCGACGGTTGCCGATCTTGGTGATCCGGGTGTAGCCGCCCGGGCGGTTCTCGTACCGCGGACCGATCTCGGTGAAGAGCGTGTGCACGACGCTCTTGTCCGAGATGAGCTGCATGACCTGCCGGCGGTTGTGAAGGTCGCCCTTCTTCGCCTTGGTCACCAGCCGCTCGGCGTACGGACGCAGCCTGCGGGCCTTGGCCTCGGTCGTCGTGATGCGACCGTGCTCGAAGAGAGCGGTGGCCAGGTTCCGCAGCATGGCGCGCTCGTGCGCCGCGCCGCCGCCCATTCGGGCGCCCTTGGTGGGCTTCGGCATGGTGTTTCTCCTTTACCGCACCGGCCGTGTCAGGTACCGGTGATCGGGGTCCGGGGGGCGTCGCGCCCCCCGGGACATCAGTACTGCTCGGTCTCGACGAAGCCCGCGTCGGCGTCGTCGTCGGCGCCGAAGGTGTCGGCGGCCGAGGTCGGGTCGAACCCGGGAGGGCTGTCCTTCAGGGCCAGGCCCATGCCGGCCAGCTTCGCCTTGACCTCGTCGATCGACTTGGCACCGAAGTTGCGGATGTCGAGGAGGTCCGCCTCGGAGCGGGCCACCAGCTCGCCCACCGAGTGGATGCCCTCGCGCTTCAGGCAGTTGTACGAGCGGACCGTGAGCTCCAGCTCCTCGATCGGCAGCGCCAGGTCCGCGGCCAGGGCGGCGTCCGTCGGGGACGGGCCCATGTCGATGCCCTCGGCGTCGATGTTCAGCTCGCGGGCCAGGCCGAAGAGCTCGACCAGGGTCTTGCCGGCGGAGGCCACCGCGTCGCGGGGACGCATGCACGGCTTGGACTCGATGTCGACGATCAGCTTGTCGAAGTCCGTGCGCTGCTCCACACGGGTCGCCTCGACCTTGTAGCTGACCTTGAGCACCGGCGAGTAGATCGAGTCGACCGGGATCCGGCCGATCTCCTGGCCGACCTGCTTGTTCTGCACGGCCGAGACGTAGCCGCGACCGCGCTCGACGGTCAGCTCCATCTCCAGCTTGCCCTTGCCGTTGAGCGTGGCCAGGACCAGGTCCGGGTTGTGCACCTCGACGCCGGCCGGCGGGGCGATGTCGGCGGCGGTCACCACGCCCGGGCCCTGCTTGCGCAGGTACATCACGACGGGCTCGTCGTGCTCGGAGGAGATGACGAGCTGCTTGATGTTGAGGATGAGGTCGGTGACGTCCTCCTTGACGCCCGGCACGGTCGTGAACTCGTGCAGAACGCCGTCGATCCGGATGTTCGTTACTGCTGCACCCGGGATCGAGGAGAGGAGCGTACGGCGGAGGGAGTTGCCGAGGGTGTAGCCGAAGCCGGGCTCCAGCGGCTCGATGACGAACCGGGAGCGGTACTCCTCGACGACCTCTTCGGTGAGCGAGGGACGCTGAGCGATCAGCATGTGGGTATTCCTTCAGTCGTGGGCGCCCGCTATTTGACGCCCGCTGTACCGACCAGGGTACGGGCGGCGCGACGCAAACGCGCCGTACCGCCCGTACCGGCGAGCACTGCCCGAAGAACTACTTCGAGTAGAGCTCGACGATGAGCTGCTCCTGCACCTGGGTGTCGATCACCTGGCGCTCGGGCAGGCTGTGCACGAGGATCCGCAGGTTCGACGGGATCGCCTCCAGCCACGCCGGGACGGTCCTGTCACCCGCCTCCGCCTGCGCCACCTGGAAGGGGGTCAGGTTCCGGGAGGACTCGCGGACCTCGACGATGTCGTTCGGCACGACGCGGGCCGACGGAATGTCGGTCTTGCGCCCGTTGACCGTGATGTGGCCGTGCCGGACGAGCTGGCGGGCGTGGTCGCGGGACTTGGCGAAGCCGGCCCGGTAGACCACGTTGTCCAGCCGTGTTTCGAGGATGCGCAGCAGGTTCTCGCCGGTCTTGCCGGTCTGCCGGTTGGCCTCGTTGTAGTAACCGCGGAACTGCTTCTCCAGCACCCCGTAGATGCGCGCGCACTTCTGCTTCTCGCGCTTCTGCAGCAGGTACTCGCTGTCCTTGGTGCGCCCGCGCCCGTGCTCACCCGGGGGGTAAGGACGGATCTCGATCGGGCACTTAGCGCTCTCGCACTTGGCTCCCTTGAGGAAGAGCTTCTGCTTCTCCCGACGGCAACGCTTGCAGTCGGCCCCGGTGTAACGCGCCATGTCTTGTCGTCTCCTACTTCGCTTTTCTCAGACCCGGCGGCGCTTCGGCGGGCGGCAGCCGTTGTGCGGGGTGGGTGTGACGTCCTGGATGGACCCGACCTCGAGGCCGGTGGCCTGGAGGGAGCGGATCGCGGTCTCGCGGCCGGAGCCGGGACCCTTCACGAAGACGTCGACCTTGCGCATGCCGTGCTCCTGGGCGCGGCGGGCGGCCGACTCGGCAGCCATCTGAGCGGCGAAGGGCGTCGACTTCCGCGAGCCCTTGAAGCCGACATGGCCGGCGGAGGCCCACGAGATCACGTTCCCGGACGGGTCGGTGATCGAGATGATCGTGTTGTTGAACGTGCTCTTGATGTGAGCGTGGCCATGGGCCACGTTCTTCTTTTCCTTGCGGCGGACCTTCTTGGCCCCTGCCGCTCGGCTCTTCGGAGGCATTCGGTGTTATCTCCCGTGGAGGTGGTCGGTCCTGCAGCGATGCGGGCGCACGGAGCGGACCGCTGCGGACTACTTCTTGCCCGGCTTCTTCTTGCCGGCGATGGCGCGACGCGGACCCTTGCGGGTGCGGGCGTTGGTCGAGGTGCGCTGGCCGTGGACGGGCAGCCCGCGGCGGTGCCGCAGGCCCTGGTAGCAGCCGATCTCGACCTTGCGCCGGATGTCCGCCTGGATCTCGCGGCGGAGGTCACCCTCGGTCCTGAGGTTGTTGTCCACGAACTCGCGGATCTTGACCAGCTCTTCCTCGGTCAGATCGCGGACGCGGGTGTCGGGGCTCACCCCGGTGGCGGCCAGCGTCTGCTGGGAGAGCGTCCGGCCGATGCCGAACACGTAGGTGAGGGCGACCTCCACGCGCTTCTCGCGCGGGATGTCGACACCTGCAACGCGTGCCATTCAAGGCTCCTGTGTCTCGTCGGAGGTCTTCCGCAGCACCGTTCCCGTATTTCGCTACGAGCCGGGTCCCCGGCCTCCGAGCCGGGGGTGTCGTCCCACACACGTTCGTGGGGGTCGGGTGGCTGCTTCTTCACTTGTTCGCTTGTTGCGTCGCGCGAGGAACTGCGAGCGGTGCGAGGCGATGGGTCGGCGTACGTCAGCCCTGGCGCTGCTTGTGGCGCAGGTTTTCGCAGATGACCATGACCCGGCCGTGACGGCGGATCACCTTGCACTTGTCGCAGATCTTCTTGACGCTCGGCTTGACCTTCATGTGTCTGGAGGTTCTCCGGGTCGGTGCCCCGCCCCACGGGAGCGGGACGAAGCAAGATCTACTTGTAGCGGTAGACGATCCGTCCGCGCGTCAGGTCGTACGGAGACAGCTCCACCACGACCCTGTCGTCGGGAAGGATACGGATGTAGTGCATCCGCATCTTGCCGCTGATGTGCGCGAGGACCTGGTGCCCGTTCTGGAGCTCCACCTTGAACATCGCGTTCGGCAGAGACTCGACGACGGTGCCCTCGATCTCGATGGCCCCTTGTTTTTTGGCCATGCTTGAGCGCTTCACCTTCCGGATTCGGCTACCTGGATGGTCCGAGGGCACACGAGTGCACGGGGACCGACGAGTCAGTCTACGCGACAGGCTCCGGAAAGGCGAAATCGCGAGTGTGCCCGCTCCGCAAGATCATTAAGCGTGTGGCCCACCGCACACGGAGCCGCGGGCCGGCGGCTCAGTCCAGCGGATCCGGGGCCGCCGTGACCCCGTACTGCGCGAGCTTCTCCCGGCCGCCGTCCGGGGCCGTCAGCACCAGCGGGCCGGCCTCCGTGAGGGCCACGGAGTGCTCCCAGTGGCTCGACCAGCTTCCGTCGTCCGTCTTGACCGTCCACTCGTCCGCCAGCACGTGCGTGCGCGGGGTGCCGAGGCTCACCATCGGCTCGATCGCGATGCAGAAGCCCGGGACGAGCTTGGGGCCGCGGCCGCGGCGCTTGTCGACGTAGTTCAGCAGGTGCGGGTCCATGTGCATCTGCGAGCCGATGCCGTGGCCCCCGTAGTCCTCGACGATGCCGTACTTGCCGGAGGCCGGCCGCGGCTGGCGGCGGATGTAGCCCTCGATGGCCGCCGAGACGTCCACGAGCCGGTTGCCCTTGCGCACGGCCGCGATGCCGGCCCACATGGACTCCTCGGTCACCCGGCTCAGCTCGTGCAGCTCCGCCGCGTGACCGGAGCCCACGAAGGCCGTGATGGCGGCGTCCGCGTGCCAGCCGTCGACGATGGCGCCGGCGTCGATGGAGATCACGTCGCCCTCGCGCAGCACGGTCTCGCGGTCCGGGATGCCGTGGACGACGACGTCGTTGACCGACGTGCAGATGTTGCCGGGGAAGCCCCCGTACCCCAGGAAGTTCGGCTTCGCGCCGTGGTCGGCGAGGACCTTGGCGGCTATCTCGTCGAGGTCCTTCGTGGTGGCCCCGGGGACGGCGGCGGCCGCGCACGCCTGGTGCATGGCCGCGACGACGAGGCCGGCGGCCCGCATCTTCGCGATCTGTTCCGGGGTCTTGATCTCCACCATGTGGGCTGCTGCCTCCTGGGCCGGCGAGGGACGTCTCCCCCGACAACGATACGGGTCCGCCGCGGCCCGCCGGGCGGGGGCCGGGGCGGCGGGCGGCACGCGCGGGGTGTGCAGGGATCGTGCACGGAGCGTGCAGCGGTCGTACGGACCCCCTGCGGCCACGGCGCCGCGGGCGGGTGCAGGGTCCGTACGGGCCGTGGAACGGCGTCAGCCGGCCCCCGCCGGGCGGGCGGGGCCGGCTGTCGCCGTTCGCGGCCGGGACGGCGGCTCAGGACCGGTCTGCGGGGACCTCGCCGGGCAGCGCCTGCATGGCCCGCCGGGTGACCTCGGCCACGGAGCCGAGCGCCGAGATCGTGGTCACCAGGCCCTGCGCCTTGAAGTAGTCGATGATCGGCTCGGTCTCCTCGTGGTAGACCTCCAGCCGGCGGCGGACGGTCTCCTCGTTGTCGTCGTCGCGCTGGTACAGCTCGCCGCCGCAGATGTCGCACACGCCCTCGCGCTCCGGCGGGGAGTACGCGACGTGGAAGACGTGGCTGCTGTCGTTGCGGCAGATCCGGCGGCCGGCGATGCGCTTGACGACCTCGTCCTCCGGGACCTCCAGGTCCAGCACGGCGTCCAGTTCGAGCCCGGCCTCCTTCAGCAGCCCGTCGAGGGACACCGCCTGCGCCACGTTCCGCGGGAAGCCGTCCAGCAGGAAGCCGCGCGCGGCGTCGGACTGCCCCATGCGGTCCCAGGCCATCCCCACGGTTACCTCGTCCGGCACCAGGTTGCCCGCCTCCATGTACGCCTTCGCCTGCCGGCCCAGCTCCGTGCCCTGGCTGATGTTGGCACGGAAGAGGTCCCCGGTGGAGACGTGCGGGATCGACAGGTTCTTGGCGAGCAGGGCGGCCTGCGTGCCCTTGCCCGCACCGGGGGGCCCGACGAGGACGATTCGCATCAGCGGAGGAACCCTTCGTAGTGATGCTGCTGCAGCTTGCTCTCGATCTGCTTCACGGTTTCCAGCCCGACACCCACGATGATGAGGATGCTCGTACCGCCGAAGGGGAAGTTCTGGTTCGCGTTGAACAGCACCAACGCCACTGTCGGTACCAGCGCGATAAGACCCAGATAGAGCGAGCCCGGCCAGGTGATCCTGTTGAGCACGTAGCTCAGGTACTCCGCCGTGGGACGGCCGGCCCGGATGCCCGGGATGAAGCCACCGTACTTCTTCATGTTGTCGGCGACCTCCTCGGGGTTGAACGTGATCGCCACGTAGAAGAACGCGAAGAACACGATCATGAGGAAGTACGTGATGATGTACACCGGGTGGTCACCGGTGACGAAGTTCTCCTCGACCCACTGCGCCCAGCCGGACGTGGAGCCGGTGAACTGCACGATCAGGGCCGGAATGTACAGCAGCGAGGACGCGAAGATGACCGGGATGACACCCGCCTGGTTCACCTTCAGCGGGATGTACGTCGAGGTGCCGCCGTAGGAGCGGCGCCCGATCATGCGCTTCGCGTACTGCACGGGGATCCGGCGCTGCGCCTGCTCGACGAAGACCACCAGGCCGACCATCGCCAGGCCGAGCGCGATGACGACGACGAACTCGCCCCAGCCGTCGATGATCTTGCCGGACTGCTTGATGTTCCACAGGGCGCCGGGGAAGCCGGCGGCGATCGAGATGAACATCAGCATCGACATGCCGTTGCCGATGCCGCGGTCGGTGATCAGCTCGCCGAGCCACATGACCATCGCGGTGCCGGCGGTCATGCAGATCACCATCGTGATGATGATGAAGATCGAGTCGTCGGGGATGATCTGGTCGTTGACCTGACACTGCGGGAAGAGCGAGCCGCTGCGCGCCGTGGCGACCAGGCCGGTGCCCTGCAGCACCGCGAGGGCCACGGTCAGGTAGCGCGTGTACTGTGTGATCTTCGCGGTGCCGGACTGGCCCTCCTTCTTCAGGGCCTCCAGCCGCGGGATCACCACCGTCAGCAACTGAAGAATGATGCTCGCCGTGATGTACGGCATGATCCCCAGCGCGAAGATGGTGATCTGCAGGAGGGCCCCACCGCTGAACATGTTGACCAGGCCGAACAGGCCCTGGTTGGCGTTGGCCTCGTCCATGCATTGCTGCACGGCCTGGTAGTCGGTTCCGGGGACGGGAACCTGCGCACCGAGCCGGTAGATCACGATGATGCCCAGCACGAACAGCAGCTTCTTGCGCAGGTCGGGTGTCTTGAACGCCCGGGCGAACGCGGTGAGCACGGTGCCTCCTGCGGCCCCCATGCTTCATCACGAGGGCTGACGGGTCATTTGTTCAGCGGATGGTCGGTAGACGTCCCACGCAGGCGTACGCCCGCGTGGGTAGGGACAGTGCACGCCACCTTACCGGGGGGTGCGGCTGCCGTGGAACGACCAACCGGGGATGCCCATGCGGGACATCCCCGGTCGCCCGTCACACTCAGACGCGCTCGGTGACGGAGCCGCCGGCAGCGGTGATCTTCTCGCGGGCGGAGCCGGAGACCTTGTCGACGGCCACCTGCAGCGCCACGGAGACGTCCCCGTTGCCCAGCACCTTCACGAGCTCGTTCTTGCGCACCGCGCCCTTGGCGACCAGGTCGGCCACCGTGACCTCGCCGCCCTCGGGGTACAGCTCGGCCAGCTTGTCCAGGTTCACCACCTGGTACACCTTGCGGGCGGGGTTCTTGAAGCCCTTGAGCTTCGGCAGCCGCATGTGCAGCGGCATCTGCCCGCCCTCGAAGCGCTCCGGCACCTGGTAGCGGGCCTTGGTGCCCTTGGTGCCACGGCCCGCGGTCTTGCCCTTGGACGCCTCGCCGCGACCCACGCGGGTCTTCGGCTTCTTGGCGCCCGGGGCCGGCCGCAGGTTGTGGATCTTCAGCGGCTTCTGCTCCGCCTCATCCTTGACGGCCTTGCCGGCCATGTCAGTCGACCTCCTCGACCGTCACCAGGTGGCGGACGGTGTGCACCATGCCGCGCACCTGAGGACTGTCCTCGCGGACCACGCTGTCGTGGAGCCGGCGCAGGCCGAGCGTACGCAGCGTGTCCCGGTGGTTCTGCTTGCTCCCGATGTAGGACTTGCTCTGGGTGATCTTGAGCTGTGCCATCAGGCGTTCACCCCTGCGCGGGCGCGCAGCATTGCGGCGGGCGCCACGTCCTCCAGCGGCAGGCCACGGCGGGCGGCGATCTCCTCGGGGCGCTGCAGGCCCTTCAGTGCGGCCGTCGTGGCGTGCACGATGTTGATCGGGTTGGACGAGCCGAGCGACTTGCTCAGCACGTCGTGGATGCCCGCGCACTCCAGCACGGCACGCACCGGGCCACCGGCGATCACACCGGTACCGGGCGACGCCGGCTTGAGCAGCACGACACCCGCGGCCTCCTCACCCTGGATCGGGTGCGGGATGGTGCCCTGGATCCGGGGGACCTTGAAGAAGTGCTTCTTGGCCTCCTCCACACCCTTGGCGATGGCGGCCGGCACCTCCTTGGCCTTCCCGTACCCGACACCCACGGTGCCGTCGCCGTCACCCACCACGACCAGCGCGGTGAAGCTGAAGCGACGACCACCCTTCACAACCTTGGCGACTCGGTTGATCGCGACAACGCGCTCAACATACGCGGTCTTCTCGGCGGCAGCGCCGCCGTCCCGGCCCTTCCGGTCCCGCCGCTCGCCGCCGCCGGCGCCGCCACCGCGGCGCTGGGGTCCAGCCATTGGACTTCCTCTCTCAGAACTTCAGCCCGGCATCGCGGGCGGCGTCGGCCAGGGCGGCAATGCGCCCGGCGTACTTGTTGCCACCGCGGTCGAACACCACGGCCTCGACTCCGGCGGCCTTCGCCCGCTCGGCGACAAGCGCGCCGACCTGCTTGGCCTGCGCGGTCTTGTCGACCTCGGTGCCGCGGATGGACGTGTCCATCGAGGAGGCCGAGGCCACCGTGTGGCCGGCGATGTCGTCGACGACCTGCGCGACCATGTGGCGGTTCGAGCGGGTCACGACCAGGCGCGGGCGGTCCGGTGTGCCGGAGACCTTCTTCCGCACCCGGATGTGCCGGCGCTTGACGGCGGCCGCCTTGCGGGCACTGCCCTTGGCGATCTTCACACCGTATGCCATGGCTTACTTACCCGCCTTTCCGACCTTGCGCTGGATGTACTCGCCCTCGTACTTGACGCCCTTGGCCTTGTACGGGTCGGGCTTGCGCAGCTTGCGGATCTTCGCGGCGACCTCGCCGACCTTCTGCTTGTCGATGCCCTCGACGCTGAAGCGCGTCGGGTTCTCGACCTTGAAGGTGATGCCCTCGGGGGCCTCGATGAGGATCGGGTGGCTGTAGCCCAGCGAGAACTCCAGGTTGGAGCCCTTCGCCTGGACGCGGTAGCCGACCCCGCTGATCTCCAGCTTCTTCACGTAGCCCTGGGTCACACCGGTGACCATGTTCGCCACCAGAGTGCGCGACAGACCGTGCAGCGCCCTGCTCTTGCGCTCGTCGTTCGGGCGGCTGACGACGATGGTGCCGTCGTCGCCGCGGGCGACGTCGATGGGCGCGACCACGGTGTGCGAGAGGGTGCCCTTGGGGCCCTTCACGTTGACCGTACGGCCATCGATGGTGACGTCCACGCCGGCGGGAACCTGGATGGGCAGCTTGCCGATACGCGACATGGCTTTACCTCCGTTCCCTTCCGTTACCAGACGTAGGCGAGGACTTCCCCGCCCACGCCCTTCTTGCCAGCCTGCTTGTCGGTGAGCAGCCCGTGGGAGGTGGAGATGATCGCCACGCCCAGGCCGCCGAGCACCTTCGGCAGGTTGGTGGACTTTGCGTAGACCCGAAGACCCGGCTTCGAGATCCGCTTGATGCCCGCGATCGAGCGCTCGCGGTTCGGGCCGTACTTCAGCTCCAGGACGAGGCTCTGGCCCACGCGGGCCTCCTCGGTCTTCCAGCCGCTGATGTAGCCCTCCTGCTGGAGGATCTCCGCGATGTGCGTCTTGATCTTGCTGTGCGGCATCGTCACGGTGTCGTGGTACGCCGAGTTCGCGTTCCGCAGACGGGTCAGCATGTCTGCGATCGGATCGGTCATGGTCATGTGATGGCCTTCGGCCTCTCTCGCCGCGGTTTCCTGTCTGCTCCGTCCCTCTCCCCCAGGAAGGGGGCGGGTGTGGTGCGGGGACCTACGGCGTAGTAGTCGGTCAAAGCGTCCCGGTGATCCGGCGGATCACCAGGAGCTCTTGGTCACGCCCGGCAGCTCGCCCCGGTGCGCCATCTCACGCAGGCACACGCGGCACAGGCCGAACTTGCGGTACACGGAGTGCGGACGGCCGCAGCGCTGGCAGCGCGTGTAACCGCGCACCTTGAACTTCGGCTTACGGCCGGCCTTTGCGATCAGGGCCTTCTTTGCCACGGCTCATGCCTCCTTGAACGGGAAGCCGAGGAGACGAAGCAGGGCGCGGCCCTCGTCGTCGTTGCTCGCCGTGGTGACCACGGTGATGTCCATGCCCCGGACCCGGTCGATCTTGTCAGGGTCGATCTCGTGGAACATGACCTGCTCCGTGAGACCGAAGGTGTAGTTGCCCCGGCCGTCGAACTGCTTCGGCGACAGGCCGCGGAAGTCGCGGATGCGCGGCAGCGCGAGCGACAGCAGCCGGTCGAGGAACTCCCACATCCGGTCGCCGCGGAGCGTGACGTGGGCGCCGATCGGCATGCCCTCGCGCAGCTTGAACTGCGCGATGGACTTCCGGGCCTTGGTCACGGACGGCTTCTGGCCGGTGATCGTGGCGAGGTCCTTGATGGCGCCCTCGATCAGCTTGGAGTCGCGGGCGGCGTCGCCCACGCCCATGTTGACCACGATCTTGGTCAGGCCCGGGATCTGCATGACGTTCTCGTAGGAGAACTCGTCCTTGAGCTTGGCCTGGATCTCGTCCCGGTAGCGCTGCTTCAGGCGCGGGGGCGTGCCCGCGGCGGTCGCAGTGGTGGCAGTCATCAGATGTCCTCACCCGTCCGCTTGGCAACGCGGACCTTGTTGCCCTCGTCGTCGAAGCGGTAGCCGACCCGGGTCACGACCTTCTGGCCGTCCTTCTCCACCACGAGCTGAACGTTGCTCACGTGGATCGGGGCCTCGGTCGTGATGATCCCGCCGGTCTTGGACCCGCGGGCCGTCTGTCCGGCCTTGGTGTGCTTCTTGACCCGGTTGACACCCTCGACCAGGACGCGGTCCTCGCGCGGGTAGGCCGCGATGACCTTGCCCTGCTTGCCCCTGTCCTTGCCGGTGATGACCTGAACCAGGTCGCCCTTCTTGATCTTCATGTGCTACAGCACCTCCGGCGCGAGCGAGATGATCTTCATGAACCTCTTCTCGCGCAGCTCGCGGCCGACGGGGCCGAAGATGCGGGTGCCGCGGGGGTCACCGTCGGCCTTGAGGATGACGGCGGCGTTCTCGTCGAAGCGGATGTACGAACCGTCCGGCCGGCGGCGCTCCTTGACGGTGCGCACGACGACCGCCTTGACGACGTCGCCCTTCTTCACGTTGCCGCCGGGGATCGCATCCTTGACGGTGGCGACGACGACGTCACCGATACCCGCGTAGCGGCGGCCCGATCCGCCGAGCACACGGATGCAGAGAATCTCCTTCGCACCCGTGTTGTCGGCGACCTTGAGTCGCGACTCCTGCTGGATCACGTCTATCTCCTGATCGTCTGCCGGTTCCCGGCGGGACCCTCGTACGAGGGGACCCGCCGAGCCTGGCGGAACCGTCCTGGGGGCTCCCCCCAGGAATACTTACTTGGCCTTCTCCAGCACCTCGACGACGCGCCAGCGCTTGGTCGCCGACAGCGGCCGGGTCTCCATGAGGAGGACGCGGTCGCCGACGCCGCAACTGTTCTGCTCGTCGTGCGCCTTGTACTTGGTCGTACGGCGGATGACCTTGCCGTACAGGGCGTGCTTCACGCGGTCCTCGACGGCGACGACGACGGTCTTGTCCATCTTGTCGCTGACGACGAGCCCTTCACGGGTCTTGCGGAAGCCGCGCTCAGTCTTGGTCTCTTCTGTCACATTCGTCTCGCTCATCAGGCGCTCTCCACCGTGTCGATGCCGAGCTCGCGCTCCCGCATGAGGGTGTAGATCCGGGCGATGTCCTTGCGGACGGCCTTCAGCCGGCCGTGGTTCTCGAGCTGTCCGGTCGCCGCCTGGAAGCGGAGGTTGAACAGCTCCTCCTTGGCCTCGCGCAGCTTCTCCACGAGGTCATCGTTGGACAGCCCGCGCAGCTCGGTCGCCTTGGTACCGGCGGCCATCACGACTCACCACCCTCGCGCCGGACGATCCGGCACTTCATCGGAAGCTTGTGAGCCGCACGGGTCAGCGCCTCACGAGCGGTCTTCTCGTTCGGGTACGACAGCTCGAACATCACGCGTCCGGGCTTGACGTTCGCCACCCACCACTCCGGCGAGCCCTTGCCGGAGCCCATGCGGGTCTCGGCGGGCTTCTTGGTCAGCGGCCGGTCCGGGTAGATGTTGATCCACACCTTGCCGCCACGCTTGATGTGCCGCGTCATGGCGATACGCGCGGCCTCGATCTGCCGGTTGGTGACGTACGCGGCCGTGGCCGCCTGGATGCCGTAGTCGCCGAAGGCCAGCTCGGTGCCGCCCTTGGCGAGACCGCGGCGCTTCGGGTGGTGCTGCTTGCGGTGCTTGACCCTGCGAGGGATGAGCATGGGTCAGCCCTCCGTTCCGGGGTTGTCGGCTGCAGGGCCCGCGGCACCAGCAGCGGTGCTGGCGGCCTCGGCCCGGGGGGCCTCGGCGGCCGGAGCCTGCTGCTCGCGCTGCGGACGACGGCCGCGGCCACCGCGCTCGCCGCCGCGACGCGGACGGTCGCCACCGCCACCGCCGCCGCCACCGCGGGACGGGCGGTTGCCGGCGCGGGCCGCGGCGTTCTCGGCGCGGACCTCGGCGATGTTCTTCACGTCGCCCTTGTAGATCCAGACCTTCACGCCGATGCGGCCGAAGGTCGTACGGGCCTCGAAGAAGCCGTAGTCGACGTTGGCACGCAGGGTGTGCAGGGGCACACGGCCCTCGCGGTAGAACTCCGAGCGGGACATCTCGGCGCCGCCGAGCCGCCCGCCGCACTGGATCTTGATGCCCTTGGCGCCCGCCTTCATCGCGGACTGCATGCTCTTGCGCATCGCCCGGCGGAAGGAGACGCGCGAGGAGAGCTGCTCGGCGACGGCCTGGGCCACGAGCTGCGCGTCGGTCTCGGGGTTCTTGACCTCAAGGATGTTGAGCTGCACCTGCTTGCCGGTCAGCTTCTCCAGCTCGCCGCGGATGCGGTCGGCCTCCGCGCCGCGGCGGCCGATGACGATGCCCGGCCGGGCGGTGTGGATGTCGACGCGGACGCGGTCACGGGTGCGCTCGATCTCCACCTTGGAGATGCCCGCGCGCTCCATGCCCTTCGTCATCATCCGGCGGATGGCGACGTCTTCCTTGATGTAGTCCTTGTACAGCTTGTCCGCATACCAGCGCGACTTGAAGTCGGTGGTGATGCCGAGCCGGAACCCGTGCGGGTTTACCTTCTGGCCCATTACCGGGTCCCTTCCTTGCTGCCGACGACCAGCGTGATGTGGCTGGTGCGCTTGCGGATCCGGTACGCCCGGCCCTGCGCACGGGGCCGGAACCGCTTCCAGGTCGGGCCCTCGTCGACGTACGCCTCCTTGACGAACAGGCTGTCGACGTCGGTGTGGTCGTAGTTGTGCGCCGCGTTGGCGATGGCGCTGTCCAGCACCTTGCCGACGGGCACGCTCGCGGCCTGCGGGGCGAAACGCAGGACCGCCTGAGCCTCCGTGGCGGTCATGCCACGGATGAGGTCCACCACACGGCGGGCCTTCATGGGCGTGACGCGCACATAGCGCGCGGAGGCCCTGGCTTCCATGGTTGTCCCTTCGGTGTGAGTCATGGTCTTCGCACTCCGCAGGTCAGCGACGACGCGACTTGCGGTCGTCCTTGACGTGGCCCTTGAAGGTGCGGGTAGGCGCGAACTCGCCGAGCTTGTGCCCGACCATCGACTCGGTGACGAACACCGGTACGTGCTTCTTGCCGTCGTGCACCGCGATCGTGTGGCCGAGCATGGCCGGGACGATCATCGAGCGGCGGGACCAGGTCTTGATGACGTTCTTGGTGCCTGCTTCGTTCTGCGTGTCCACCTTCTTGATGAGGTGGTCGTCGACGAAGGGCCCCTTCTTCAGACTGCGCGGCATCTCTACTCCACCCGCTCCTAGCGCTTCTTGTTCGTCTTGCGGCGGCGGACGATGTACTTGCTGCTCGCCTTCTTCGGCGAGCGCGTACGGCCTTCCTTCTGGCCCCAGGGCGAGACCGGGTGGCGACCACCGGAGGTCCTGCCCTCGCCACCGCCGTGCGGGTGGTCGATCGGGTTCATCACGACACCGCGGACGGTCGGGCGCACGCCCTTCCAGCGCATGCGGCCGGCCTTGCCCCAGTTGATGTTCGACTGCTCGGCGTTGCCGACCTCGCCGACGGTGGCGCGGCAGCGGATGTCGACCAGCCGGATCTCGCCGGACGGCATCCGCAGGTGGGCCATGCGGCCCTCCTTCGCCAGCAACTGCACGTGCGCACCGGCGGAGCGGGCGAACTTCGCGCCGCCGCCGGGCTTCAGCTCGATGGCGTGGATGACGGTACCGACCGGGATGTTGCGCAGCGGCATCGCGTTGCCCGGCTTGATGTCCGCGCCGGCGCCGTTCTCGATCCGGTCGCCCTGCTTCAGGCCGGCCGGCGCGAGGATGTAGCGCTTCTCGCCGTCGGCGTAGTGCAGCAGCGCGATGCGCGCGGTGCGGTTCGGGTCGTACTCGATGTGCGCGACCCGGGCGGGGACGCCGTCCTTGTCGTGCCGACGGAAGTCGATCACGCGGAAGGCGCGCTTGTGGCCACCGCCCTGGTGGCGGACGGTCACACGACCGGAATTGTTTCGGCCGCCCTTGCTGTGCAGCGGGCGGACCAGCGACTTCTCCGGCGTGGACCGCGTTACCTCGACGAAGTCGGCGACGCTGGCGCCACGACGGCCAGGAGTCGTCGGCTTGTACTTGCGGATACCCATTTCTTCAGTCCTCGTCCGTGACGGACAGCCCTGTCGGTCCCCGTCAGGAGACCGGGCCGCCGAAGATGTCGATGCGCTCGCCCTCGGCGACGGTCACGATGGCGCGCTTGGTGTCGGCGCGCTTGCCGTAGCCGGTGCGGGTGCGCTTGCGCTTGCCCTGGCGGTTGATCGTGTTGACCCCGATGACCTTGACCTGGAAGACCTTCTCCACGGCCTGCCGGATCTGGGTCTTGTTCGCCCGCGGGTCGACGATGAACGTGTACTTGTTCTCGTCGAGCAGCGCGTAGCTCTTCTCCGAGACGACGGGCTTGAGCAGCACGTCGCGCGGGTCGTCGTAGGTCTTGCTGGTGACGGTGAACTCGTTCGCCGTCTCGTCCGCGGCCTCGGCCCCGGTCTCGGTCTTGTCCATGTCGACCATCAGGCGTCGCTCCCTTCAGCCTTCTGGAGCTCGACCTCGCCGACAGGAGACTGGCTCTTGCCGCCGCCCTTGACGGGGCCGGCCACGAACCGCTCGAAGGCGGCCTGCGTGAAGACCACGTCGTCGGAGACGAGCACGTCGTACGTGTTGAGCTGACCGGCGTCCAGGATGTGCACGTCGGGCAGGTTCCGGGCGGACAGCATCGACAGGTCGTCGTCCCGCTCGATGACCAGCAGCACGTTCTTGCGCTCGCTGACCTTGCCAAGGAGGGTCCTGGCGGCCTTCGTCGAGACCTCTCCGTCGACCACGCCGGTGACGACGTGGATCCGGCCGAGGCGGGCCCGGTCCGAGAGGGCGCCGCGCAGCGCGGCGGCCTTCATCTTCTTCGGGGTCCGCTGCGAGTAGTCGCGCGGCACGGGGCCGTGCACGACGCCGCCGCCCGCGAACTGCGGGGCGCGGATCGAGCCCTGCCGGGCGCGGCCGGTGCCCTTCTGGCGGTACGGCTTCTTGCCGCCGCCGCGGACCTCGCCGCGGGTCTTCACTTTGTGCGTGCCCTGGCGGGCAGCGGCCAACTGGGCGGTGACGACCTGGTGGATCAGCGGAATGCTGACCTGCGCGTCGAAGATCTCCGCGGGGAGCTCGACGGTCCCGGCCTTCTCGCCCGCCGGCGAAAGGATGTCAACGGTGCTCATTACCTCAGGCCCCCTTGGCCGCGCTACGGACCAGGACGAGGCCGCCGTTCGGACCGGGGACGGCGCCCTTGATGAGCAGCAGTCCCTTCTCCGCGTCAACGGCGTGGACGGTCAGGTTCTGGGTGGTGACCCGCTGGTTGCCCATCCGGCCGGCCATCCGCATGCCCTTGAACACGCGGCCCGGGGTGGCGCAGCCACCGATGGAGCCCGGCTTGCGGTGCACGCGGTGGGCGCCGTGGCTGGCCTTGCCGCCGGCGAAGCCGTGGCGCTTCATGACGCCGGCGAAGCCCTTGCCCTTGCTCTTGCCGGTCACGTCGACCTTCACGCCGGCCTCGAAGGTCTCGGCGGTCACCTCCTGGCCGAGGGTGTACTCGGAGGCGTCCGCGGTGCGGATCTCCACCAGGTGGCGGCGGGGAGTGACGTCGGCCTTGGCGAAGTGGCCCTTGAGGGGCTTGTTCACCTTGCGCGGGTCGATCTCGCCGAAGGCGATCTGGACGGCGTCGTAGCCGTCGGAGTCTGCGGTGTGGATCTGGGTGACGACACAGGGGCCGGCCTTGACCACGGTCACCGGGACGACGCGGTTGTTCTCGTCCCAGACCTGGGTCATGCCGAGCTTCTCGCCCAGGACGCCCTTGATCTGCTTAGCCATCTCTTCGCGACCTCTCAGAGCTTGATCTCGATGTCGACGCCGGCCGGGAGGTCCAGGCGCATCAGCGAGTCAACGGTCTTGGGGGTCGGGTCGAGGATGTCGATCAGACGCTTGTGGGTGCGCATCTCGAAGTGCTCGCGAGAGTCCTTGTACTTGTGCGGCGACTTGATGACGCAGTACACGTTCTTCTCAGTGGGCAGCGGCACCGGGCCCGCGACCGACGCACCAGTGCGGGTCACCGTCTCGACGATCTTCTTCGCCGAGGAGTCGATGACCTCGTGGTCGTAGGCCTTGAGCCGGATGCGGATCTTCTGTCCCGCCATGGCTTCTCAGCAGTCCTGTTCTCGTAGCGCTCCGGCGCCCGGTGGTCTCCCGCGGTCTCCCGCCGACGGAGGGCGCGGACCCGTTCCCCGACCCACGCGGTCGGGCGTGTCGCAACCCTCCCCGCATGTCTCCCGCGAAAGCAGTGCGCCTGCGGACATCCACGGAGGTCCGCAGGGGTTTTCCTTGCAGGAAGAGGGGGAAGATCCCACCGAGTGCCCTGGCCTGCACCCCGCTGACGCTTCCCGGAAGATTCCCGTACTTCCGCCCCTGATGAGGGGCGACGAATACGTGGGACTCGCTTCCGGTCCTCCCGGCGGGAGGCGCGCAGCATCGACGCTCAGCCGAGCAACCCGGATAGTGTGCCATACGGCGCTCGGCTCGCGCCAATCGGCGCAAATACCACGCGGCGGTCCGTGTCGGGGACTCAGGTCGCGGGGCTCGGGTCGCGGGGCTCGGGTCTCGGGCTCAGGTCCCGCTTCGGCCGCGTACCGGAGCGTGGCAGCACTCGACTTCCCAGTGTCCGTGCTCCGGGGAGCGCCCGCGCGGCAGGATGCGGAAGCCGGAGGCGAAGGTCACGTTGCGGTCGGCGATCTGCCCGCCGGCAGGACGGGGTGACCTGGGGGCGTACGGGGGCCGCCGAACGGCTGCCGCCGCATGGCTCCGGGATGCAGTTGAAGCCGTTCGACGAGATAGACCCGCTTCCCGTTCCTGCTGACGGCGCTCGCCTTGCAGAGCCCGAGGGCGACCGCGCGGGGATTGCCCGCGCGGTCGAGGCGGGCCCACCACTCCAGCACGGTCCCGGCCTTCTCCTGCAGCCTGGCCTGCACGCCGGGGCCGAGCATGTCCCAGCACTCCTGGCGGCACGGGCCGCCCTCCGGCAGGAGGTCGCGGGCCTGGTGAACCTGCACCGCGACGGACTCCCCGCCCGCCGCCCGTCCCCGTGCCCGTGCCCGCCCGGGAACTCCGCACGCGCCATGTGTGCCCCTCCCGCTCGTACTCAGAGTCGTATCCAGGGGGGCGGTCCTAGTCACGGGGGGTCGTGGTCATTGGGGGGCGTGGTCATCGGGGGCGTGGTCGCCGGTGTCGAGCCGGAGCCCGGCGACGACGGCCTTCCCGCGGACCCGGCGGGGGACGACACCCCAGACGGCGGAGAGAGCGTCGACGAGGAGGAGCCCGCGACCGCCGCAGGCAGATGCGTCGGATGCGTCGGTGGGAGAGAGAACGGGCGCACCGGGGCCGGGATCGGAGACGGCGAGCCAGTAGTGGCCGTCGGCGGGCCAGAGGAGGAGTTCGACGAGATGGTCCTCGGCGGGCCGGGTGCCGTGACGTACGGCGTTGGTGACGAGTTCGGAGGCGAGGAGCTGAAGGTCGCCGCCGAGGCGGGGGCGGTGGGGGTCGGGCAGGGCGTCGAGGACGGCCCGGCGGGCGCGGGGGACGGAGCGGGCGTCGGCGGGAAGGCCCAGCGGACGGGGAGGGGCGGGATGGGCGGGGCGGGCGAGGTGGGTGGGGTGGATGGAACGGAGTGGCGGAGGCATGGGGTCATGGCGGACTCCTGAGCCGGGGTTGGTCGTGGACGCGCCAGTGGCCTGCCTCCCTGGGGCGCGAGCACGCCCACCCCAGGGAGAGCGGGCATGCTCGCGCGGTGCGCTTCCGGCGTTGCTGTGAGTACCTTGCGCACAACCGAGAGTAGTCATAGGTTGGCAGAATTACTACCTCCTCTCGGAGGTTCTCTCCTTTCCGTAGGAGGCACGGACATGGCCATCAGGAAGACACCAACCCAGCGACAGCAGCGCCTGGGCAGCGAGGTGCGGAAGATCCGTACGTCGGCGGGGATGTCCACCACGTACGCCGCCGGATTACTGGGACTGGACAGCGGAAAAATCTCCTACATGGAGTCCGGCCAGCGCACCATCACACCCGAGCGGCTGCGCACTCTGGCCTGCAACTGCCACTGCACCGACGAGAGGTACGTCGAGGCCCTGGTCGCGATGGCCCAGCCAGGCGAGAAGGGCTGGTGGGAACGGTACCGCGGCAGTCTCCCGCCCGGGCTCCTGGACATCGCGGAGCTGGAGGCGCACGCCGGCCGGATGCGTATCGGAACGACTGTGCACGTCCCGGGCCTGCTACAGACGTCGGACCACGCCCTCGCCGTCTTCCGCGAGGTCATGCCACCCCTGCCGGAGGACGAGGTCGGCCTCCGACTCGCCCACCGCGCCAAACGCCAACAGGTACTCCTCAGCGCCAACCCGCCCGACTACGTCGCAGTCGTACACGAAGCGGCCCTGCGCATGCAGTTCGGCGGCCGGTTGGTCGCCCGTGCACAGTTGGAGCACCTGCTCGGCATGTCCGAGCGGGAGAAGGTCACCATCCGGGTGATCCCGTTCGATCGGGGGTCGTTCCCCGGCGCCGGTCAGAACGTCCTCTACGCCGAGGGCCCGGTCCCACAACTCGACACCGTGCAGATCGACAACTCACACGGACCGGACTTCCTGCACGCGGACGGACAGCTCGCGAAGTACCGAGCGCAACTGGACCGACAAGAAGACGCGGCCCTGCCCGCAGACGAGTCCCGTGACTTCATCCATGAGATCGCAAGCCAACTCTGAAACGAGGTAACCATGCCCAGCACCATCGACTGGGAAGACCCGTACTGCGGCGAAGGCAACGCGTGCTTCCGCATAGGCACGGACGCGGAAGGGAACGCGCACATCGCCGTGGCAGGCAGCGAGGAGCACAGGGTCACCGACTCCATCGAAGCCCTCCGCACGCTCATCCGCGACATCAAGGCCGGCAAGGCGGACCACCTGCTGTAACGCCACCAACCCGGCGTCGGAGGGGGCGGCGTCGGGGTTTGCCGGCGTCGCATGGGCACCCCCCGGGCCACCCATCTCCTGATGATGCGGGCCTCCGTCCGGCGTCAAGGGCGCCCCCTCCGCTTCGCTCCGGGAGCGTCGCTACGCGATGGGCTGCGCCCACCCTTGACACCGGACTCCGGCCCGTAAAGACCGGCGGCTATGAGTGGCCCGGGGGGAGCGGCACCCCGTCGAACGCCCTACGTATCGGCACCCGGCGGACGGGGGCCGACACCGCGGCGAGACCACCCCCCTCGCGGACAAGCCGCCCAACGGGCTCGCACCGGAACCGGGCCACCGAACACCGGAGCCGGACCTTCACCCACCGAGACACAACACCCGACACAGGCGCGCCGACGACCGCCCCGACCGAACGAAAACGACACGAACTCGGGGTAACACCCCCCGAGAAGCGGGGCAAATCGCCCGCACGGACCGACTTTCGCCGATCCGCACGCACTCAGCCCGCTTCCCGACCCCACCGGACAGTCCGCAGCACCCTGGCGGAGAAATCCGGCCGTAACTCGCGGTAACACCCCTCAAGAATCGGGGCAAATCACCCTCACAAACCGACTTTCGCCCAGCGACGCGCACCCACGTCCAGGGCAGCGCCGCCACCCGCCCAACGCCGCACGCCACTCGCCGGCCCACTGTCCCCACGCGACGCCCCACGGCACCCGAGCCTCCCCCGTAACAGCGCCCATCCGCGATCAGGGCGGGCCCTCCACCGGCCTCCGGCCCCCGCCTGCCGGGGCCGTCGGCGACCGGGCGGGCCCGTTTCCGGTGGTCCGGCCCTCCGCTACCGGGGCCATCCGGCGATCTGGGCAGGCCCGGCTCCGAGAGCCCGCCCCCGTCGGCCGGGTTCTCCTTCGTAGCCTGCGTTCGAGGGTGCCCGCTCCCCCCGGGCCACCCTTAGCTGCCGGTCTTTTACGGGCCGGAGTCCGGTGTCAAGGGTGGGCGCAGCCCATCGCGTAGCGACGTTCCCGCAGCGAAGCGGAGGGAACGCCCTTGACGGCGGACGCAGGCCCGCACACTCAAGCGCGGGGTGGCCCGGGGGGAGACCTCGCGACACAGGCCCACCCCGACACGCCCCCCCGTCCACCGGCCCACCCCACGAACGAGGGCACGCCCGGAGCCGTACCCCCGAAGCCGACTCGCCCTACGCAGCGGCGCCCGCCCGGCACCGTACCCCCGCACCCGGGCCACGCTCGCCCACGATGCCCGTGACCCGGGTGCGTTGTCACAGCACACGCATACCCTTGGGCGGGCGTGCGGGGAGATGGGTCGGGCAGAAGAGCGCGGCGCCCTCGGCACGTACGCAACCCGCACCCGCCTCCGGCCCCCGGCTCCGGCTCCCGGCCCCCGGCTCCGCTCCCGGCCCCCGGGCTCCCGGCTCCCGGCCCCGGCTCCTAGCCCTCGACCCCCGGCCTTCAGCTCCCGGCTCCTGGCTCCTGGCCCTCGACCCCCGGCTCCCGGCTCCTGGCCCTCAACCCCCGGCTCCCGGCTCCCGGCTCCCGGCCCCCGGCTCCCGGCTCCCGGCTCCCGGCTCCCGCAACCCGTTACCCGAGCACCGGCGGGCCCGCCTCTACCCGGCGCAGTACCGCGGACAGGCGATCCAGGTCGGGGCCGGTCTGGACTTGCCGTTCGTCCCACCACGTCGCGCCGGCGTCGTGCAGCGGGCCGATCACGTCCCTGGCCTTCCCCGCATCCGGCGACGTGGCCCCGCCGAGGACGAACTCGAAGGGCCGCTCGGCCCCAGCACCAGCCCCAGCCCCGCCGCCGCCCCCGGCCTCCGCCGCCGCGCGGTGTTCACGCACGTACGCGAAGAGATCCCGCACCTCGGCCAGATCCGGCACATGACCGTGCCGCGCTGTCTCGAACAGCGGCACCGCCCCATCCCACCGCGCCGCCCGCCGCATCGGCGGGCGCCGCGGCCAGAACCCGCCGATCCACACCGGCGGCCGGGGCTGCTGCACGGTTGGCGGTAGCAGGGTGACGTCGTGGGCCTCGTAGTGTGGACCGCGGTGGGTCACCGGTTCGCCGGACCAGAAGCGCTGGAGCAGGTCCAGGCCCTCGTCCAGCCGCTCGCCGAGCACACGCGCCTCGGCGGTGTCGCCGAAGCTGCGGTACTCGTCCTCGACGGGTCCGCCCAGGCCCGCCCCGAAGATCACGCGGCCACCGCTGAGGTGGTCCAGGGTGGCGACTTGGCGGGCGAGTTGCTGCGGGCGGTAGCGGGGTACGGGCGTCAGCAGAGGGCCCAGCCGGATCCGGGAGGTCGCCAGGGCGGCGGCGGTGAGCAGCATCCAGGGGTCGCCGAAGGGGCGGCCCCGGTGGCGGCGGTGCAGGACGTGGTCCCAGACGAAGAGCCCGTCCCACCGGGCCTGTTCGGCGGCGGCGGCCACGGTGGCGACGTTGCGGGGATCGGCGAAGTCACCGAAGTTCGGGATGTTGACGGAGAAGCGCATCCACGCAGGGTGCGCACCGGGCCGCGAAGCAGCAATCGGATTCACGCGGACGGTCAATCCGCCCAGGGACGTACGCGGGAAGTACGCGGGAAGTACCCGATCGCCGGTACGTCGCCCCCGCGCCGCCCTGCCCCCTGCCCCCTGCCCCCTGCCCCCGCCCCCGCCCCCGCATCCTCCCGGCGGCGGCGGTGGCGGGGGCGCTCAGCACCCCGGCTACACCACCTCCCCCAACACGTCGTCCGCCGGGGTGGCGGTCACGCCGAAGGTCTTCTCGGTCTCGGAGTAGTCGATGACGTACGGGTGACCGGGCTTTTCGAGCACCTCGTGCATTTCCGCCCAGAAAGGAGCCGTGAGCGCGAGCAGGCTGATGTCGCGTTCGGTCAGTTCCTCCATACGGGGCTCCGGTGCCCCGGCAAGTGCGGCGAGGCGCGTGGCCAGTTCGCGTACGGACAGCGTCGAGGTCGGTGCGTGCCAGGCCCGGCCGTAGGAGCGCTCGTCGCGGCTCGCCGCGACCAGCGTGCGGGCGGTGTCCGCGATCGCCGAGTAGCTGTGGGGCACGTCGAGGGGTTGCGGCACCAGGGCCGGCCTGCCCTCCAGGGTCTGCCGCTGCACGAAGAGGCTGAACACGGAGAAGGCGCCGGCGCCGTAGAACTGGGCGGCGCGTACCTCCGTGACCTTCACCCCCGAGGCGGCGGCCTCCTCCCAGACGCGCGCCCTGGCGCGGCCCTTGGGGCCCGTCGCGGCGAGCGGGAAGTGCGGGGTGATCGGGCCGGCCACCGGCCCGTACGCGTAGAGGTTGCCGAGCATGACGTACGCGGCCCCCGTCCGCCGCACCGCGCTCAGCAGCGACGCCGACAGGACGGGGAACTGCTCCGGCCACAGGTGGTACGGCGGCGCCGCGGTGGTGAAGAGGGTGTCCGCGCCCTCCGTCAGCTCGGTGAGCCGGTCGGTGTCCGTCGCGTCCGCGGCGATCCTCTCGACGAGCGGGTGGTCGGGGCCGCCGCCGGTGCGGCTGAGCATCCGTACCCGTTCGCCGTCCTCGGCCAGCAGGAGGGCGGTCTTCGAGGCGGTGGCTCCGCGCCCCACGATCACATGAGTTGTCATGCGGACGACGGTGCCGGGGCGTGGCCTCGTACGATAGTGGCCGGAATGCCAAGTGTCCGGAGGTTCAGGCCATGCACCGCATCGCCGCGGTCACCGTGCAGCCGGTGCTGAGTTTCGACGTCTCGATCCCGCTCATGATCTTCGGCAGCGTGCCTCAGTACGAGGTGCGCGTCTGCGCGGTACGGCCCGGGCCGCTGGCCACCGTCGGCGGGCCGGACATCGTCGTTCCGTACGGGCTGGAGGGGCTGGACGGCGCCGACACGGTGCTCGCGGTCGGCAGCGGCGGCGAGGAGGCGCCCGCGGAGGTGCTGGAGGCGCTGCGGAAGGCCGCGGCCGGCGGCGTACGGATCGCGTCCCTGTGCACGGGAGCGTTCGTACTGGCCCAGGCCGGCCTGCTCGACGGGCGCCGCGCGACGACCCACTGGGGGCTCGCCCGCGATCTCGCCACCCGTTTTCCGGCCGTTGACGTGCAGCCCGACCACCTCTTCGTCGAAGACGGCGGCATCTACACCTCCGCGGGCGCCGCCGCCGCGATCGATCTCTGCCTGCACCTGGTCGGCGTCGACTACGGCGCGGCGGTCGCCCACACGGTCGCGCGGCTCGCGGTCGTCCCTCCCGTACGGCCCGGCGGTCAGTCGCAGTTCATCGAGACGCCGCTGCCGCCCGAACGCGGCACGTCGCTCGCGCCCACGCGCGCGTGGGCACTCGAACGCCTCGACCTCCCGCTCACGCTCGTGGATCTGGCCCGGCACGCCCGGACCAGCGTGCGGACGCTGACGCGCCGCTTCCGCGCGGAGACCGGGCTGAGCCCGCTGCAGTGGCTGCTGCAGCGGCGGATCCACCGGGCGCGGGAGTTGCTGGAGACCACCGGGCTGCCCATGGACCAGGTGGCCGAGAAGAGCGGTCTGGGGAGCGCGGATTCGCTGCGCAAGCACATGGCCGCCCACGTCGGCGTGACGCCCACCGCGTACCGCGCGAGCTTCCGCAGGACCCGTACCGGAGCCCGCTGAGCCTCGGTACGTCAGTGGATGCGCGCCGTGTAGGGCGGGAACGCGTCCGGGTCGGTGAAGTCCAGGTCCGCGTCGGGCCAGCGGCGGCGCAGCAGGGCGGCGGTGCGGCGGGCCCAGCCGGCGAGGTGGGGGAAGGCGCGGTGATGCGCGGCGGTACGGGCCGCGGCCTCCAGCGTCTCGACGAGCTGGGCGCGGCCGTGGTCACCCCGTACGCGCGCGTCGAGCGCGGTGAACCGCTGCAGGCGGGCGGTCGCCCAGAACAAGCAGGCCGCCGCCAGGCCGCGTCCGTACCGCCGGTCGTCCTCGGCCGCGGGCACCCCGCGGGCGAGGGCGCGGCGGTGCTGGTCGGCGAGGCCGGCGGCGACGGGGTCGCCGACGGTGATCCAGCCCGGGCCGGGGACGTGCAGACAGACGGCGTCGAGGAGGGCGTGGGTGTAACCGGCCGACTCGAAGTCGATGACGCGGGGGTCCGGTGGGCCGGACTCGCGGACGAGGACGTTGTTGGCCTCCGCGTCGCCGTTGCTGAGCACCAGGAACGGGCCGGGATCGGTCAACTCGGCCAGGGCCTCCCCGCATTCGGTGAAAGCCCGCCCGGCGAGGGGGACGCCGAGCGCCGCGGCCTGCACGGGCGCCCCGTCCCGGAGCCGGGCGAACCCCGCCACGCAGTCCGCCGCCGGGTCCACGGGCCCGAGCGCGGCCCGTCGACGGAGGTACGCGCCGGCGTGGCCGGCGGTCGACGCGCTGAGTTCGCCGCGCGCACGGGCGAACGCGGCCAGCCGGCCGGCGTGGCCGGCGGCGCCGTCACGGCGGAGCAGGCCGTCGAGGGCGGCGCGCGGCGCCAGGTCCTCCAGCACGACGAACCCGGCGGCGAGGTCGGCGGCGACGACGCGCGGGGCGAGCGCCAGACCGAGGTCGTCAGAGAGGAAGCGGAGCGCACCCACCTCGGTACGCAGCCGCCAGGACCCGGTGCGGGTCTCGCCCGGCCCGTCGCGTACCCACTTGACCACGACGGTCCGCGGCACCGCCTCGCCGCGCAACGTGACCCGCGCGACCGCCCAGGGCTCCAGCCGCTCCCAGGCGACGACGCGGACGGGTGCGGAATGCAGACCCGCCAGGAGGGCCTCGACGCCGGCGCGCCGAGGTGCGGTGCCGGAGGAAGGCATCGAAGGAGTGTACGGCGCACTCGCGCTCACACGTCCCGGATAGGGTCCCCGGGGGGTGCCGGGATGAGCCTGCGGCTGGCGGCGTACGCCGTGTGCACAGAAGGCGGACGGGTCCTGCTCGCCCGGCACGTGTCGCCGAGGGGCGAGAGCAACTGGACCCTCCCGGGCGGCAGGGTCGAGCACGCCGAGGATCCGTTGGACGCGGTGATCCGGGAGGTCGCCGAGGAGACCGGTTGCGACGCGGTGGTCGAGCGCCTGCTGGGTGTGGACTCCCGGGTGATCCCCGCGGCTGAGCGTACGGTCCCGGGCGGACCGGAGCTCCAGAACGTCGGCGTCTTCTACCGGGTGCGCATCACCGGCGGCCGGCTACGGCCGGAGCCGAACGGCGAGACCGCCGAGGCGGTCTGGACTCCGGTTCCCGATGTCGCTCACCTGCGCCGGTCATCGCTGGTCGACGTCGGCCTCGCCCTGGCTCGTACGCTTCCGGCGACCGGCCACGTCGCCTCCGTCCCGGTCGGCGGCCTGATCCAGCACTGAGGCGTGTCGGCGGGGCGAGTCGGCCGCCGGGCCCGGCGGGATCGGCCCGCGGAGAAGGTACCCGCGGCGACTGGCGCCGGCACCCGGCAGCCGGACCAGCTAGTGGGTGTGGGGGGCGTAGCGGCGCAGGGTGCGGTGGGGTGGGAAGGCCCACCGTCCCAGCTCCGCCGCCGTCCCCGCGTGCACCCTGCAATGCCGGGCCGAGCCGTCCACGGTCGCCGCCTCCACGTCGAGGGCGCGCCACCGGAGCTGCGGGGCGACCGTCACCGACCCCAGCCCCGCCCGATCGAATTCTCCCGCGCCGCCCGCGACGCCCGCGACGCCGAGCGCGAGGCCGTCGGCGCCGCGCTGCCGGGCGGCGGGGTCCCGGCCGGTCAGGCTTCGGCCAGTGCCCGGCGGCACAGCTTGTCCGCGGCCCTCGTTGTCTCCGGGAGGCGGTACCGCCTCGCCAGGCCGAGCGTGAACGCGCACGCCTCCTCCGCCCCGACCAGGTGGCCGGCGGAGACGTACACCGGCTTGACACCCGGCTGCGTACGAAGAGCGCGCCCCACCGCCTCCGTCCCGTCCAGCAGCGGCGCCGACGAACCCCGCTCGGCCCCCGGCTCCTCGCACCGGAAGTACAGGGGGTTCTTCGCCACGCCGAACGACGGAATCCCCGTCAGCACCCCCAGGTGACTCGCGAGGCCGACGCGGCGGGGGTGGGCGATGCCGTAGCCGTCGCACACGAACACGTCCGGTGGGCCGGCCAGCCCCGACAGCGCCGCCGCGACCGCGGGAATCTCGCGGAACGCCAGCAGGCCCGGGACGTACGGGAACTCGATCCGCGACACGGCCGTCACCGAGTCGACCACGTCGAGACTCGCCACATCCAGCACGGCGACCGCCGCGGCGCACACCCCCGCCTCGTCGTCATACGCCACGTCGACCCCGGCCGCCGTCCGCCACCGCGCCGCGTCGCGCACGGACTCCGCGCGCACGAGCCCTCGCAACCGCTGCTGCTCCGCCACCGCCTCCTCGACGGTCCGCGGACGCCGCAGCTCCCCGGCCAGCTCCACCCCGTGCCCCTTCCGTACCGCTCCCCCGCACCGTAGCCGGGCCCCGGCCGCGGAAACGCCACGACCGGGGCCCCGCGACCCGCTAGTTGCGGTACCGGAACACGATCCGGCCGCGCGCCAGGTCGTACGGCGGCAGCTCCACCAGCACCCGGTCCTCCAGATAGATCCTGATGTAGTGCTTGCGCATCTTCCCGCTGATGTGCGCGAGCACCCGGTGGCCGTTCTCCAGCTCCACGGTGAACATGGCGCTGCGCAGGCACTCGACGACCCGGCCCTCGACCTCGATGACGTTCTTGTCCTTCGTCATCGGACCAGCTCCAGGTTGCTGCTCACCGGCCGGGCGCCGACGCCCTCGAACAGCGCCGTGGCCGCCCGGTTGGACTCGTGGACCTCGGTCCAGGCCGCGGTGGTCCCCGCGTGGTGCAGCGTCCCGAGCGCGTGCGCGAGCAGCGCCCGGGCGATGCCGCGGCGCTGCTCACCGGCCCGGACCGCGACGAGCCCGACACGGGACCGGTTCACCGTCACCACACGGATCAGGCCGAGGTAGCGGTCCGGCCCCGCGGCCACCGCGTACTTCGACGGGTCGACGACGGTGTCGCCCGCGGGGCGGATGATCACCTCCGCGGGCATCGACTGCCACCACCCGGCGGCCGCCTCGACCTCGTCCCGGATCGTACGGTCCACCGCCCGCAGCAGGCCCTCGTCCGCCTCACCGGCGGGGACGACCGTCACACCGGCCGGCGGCAGTACGCCGTCGAGCCCCGTGTCCCGCGGGTCGGTCGGCATGACGTACTCCCACTCGCGGCGCCCGACCGTGAACCCGGCCCGCCGCCAGGCGTCCGTCAGCCCGGTGTCGGCTTCGTCGACCACCGTGTACAGCGGCGCGGGCAGCTCCGGCAGCATCGCCGCGGCGATGCGGTCGAAGGTGTCCGCGTGCCAGGCGTCGATGCCGACGAACAAACGGCCGTCGGCCCGGTACTCCGCGTACCCGCTGCCGACGACCAGGTCGTCATCCAGTGCCTGCCATTGCCTGTCCGCAACGCGCGTGATCGTCACCGCGTCGTCGCCCAGGCCGGAGAGAAAAGGTTTCGCGTCCATCGGCGTCTCCCTCCAGGAGTGCCTCGATCTCAGGCGCTCCTGGCGACACCGGACGTCAGCCGCCGGACCGTGACGGGTTGAGGGAGCACCCATGGGTAACTGTGTTCACGGGTCTCACCTCCACAAGCCGACTTCACGGTCCACCACGACGGTAGCCGCGGCCCACCGCCCGACTCAAACCCTTTTCCCGCGCTCTACCGCCGGAGCCGGATGCCGCCGCCCTCAGTCGCTCCTGGGCTCCTCGTCGAACTTGATGCTCTTCAGCAGGAACACGAGGTGCTGTGCGTACGTGTCCCAGTGGTCCAGATCCGGCGTCTGGAAGGCGACCACGACGATCTCCTCACGGCCGCCAGACAACTCCCGGGGCACCGGTATGTACGCCTGGAGTTCGCCGACCGGCACCACGGCACCGCCCTCGGCGGCGGACCGCTCCCCCTCCACCGGCAGGTCGATCTGTCGTGCGAAGACGGACGCCGGCCCGCAGGGCAAGTCGAACGGCTTGGCGGCTGTCGCATCGTCCTCGGGGTCACGCAGCCCATGCGGGAGTCCTCGCGAGGCGAGGTGAGCGTCGCCGTAGGCGAGAGGCTGCGCAGCCACGAGCAGCATGCCGAACCGCGACTGGTCCCCCTCCCCGCGCCAGTAGGCCCCCGCGTACATGGCGCCGAGTGCTCTCAGTGCCGTGGACCACTGGTGCAGTTGAAGCGTTTGGTTCTCCGCTTCGTCGCCCGCCACTTCCATCGCAGCCGCAGGGCCGGCCACAAACTCACGGGTCTCGGCCAGAGTCAGCCCGACAGGTATCCGGCTATAGCCCGCAGGAACCTCGAAGGTCATCAATGCCATGAGACACGCCCTCAATCTCCGTTACTGGGCGGCGGGGGCGGAATGAACCCCCGCTCAACCGCCTGCTGCAGCTCAAACGTCTCCACCGTCTGCTGATACCTCCTGAGACGCTTACTGGGCAGCCACGGAGAAATAACTCCAGCCAGCACCAGCGGACCGCCAACAAGTAGGATCGGGGCGACAACTGCCGCGTTGTCGCGATTGGGCCACACGACAATGACGATCAGTGCGGCCAAAACTGCGGAAAGGTGCAAGAGTGACCTCTTGTCCCGAAAAGCCGCCACGGCGTAACGAGCCCATGCCGCTTCCAGTGGCTCGATACGGGGACCCATGTGCTCAGGCAGTTGAAACCGGGGTTGCTGACGCCCCCACCTTCCATGCGTCCGAAAGTAATTCACGGACCACTCAGCTCTGTGACGCGCATGTTCTCGATCGTCGCGCTCGAAGACAAGTCGTGTTGTGCCTCGTCCAGGAATAACGCGAACAAGCGTGTACCCGAATTCGTATCCCACATCGGCCATCTTCGGGGCGTCCCAACCGGCACCAGTTACGATGGACACGC
Source organism: Streptomyces sp. WMMC500 (assembly GCF_027497195.1). Classification (NCBI taxonomy): domain Bacteria; kingdom Bacillati; phylum Actinomycetota; class Actinomycetes; order Kitasatosporales; family Streptomycetaceae; genus Streptomyces; species Streptomyces sp. WMMC500. Next base: position 3,593,394 of record NZ_CP114905.1, read on the forward strand.
TCGAGCGCCCGTCGAAATGGGCGATGATTTCTCTGTCATCCATATCTCATCGCCTCCAGTCAGGTCAGGAAGAATTCCAAGCATTCTCTACCGCGACGAGCATGACGCCGGCCCCGGCGGGGAGAAACATTTGCGCCTTCTGCCGGTTCCCTTCGGGGACGAAGTTTTGAAATACCTTCGGATTCGCCCCGAGCCCAGCCCACGAGTCAGCCAGTCCGAGCAGGGAGGCGCCCCTCGCGTGCTGACTATCTGCAATGGCCCGCCCGGTATTCCCCACAAACCGCACGTTCGCACCGAACGGGATTGCGCCCACCACATCCTGCGCCAACGTGCGATCTGAGACGTCGGCCCCTGCAATCCGGGCGAGACCGTGCGCAGCGAGGGCAACGGTTGCCGTACCTGCCGACACGTTGCCGAAAGCGCCGGCAACCACTGCGAGGTGTGGAACCTTGGTCATCCCGGCAACGGTGTACAGCACTGCGGAGATAGCCCCGGAAACTGCGCTGATGGCCGCGAACACATCTCCGACCGCAGCGATGTTGGCCGCATGGTCCTCCACCCACTGGGTGACATCGTCCGCGAGCTTGGCGATGCCCTCAGTCACCGTCTCCAGGTACTCGCCGAACGAGCCGGACAGATCGCTGATGGTGTCGCCGATCTTGTCGAACAGTCCAGGCTCGTCCGGGGCGATCTCCATCGCGCCGCGGAGGCGGTTCGCGACCGCGTGTCCTTCCGCCCGGTAGTCGTCGGCCAGCGAACGAGCGCGGCGGCGTACGTCTTCCAGCCGCACGGACGCGTCGTCGACCGCGCCCTGCGCCTCCCGGCGCTGCTCCTCCTCGCGGGCCCGATCTGGCTTGTCCCCTGCCGTGCTGGCTTGCCGGTACCGGTCCGGGGAGCCGCTGCCCGAGGGCTCGTCGTCATCGGTGGCCGAGTCCAGTCGGCGCAGTGCGTTACTCAGCTCGCGCTCGGCGTCCTCGGCCTCCCGCTCCAACTGGCGCGCCGTCGCCTGCTGGACACGCATGTACTCGGCCCAGCCCTCCAGGGCCGTGGCGGCCATGCCGAACGAGTCACGGGCCTCGTCCATCTTGGGCCGGAAGTCGTCCTCGAACTTCTCGCGGAACGCCTCCGCCGCCTTTCCCTTCCAGTCCCCCGGCCCGGTGCCGTGCAGCACGTGGGATATCTCCGACAGCGCCCGCGCCGTCCGCCGCACCACCCCGGCGACGTTCTCGGCCCCGCGCAGGTCCCCCGGGCAGGGCATGAACCCGAGGGAGGAGAAGTCGGCCGGCCGTAACGCACTCATGCACGTCCCCCGCCGGCCTGGGAGCGCGATCGCGGGAGGGCGTCGGCAAGCTCACCGTCCACCCGTCGAAACTCCTGCTTGACCTTCAGCAGGGCCTCCGACGCGGCATCGGAGAACTTCTCGATCTGCCCGATGCCGTACGACCACTCGTCCCCGAACTCATCCATTCGACGGGCCAGCGCGTCCACGCCCATGGACCAGCCGTCGACCTCCTCCATCTCCCGGCCCGGCCGCTTCATCAGCTCCGATATGCGCTCGATGTTTCGCCGGACCCGGTCGAGGGTCTCCATGTCCACGTACAGATCGCTCACGTGCCCTCCTCACGCGCGTCAGCGGACGATGGACTGGATCTCGTCGACCTCCAGCTCGGTGGTCGCGCCGAAGGAACCGTCGGGCAGGTCGCCGCCCGTGTCGCCGGAGCCTTCCCATTCGATGGACCAGGTGATCGTGGCCCGGAACGGATAGGTCTCACCGTCCGGCGTGGCACGCAGGTAGGTCAGCCCGCACGGCGGAGTCTCCTCGGCCGACCCCGGAGAGTACGGGGTGCCGATGGAACCGTCGTCGTTGATGGGGCAGGTGCCCGAGGAGGGATGCAACTCGGCATCGTCGGTGCCGGGATCGATGGTGAGCGAGACGGGGGTGGCGGTGGTTCTGGCCCAGAGTTGCAGCACCGGAACTTCGGCGGTGACCGAGACGGGTTCGAAGGTGGCGGCGTCCAGCCAGGCCCAGGTGGGGAGGTTCACCTTCTGCGCGTTCTCCGCGTCGGGCTTGAGGCTGATCTCGGTGTCCGGCACGCGAATACGGTCGTACGCAAGCCCTGCGAGGATCTCCGGCGTGACGGCATTCTCGTACTGGGCCGGCGGCGGATCGCCCCTGTCCACCCAGAAGGGCCCGTCATCGCACTCCAGCGCGCCAGGGACCCCTGCGCCGCCCTCCGGGACAAAGCCGTCCCACCAGTAACCGTCGTCGGACTTCGCCATGTTGAAGTCCTCGTAAGTACCGGGCTGATCGCCACCGTTAACGTACTTGTCCCGCTGCTGGGCGTCCCACTGGTACCCGGTGGACTCCGCGGCCCAGATGTCCTCCATCTTCTTCTTGAGTTGCTTGGGCGTGTAAAGCGGCGCGTACCAGCACGGCGGCGGCGACCAGTCCCCCACCGGTTCCAACGCCCCACCGGACCCACCGGAGCCGCCCCCGGCCCCGTTCTCCGACTCGTCGATCACGACCCCGCCGGCCTCCGCGTGCAGCACCTGCCCCGCGGCATCCCCGTCGGCATGTGCACCATCGTCGCCATTTCCCGCGCCGACGTCGGCACCATCCGGCGTCTCATCGGCAAAGGCAGAAAGCGGCTGTGCAACCAGCACGCCCGACATGCATAGCGCGACCACGACCCCGCGTAAGGACCTCACGGCTGGCATTGCGCCGCCCCCCTGTCCGATACGACCTGCTCAGTAACCCACACACCGTCATCGTTCTTGCGCAGCTTGGTGTTGTAGACGAGGTAGCTGTCCTTGGTCACGGGTGTGTGGGCCACTTTGCCGGTCTCCAAGGACTTGTTGTATGCCTTGCCCTGGTCTTCGCAGTAGATGAGCGTGGCGGTCCCGTCGTCGTTGATCTCCACCTGCTCGCCATAGAAGCGGTACGTTCCAGTCGTCCGAGACTTCTCGTCCACGAACAGTTGGGCGTACCGCTCCGCTTCGGCGGCAGCCTCGCCCTCGGAGTAGAAGCCCACGGCTTCGTGTGCCGGATCCTGCTCGGCAATGGCCACATCGATCGCCTTGATGTAGCCCTCCCCATCCCGCAGCACCGCGTCCTTGTCCGGATCGCCGGTCTTCGACCACTCGAACTCGTACTTCACATCCGCCGGCAGCTTGATCTCCGGTCTGCCCGCCGCCTCCTCCGGAGCGCTCGGCGAGGGCGACTCCTCCCCCTTGTCCGCGCCTTGGATCTTGTCGTCCGGCTTGGCATCGCCGTCCTCGTCGCTGCCGCAGGCGGTCAGCAGCAGGCTCAGCGCGGCAGTGGCCGCCAAGGCGGCAGCGGAAAAGACGCGGGGGGACACGATCAACTCCCGTTGGGTGACGATACGTTCGGGAGCCGACGCTATAGGAGCCGCCGCAACGTTCACCACCCCCTCTTTCGGGGCTGTGGGTAACTCCCCGCGCCGACGCATTCCCCCACCGCTCTCATCAGGCAAATGGAATTCCACTCCCCCCGCCCCCAAGGCAGGTTGCCTGAACAGGCACACTCCCGCCCACGCCAATGCCCCACGCCAAAGGCCCCGGTCCGCCTTGCGGCGGGCCGGGGCCCCGGGAATGCGTGCCGTCAGGTCACTTGAGGATCTTCGTGACCTGGCCGGCGCCCACCGTCCGGCCACCCTCGCGGATGGCGAACTTCAGGCCCTCCTCCATGGCGATGGGCTGGATCAGCTCCACCTTCATGTCGGTGTTGTCGCCCGGCATGACCATCTCCGTGCCCTCGGGGAGGTGCACGACGCCGGTCACGTCGGTGGTGCGGAAGTAGAACTGCGGGCGGTAGTTGTTGAAGAACGGGGTGTGCCGACCGCCCTCGTCCTTCGACAGGATGTACGCCGTCGCCTCGAACTCGGTGTGCGGGGTGACGGTGCCCGGCTTGATGATGACCTGGCCGCGCTCGACGTCCTCGCGCTTGATGCCGCGGAGGAGGAGACCGACGTTCTCACCGGCCTGGCCCTCGTCCAGCAGCTTGCGGAACATCTCGATGCCCGTGACCGTGGTCTTGGTCGTCTCTTCCTTGATGCCGATGATCGCGACTTCCTCGTTCACCTTGAGGATGCCGCGCTCGATACGGCCGGTGACGACGGTTCCACGACCGGTGATCGTGAAGACGTCCTCGATCGGCATCAGGAACGGCTTGTCGATCTCGCGGACCGGCTCCGGGATGGACTCGTCGACGGCCTTCATCAGGTCGAGGACGGTCTTGCCCCACTCGGCGTCGCCCTCCAGCGCCTTCAGCGCGGAGACCTTGACGACCGGGACGTCGTCGCCCGGGAACTCGTACTCGGAGAGAAGCTCACGGACCTCGAGCTCGACGAGCTCCATGATCTCCTCGTCGTCCACCATGTCGGCCTTGTTCAGCGCGACGACGATGTACGGCACGCCGACCTGGCGCGCGAGCAGCACGTGCTCCTTGGTCTGCGGCATCGGGCCGTCGGTGGCGGCGACCACGAGGATCGCGCCGTCCATCTGGGCGGCACCGGTGATCATGTTCTTGATGTAGTCCGCGTGACCGGGGCAGTCGACGTGCGCGTAGTGCCGCGACTCGGTCTGGTACTCGACGTGCGCGATGGAGATCGTGATACCGCGCTGCTTCTCTTCCGGAGCCTTGTCGATCTGGTCGAAGGCCGAAGCCTCGTTCAGGTCCGGGTAAGCGTCGTGCAGCACCTTGGTGATCGCCGCGGTAAGAGTGGTCTTGCCGTGGTCGATGTGACCGATGGTGCCGATGTTGACGTGCGGCTTAGTCCGCTCGAACTTCGCCTTCGCCACTGGGGTCCTCCTGTGGACTGGTGCTGTACGCCCCCCGCCTTCTACGGAGGGGTTCAGGTGGTCGTTCCGAACCGGTCAGGACCCCTAGGGGGATGCCCTTGACCCGTTCGCCTGTGGTCGGCGGCCGGGGCTCCCGCCGCAGATCCCGGAGGATCTGCGGCGGTATACCCCGTATGCCGTTTGCTACAGCCTACGGCTTCACTCGCCCTTGGCCTTCGCGATGATCTCCTCGGCGACGTTCTTGGGAACCTCGGCGTAGGAGTCGAACTGCATGGAGTAGCTCGCCCGGCCGGACGTCTTGCTGCGCAGGTCGCCGACGTAGCCGAACATCTCCGACAGCGGGACCAGACCGGTGACCAGCTTGGCACCGCTCCGGTCCTCCATGGACTGGATCTGTCCACGGCGCGAGTTGATGTCGCCGATCACGTCACCCATGTAGTCCTCGGGCGTCGTGACCTCGACCTTCATCATCGGCTCCAGCAGGACCGGAGCGGCCTTGCGGGCGGCCTCCTTGAAGGCCATCGAGCCGGCGATCTTGAAGGCCATCTCGGACGAGTCCACCTCGTGGTAGGCACCGTCCAGCAGGCGCACACGCACGCCCGTCAGCGGGTATCCGGCGAGGATGCCGAATTCCATGGCCTCCTGGCTGCCCGCGTCCACCGAGGGGATGTACTCCTTGGGGATGCGGCCGCCGGTGACCTCGTTGACGAACTCGTAGCCGTCGCCCTCCAGCGGTTCGAGCGCGATGATCACGCGCGCGAACTGGCCGGAGCCGCCGGTCTGCTTCTTGTGCGTGTACTCGTGCTTCGCCACCGGCCGGCGGACCGTCTCGCGGTACGCCACCTGCGGCTTACCGACGTTCGCCTCGACCTTGAACTCGCGCTTCATGCGGTCGACCAGCACGTCCAGGTGCAGCTCGCCCATGCCCGAGATGATGGTCTGACCGGTCTCCTCGTCCGTCTTGACCCGGAAAGACGGGTCCTCCTCGGCGAGGCGCTGGATCGCGACACCCAGCTTCTCCTGGTCACCCTTGGACTTCGGCTCGATGGCGACCTCGATCACCGGGGCCGGGAAGTCCATGGACTCCAGGATCACCGGCTTCGCCGGGTCGCTCAGAGTCTCGCCGGTGGTGGTCTGCTTCAGACCCATGACGGCGACGATGTCGCCGGCACCCACCGAGTCGATCTCCTCGCGCTTGTTGGCGTGCATCCGGTAGATCTTGCCGATGCGCTCCTTGCGGCCCTTGACCGAGTTCTGCACCTGCGAGCCGGCGTTCAGCCGGCCCGAGTAGACCCGGATGAACGTCAGCTTGCCCAGGTGCGGGTCGCTGGCGATCTTGAAGGCGAGCGCGGAGAGCGGCTCCTCCTCCGAGGGCCGGCGGACGATGACCTCGTCCGGGTCGCCGACGGCGTGGCCCTCGATGCCCTCGACGTCCAGCGGCGACGGCAGGTACCGCACGATCGCGTCCAGCAGGGGCTGTACGCCCTTGTTCTTGAACGCGGTGCCGCAGAACACCGGGGTGACGGTCGTGCCGCCGCCCTTGCCCGAGTTGATGGTGATACGGCGCACGGCCGCGTGGAGCTGCTCCTCGGTGGGCTCCTCGCCCTCCAGGTACAGCTCCATCATCTCCTCGTCGTTCTCGGCGACGGCTTCGAGCAGCGTGCCCCGCCACTCGTCGGCCGCCTCGAGGTGGGTCTCCGGGATGTCGACGACGTCGTACGCCTCGCCGAGCTTGGCCTCGGGCGACCAGACGAACGCCTTCATCCGGACCAGGTCGACGACGCCCTTGAAGTCCGCCTCGGTGCCGATCGGGAGCTGCATGACCAGCGGGGTCGCGCCCAGCCGGTCGGTGATCATGTCGACGCAGCGGTGGAACTCGGCGCCCGTGCGGTCCAGCTTGTTGACGAAGCAGATGCGCGGGACGCCGTAGCGGTCGGCCTGGCGCCACACGGTCTCGGACTGCGGTTCGACGCCGGCCACGCCGTCGAACACCGTCACCGCACCGTCGAGCACGCGCAGCGAGCGCTCCACCTCGACGGTGAAGTCGACGTGGCCCGGGGTGTCGATGATGTTGATGGTGTGGTCGACCTCGTCGAGCGGCCAGTGGCAGGTCGTCGCGGCAGACGTGATCGTGATGCCGCGCTCCTGCTCCTGTGCCATCCAGTCCATCGTGGCTGCGCCGTCGTGGACCTCACCGATCTTGTACGAGACACCGGTGTAGTACAGGATCCGCTCGGTGGTGGTCGTCTTGCCCGCGTCGATGTGGGCCATGATCCCGATGTTGCGGACCTTGGCCAGGTCAAGTGAAGTGGTGGCCATGTTGGCTCAGTCTTCTCTCTCGTAACTACGGGTTCTCGACTACCAGCGGTAGTGCGCGAAGGCCTTGTTGGCGTCGGCCATCTTGTGGGTGTCCTCGCGGCGCTTGACGGAGGCGCCGAGGCCGTTGCTGGCGTCCAGCAGCTCGTTCATGAGCCGCTCGGTCATCGTCTTCTCGCGGCGGGCGCGGGAGTAACCCACGATCCAGCGCAGCGCGAGCGTGGCGGACCTGCCGGGCTTGACCTCGACCGGGACCTGGTACGTCGCACCGCCGACGCGCCGGGACTTGACCTCGATGGCCGGCTTGACGTTCTCCAGGGCGCGCTTCAGCGTGATGACCGGGTCGTTGCCGGTCTTGTCGCGCAGCCCCTCCATGGCGCCGTACACGATGCGCTCGGCGGTGGAACGCTTGCCGTGCAGCAGCACCTTGTTGATCAGCGAGGTCACCAGAGGAGAGTTGTAGACCGGGTCGATGTGCACCGGTCGCTTCGGGGCGGGGCCCTTACGAGGCATGCTTACTTCTCCTTCTTGGCGCCGTAGCGGCTGCGGGCCTGCTTGCGGTTCTTGACACCCTGGGTGTCGAGCGAACCACGGATGATCTTGTAGCGAACGCCCGGCAGGTCCTTCACACGGCCACCGCGCACGAGCACGATCGAGTGCTCCTGCAGGTTGTGCCCCTCACCCGGGATGTAAGCGGTGACCTCGATCCCGCTGGTCAGACGCACACGCGCGACCTTACGCAGGGCCGAGTTCGGCTTCTTCGGGGTGGTGGTGAACACACGCGTGCACACGCCGCGGCGCTGGGGCGAACCCTCAAGCGCGGGCGTCTTGTTCTTCTCGACCTTGTCCTGCCGGCCCTTGCGGACCAGCTGCTGGATCGTAGGCACCGTTTCTCCGGTTTCTGTGTGCCGATCTCGATACTTCTAACCTGGGGTTTCGTTCCTGAAGACCGGCCGGCCCCCGACCCACGCGGTCGGGTGTGTCGCAAGCCCCGTACGTCCCCGCCAGTCTCACGGGGAAGTGCAGCTCTTCGGTGTCACAGCCTCGGCGCCTTCGCGGGAGCGCCCCCGCGCACGCGAAGACCCGGGGACACCCCAGGCACAAGGTCAGAGGGTACCTACAGCCACCCGCTCCGGTCAAAACAAAAAGACATAAGGGACGGCGTACGCGGGTATGGTTATGCGCCGCTGCTGGCCACGGCGGCCACGATGAGGGCGATGAACGCCAGGAAGCTGAGCGCCAGATAGCCGATGACCAGGCCCGCGAGCGCCATCCCGTCGCCCTGCTCGCCGGTCCTGCGGATCTCGGCGCGCGCCTTGTGGCCCAGGATGATCGCCGGGATGAACGTCACGCCGACCACCGGCACCAGCGCCCCGCACACCAGCGCGCCGATCGCCGAGCTGTTCGTGCTCGTCGGGGGCGGGGGAAGGGGCACGGGCTGGAACGTCCGCGGCACCATGGCCGGCATCGTCGGGATGCCGACGGGACCCTGCGGCAGGTCGTTGATGAGCAGGTGCAGCTCGCCGTAGGTCTGTGCCTCGTACGCCCGCGAGATGCGCTGCTCGTACTCCGGCTGGGTGAGTCTGCCCTCGGCGAACCCGGCCTTGATCACATCGACGGTCCGCTCCCGGTCGGCGTGCGAGGCACGCATGGACGGAGGCCGGCTTTGGTCCCACGGCTGCATGGACACTCAGGAACCTCCCCGCCCGCGGTCTCCACGTACCGCGTGCTGTCTATTGTGCTCGACGCACGGGGCGCCGAGGGAGTTCCGGTGCGACGCCGGGAAGTTCGCGTCGCCGCCGTGCGCCCCCTCTCCACCACGTTGTCCGGTTCGCGCGCCGTTTCATGGTAGCGCCGTGCAGGAGGTTCCTCCGCCCCCGGGAGGGCCCGGGCGGCCCCGGGAGCCACCACGCCCCCGCGGAGGCCCCCGAGACGCCGCAGGGCGGCTCTCCGGGGGGAGAGCCGCCCTGCGGGGCGTGCGGTGACGCGGGCCGTGTTACTGGTTGTACGGGCCGTAGTCGTAGTCCTCCAGCGGGACCGCCTGGCCGGAGCCGGTGCCGAAGGGCGAGTAGTCGATGTCGTCGTAGCCGACGGTCGAGTACATCGCGGCCTTGGCCTCCTCGGTGGGCTCCACCCGGATGTTGCGGTAACGGGACAGGCCCGTACCGGCCGGGATCAGCTTGCCGATGATCACGTTCTCCTTGAGGCCGATCAGGGAGTCCGACTTGGCGTTGATCGCCGCGTCGGTGAGCACCCGGGTCGTCTCCTGGAACGACGCCGCCGACAGCCACGACTCGGTGGCCAGCGACGCCTTCGTGATGCCCATGAGCTGCGGCCGGCCGGAGGCCGGCTGGCCGCCCTCGGCCACGACGCGCCGGTTCTCCTGCTCGAACTTCGAGCGCTCGACCAGCTCGCCCGGCAGCAGCTCCGCGTCGCCGGACTCGATGATCGTCACCCGGCGCAGCATCTGCCGGATGATGATCTCGATGTGCTTGTCGTGGATGGACACGCCCTGGCTGTTGTAGACCTTCTGCACCTCGCCGACCAGGTGGACCTGCACGGCCCGCTGGCCGAGGATGCGCAGCACGTCGTGCGGGTTCTCCGTACCCACGGTCAGCTTCTGGCCGACCTCGACGTGGTCGCCCTCGCCCGCGGTGAGACGGGCGCGCTTGGACACGCCGTACGCGACCTCGTCGGAACCGTCGTCGGGGGTGACGACGACCTTCTTGGTCTTCTCCGTCTCCTCGATCCGCACCCGGCCCGCGGCCTCCGAGATCGGCGCCACGCCCTTGGGCGTACGGGCCTCGAAGAGCTCGACGACACGCGGCAGACCCTGGGTGATGTCCTCACCCGCCACACCGCCGGTGTGGAAGGTGCGCATCGTGAGCTGGGTGCCCGGCTCGCCGATGGACTGGGCGGCGATGATGCCCACGGCCTCGCCGATGTCCACCAGCTTGCCGGTGGCCAGCGAACGGCCGTAGCACATGGCGCAGGTGCCGACGGCGGACTCGCAGGTGAGCACCGAGCGGGTCTTGACCGTCGCCACGCCGTGCCGGATCAGCTCGTCGATGAGCACGTCGCCCAGGTCGGTGCCGGCCGGGGCCAGCACCTTGCCGTCGACGACGATGTCCTCGGCGAGGCAGCGCGCGTACACCGAGGTCTCGGCGTCCTCCGCCTTGCGCAGGACCCCCTCGGCGCCGACCGACGCGATCTCCAGCTTCAGGCCGCGGTCGGTGCCGCAGTCCTCCTCGCGGATGATCACGTCCTGCGAGACGTCCACCAGACGCCGGGTCAGGTAACCCGAGTCGGCGGTGCGCAGCGCGGTGTCGGCGAGACCCTTGCGGGCGCCGTGCGTGGAGATGAAGTACTCCAGCACGGACAGGCCCTCGCGGAACGAGGACTTGATCGGCCGCGGGATGGTCTCGTTCTTGGCGTTGGACACCAGGCCGCGCATGCCCGCGATCTGGCGCATCTGCATCATGTTTCCGCGCGCACCCGAGTTGACCATCATGAAGATCGGGTTGGTCTTCGGGAAGTTCTCGTTCATGGCCTCGGCGACCTCGTTGGTCGCCTTGGTCCAGATCGCGATGAGTTCCTGGGTGCGCTCGTCCTTGGTGATCAGGCCGCGCTCGTACTGCTTCTGGACCTTCTCGTCCTGGGCCTCGTACCCGGCGATGATCTCCTTCTTCGCCTCCGGCACGACCACGTCCGAGATGGCGATGGTGACGCCGGAGTGGGTGGCCCAGTAGAAGCCCGAGGACTTCAGGTTGTCCAGGGTCTGCGCGACGAGCACCTTCGGGTAGCGCTCGGCGAGGTCGTTGACGATCTCGGAGAGCTGCTTCTTGCCGACGGTGTAGTGGATGAACGGGTAGTCCTCGGGCAGCAGCTCGTTGAAGAGCGCGCGGCCCAGGGTCGTCCGCAGCCGGAACGGGTCGCCCGGCTGCCAGTCCGAGTCGCCGCCCGCTCCTGCCCCGGCGCTGTCGTCCGCCTCCGGCGCCGGCGGCGTCCAGCCGCGCGGCGGCACGGAGCCGACCGGGAAGCGGATGTCGACGTTCGCCTGGAGCGACAGCTCGCCGGCGTCGAAGGCCATGATCGCCTCGGCGACCGAGGCGAACGAGCGGTCCTCGCCCTTCTTCTCACCCTCGATCTCGTCGGTGGTGAGGAAGAACAGCCCGAGCACCATGTCCTGGGTGGGCATGGTCACCGGCCGGCCGTCGGCCGGCTTGAGGATGTTGTTCGAGGACAGCATCAGGATGCGGGCCTCGGCCTGCGCCTCCGCGGACAGCGGGAGGTGCACGGCCATCTGGTCGCCGTCGAAGTCCGCGTTGAACGCGGTGCAGACGAGCGGGTGGATCTGGATGGCCTTGCCCTCGACGAGCTGCGGCTCGAACGCCTGGATGCCGAGGCGGTGCAGCGTCGGCGCCCGGTTGAGCAGCACCGGGTGCTCGGCGATGACCTCTTCCAGCACGTCGTACACGACCGTGCGGCCGCGCTCGACCATGCGCTTGGCGCTCTTGATGTTCTGCGCGTGGTTCAGGTCCACCAGGCGCTTCATCACGAACGGCTTGAAGAGCTCCAGCGCCATGGCCTTGGGCAGGCCGCACTGGTGCAGCTTGAGCTGCGGGCCGACGACGATGACGGAACGGGCCGAGTAGTCGACGCGCTTGCCGAGCAGGTTCTGCCGGAAGCGGCCCTGCTTGCCCTTGAGCATGTCGGACAGCGACTTCAGCGGGCGGTTGCCCGGGCCGGTCACCGGCCGGCCGCGGCGGCCGTTGTCGAACAGCGCGTCGACGGCCTCCTGCAGCATGCGCTTCTCGTTGTTGACGATGATCTCGGGCGCGCCGAGGTCGAGCAGCCGCTTCAGCCGGTTGTTGCGGTTGATGACGCGGCGGTACAGGTCGTTGAGGTCGGAGGTCGCGAAGCGGCCACCGTCGAGCTGCACCATCGGACGCAGATCCGGCGGGATCACCGGGACGCAGTCCAGCACCATGCCGTTGGGGCTGTTGCGGGTGTGCTGGAACGCGGAGACGACCTTCAGCCGCTTCAGGGCGCGGGTCTTCTTCTGGCCCTTGCCGGTGCGGATGATCTCGCGGAGCTTCTCCGCCTCCTCGTCCAGGTCGAAGGACTCCAGGCGCTTCTGCAGCGCCGCGGCGCCCATGCCGCCCTGGAAGTACGTGCCGAAGCGGTCGCGCAGCTCGCGGTAGAGCAGCTCGTCGCCCTCCAGGTCCTGGACCTTGAGGTTCTTGAAGCGGTTCCACACCTCGTCCAGGCGGTCCAGCTCGCGCTGGGCCCGGTCGCGGAGCTGCTTCATCTCGCGCTCGCCGCCCTCGCGCACCTTGCGGCGCACGTCGGCCTTGGCGCCCTCGGCCTCCAGCTCGGCCAGGTCGGCTTCCTGCTTCTTGGCCCGGGCCTCCAGGTCGCCGTCGCGGCGCTGCTCGATCTGCTGGCGCTCGACGGAGATCTGCGCCTCCAGCGACGACAGGTCGCGCTGGCGGCGCTCGTCGTCCACCCACGTGATCATGTAGGCGGCGAAGTAGATGACCTTCTCCAGGTCCTTCGGCGCCAGGTCGAGCAGGTAGCCGAGGCGCGACGGGACGCCCTTGAAGTACCAGATGTGCGTGACGGGCGCGGCAAGCTCGATGTGGCCCATCCGCTCACGGCGCACCTTGGCGCGGGTCACCTCGACGCCGCAGCGCTCACAGATGATGCCCTTGAAGCGGACGCGCTTGTACTTGCCGCAGTAGCACTCCCAGTCCCGGGTGGGGCCGAAGATCTTCTCGCAGAAGAGTCCGTCCTTCTCGGGCTTGAGGGTGCGGTAGTTGATGGTCTCGGGCTTCTTGACCTCGCCGTGCGACCAGGTCCGGATGTCGTCCGCGGTCGCCAGGCCGATCCGCAGCTCGTCGAAGAAGTTGACGTCGAGCACTCTCGTCAATCCCTCTCAGGGTCGTGTGTCAATGGTCTGAACGGGGTCGAGGGGCGGGAGCGGCTTCGGGGAGGCCGCTCCCGGACCCGTCAGACCTCTTCGACGCTGCTCGGCTCGCGCCGGGACAGGTCGATGCCAAGCTCTTCCGCGGCACGGAAGACGTCCTCGTCCGTGTCGCGCATCTCGATGGACATGCCGTCGGAGGAGAGCACCTCCACGTTCAGGCACAGGGACTGCATCTCCTTGATGAGCACCTTGAACGACTCGGGGATGCCCGGCTCGGGGATGTTCTCGCCCTTGACGATGGCCTCGTAGACCTTCACGCGGCCGGTCACGTCGTCCGACTTGATGGTGAGCAGCTCCTGCAGCGCGTAGGCGGCGCCGTACGCCTCCAGGGCCCACACCTCCATCTCGCCGAACCGCTGGCCGCCGAACTGCGCCTTACCGCCCAGCGGCTGCTGGGTGATCATCGAGTACGGGCCGGTGGACCGGGCGTGGAGCTTGTCGTCCACGAGGTGGTGCAGCTTGAGGATGTACATGTAGCCGACGGAGATCGGCTCCGGGAACGGCTCGCCGGAGCGGCCGTCGAAGAGCTGCGCCTTGCCGGACGGCTGCACCATGCGGTCGCCGTCGCGGTTGGGCAGCGTGTTCTGGATCAGGCCGGCCAGCTCGTCCTCGCGGGCGCCGTCGAAGACCGGGGTCGCCACGTTCGTACCGGAGGCGACCTGGTCGGCGCCGATGCCCTGCAGGCGCTCGGCCCACTCCTCCTTGATACCGGAGACGTCCCAGCCCTGGGCGGCGAGCCAGCCCAGGTGGATCTCCAGCACCTGGCCCGGGTTCATCCGGGAGGGCACGCCGAGCGGGTTGAGGATGATGTCGACCGGGTGGCCGTCCTCCATGAACGGCATGTCCTCGATCGGCAGGATCTTGGCGATGACGCCCTTGTTGCCGTGCCGGCCGGCGAGCTTGTCGCCGTCGGTGATCTTGCGCTTCTGGGCGACGTAGACGCGGACGAGCTGGTTCACGCCGGGCGGCAGTTCGTCGCCCTCCTCGCGGTCGAAGACGCGGACGCCGATGACGCGGCCGGTCTCGCCGTGCGGGACCTTCAGGGACGTGTCGCGGACCTCGCGGGCCTTCTCGCCGAAGATCGCGCGCAGCAGCCGCTCCTCCGGGGTCAGCTCGGTCTCGCCCTTGGGCGTGACCTTGCCGACCAGGATGTCGCCGGCGACGACCTCGGCGCCGATGCGGATGATGCCGCGCTCGTCGAGGTCGGCCAGGACCTCCTCGGAGACGTTCGGGATGTCCCGGGTGATCTCCTCGGGGCCCAGCTTGGTGTCGCGGGCGTCGACCTCGTGCTCCTCGATGTGGATCGAGGACAGGACGTCGTCCTGCACGAGGCGCTGGCTGAGGATGATGGCGTCCTCGTAGTTGTGGCCCTCCCACGGCATGAACGCCACCAGGAGGTTCTTGCCGAGCGCCATCTCGCCCTCGTCGGTCGAGGGGCCGTCGGCGAGCACCTGGCCCTCGATGACGCGGGAGCCCTCGTCCACGAGCACCTTCTGGTTGAAGGAGGTGCCCTGGTTGGAGCGGTGGAACTTGTTGACGCGGTACGTGGTGTAGGTGCCGTCGTCGTTGGCGACGGTGACGTAGTCGGCGGAGACCTCCTGGACCACGCCGTCCTTCTCGGCCTTGATGACGTCGCCGGCGTCGACCGCGCAGCGGTACTCCATGCCGGTGCCGACGAGCGGGGCCTCGGCCCGGATCAGCGGCACGGCCTGGCGCATCATGTTGGAGCCCATGAGCGCGCGGTTGGCGTCGTCGTGCTCCAGGAAGGGGATCATCGCGGTCGCGACCGACACCATCTGGCGCGGCGAGACGTCCATGTAGTCGACGTCGTCGCCGGGGATGTAGTCGACCTCGCCGCCGCGGCGGCGGACCAGGACGCGGTTCTCGGCGAAGTGCAGGTCGTTCGTCAGCGGCGCGTTGGCCTGCGCGATGACGAAGCGGTCCTCCTCGTCGGCCGTCAGGTAGTCCACGTCGTCGGTGACGACGCCGCCCGCGACCTTGCGGTACGGGGTCTCGATGAAGCCGAACGCGTTGACCCGGCCGTACGAGGCGAGCGAGCCGATGAGGCCGATGTTCGGGCCTTCCGGCGTCTCGATGGGACACATGCGGCCGTAGTGCGACGGGTGCACGTCGCGGACCTCGAAGCCGGCCCGCTCACGGGACAGACCGCCGGGGCCCAGCGCGTTGAGCCGGCGCTTGTGGGTCAGCCCGGACAGCGGGTTCGTCTGGTCCATGAACTGCGACAACTGGCTGGTGCCGAAGAACTCCTTGATGGAGGCGACGACCGGCCGGATGTTGATCAGGGTCTGCGGCGTGATCGCCTCGACGTCCTGGGTCGTCATGCGCTCGCGCACGACGCGCTCCATGCGGGCGAGGCCCGTACGCACCTGGTTCTGGATCAGCTCGCCGACGTTGCGGATGCGGCGGTTGCCGAAGTGGTCGATGTCGTCGGTCTCGACGACCACGGACTGGCCGTTGTCCCCGACGGTCTCGACCTCACCGGCGTGCAGCTTCACCAGGTACTTGATCGAGGCGATGATGTCCTCGACCGTCAGCGTGCCCGCGTCGAGCGGCGCGGCGGCGCCCAGCTTCTTGTTGATCTTGTAGCGGCCGACCTTGGCGAGGTCGTAGCGCTTGGGGTTGAAGTACAGGTTCTCCAGCAGCGTCTGCGCGGCCTCCTTGGTCGGCGGCTCGCCCGGACGCAGCTTGCGGTAGATGTCGAGCAGCGCGTCGTCCTGGCCCTGGGTGTGGTCCTTCTCCAGGGTGGCGCGCATGGACTCGTACTCGCCGAACTCCTCCAGGATCTGCTCGTTCGTCCAGCCGAGCGCCTTGAGCAGCACGGTGACCGACTGCTTGCGCTTGCGGTCGATGCGGACGCCGACCATGTCGCGCTTGTCGATCTCCATCTCCAGCCAGGCACCCCGGGAGGGGATGACCTTGACGGAGAAGATGTCCTTGTCGGAGGTCTTGTCGATGGAGGAGTCGAAGTAGACGCCCGGGGACCGGACGAGCTGCGAGACCACGACACGCTCGGTGCCGTTGATCACGAAGGTGCCCTTGTCGGTCATGAGCGGGAAGTCGCCCATGAAGACCGTCTGGGACTTGATCTCGCCGGTCTCGTTGTTGGTGAACTCGGCGGTGACGAAGAGGGGCGCGGCGTAGGTGAAGTCGCGCTCCTTGCACTCGTCGATGGAGTTCTTCGGGGGCTCGAAGCGGTGGTCGCGGAAGGTCAGCGACATCGACCCGGAGAAGTCCTCGATCGGGGAGATCTCCTCGAAGATCTCCTCGAGGCCGGACTTGGTGGGGACGTCCTGTCCATGATCCAGGGCCTCCTCGACACGAGCCTTCCAGGCGTCGTTGCCGAGCAGCCAGTCAAAGCTCTCGGTCTGGAGCGCAAGAAGGTTCGGAACCTCGAGGGGTTCCTTGATCTTCGCGAAAGAGATGCGCAGCGGGGCGGTGCTGGCGCCGTTGTTCGTACTAGCGGTCGAGGCGGTGCGCGAGGCGGCCAAGAGGGGTCCTTCCGAGGGCTCGGACTCACTACGCGCGTACCGGTCCCAAAACCCACACGGGGAGGAGAACGCCCTGGTCAAAGCGTGTCTCTCAAGATCGTACGAGCTCTGGACAGACCCCTGGTGACGGGCAGGGGGCAGTTAACAGGCAGCGCAAAGGGTCAGTGTAGCGACTCGCCACACTGATGTCCAGCGGAGGCTGGAGACCAGCAAATCGTCGATCTCTCCCTGCCTGAGGAGCGCCCGCCTCGCGTGGGGCCTCCCCTGAAGTTATGCCGGGTACCGGATGCCTTCGCGCTTGAAGCCATTCCCACTCCGTCATCGATCCATGCCTCGGAGTACGGACCGATGTGACGACCTGAGAATCGCGCGCCGCTGGCCGTTCGTCAAGGCCCCCCTGCCCCAGGGAGATCATGTCGCCGCGCCCCGGCCGGTGAAGATCACCATACCCGCAGGTGCGCGCGGGGCAAGCGCTCCGGCCGGGACGCCCGGCAACGCAGCGAGGGCGACCACCCGGATGGGTGATCGCCCTCGTGTGCGGCACGGGCCGTCAGCCCCGGCGGGCCGGGCTCACAGCGCCCCGACCGGCCGGGACGGGGTCACTTGACCTCGACGGAGGCGCCGGCGCCCTCGAGGGACTCCCGGGCCTTGTCCGCGGCCTCCTTGTTGACCTTCTCCAGAACCGGCTTCGGCGTGCCGTCGACCAGCTCCTTGGCCTCCTTCAGGCCGAGCGAGGTGAGCTCGCGCACGACCTTGATGACCTGGATCTTCTTCTCGCCGGCGCCGGTGAGGACGACGTCGAACTCGTCCTTCTCCTCGGCGGCCTCCGGGGCGGCGCCGCCGCCACCCGGAGCGGCGACGACGGCGGCCGGCGCGGCGGCCTCGACGTCGAACTTCTCCTCGAACTTCTTGACGAACTCGGAGAGTTCGATGAGGGTCATCTCTTCGAACTGCGCGAGCAGGTCGTCCTGGCTGAGCTTCGCCATGGTGGCGGTCCTTCCACTAAGTCGGCTGGTGCCGGTTGTGCTGATGCATCAGTGCGGCGGGCGTTCTCGGGCCCGCTGAGCCCCGGAGAACCTGACGGTTACTCCGCGGCGTCGGCGGGAGCCGGCGTACCGGCACCGCCCTGCTCGACCTTCTCGCGCAGCGCGTCCGCGGTGCGGACGAACTTCGACAGCGGGGCCTGGAAGGTCGCCGCGGCCTTCGCCATGGACGCCTTCATGCCGCCGGCCAGCTTGGCGAGCAGCACCTCGCGGGACTCGAGGTCCGCGAGCTTGTTGATCTCCGCGGCGCTCAGGGCCTTGCCGTCGAGGACACCGCCCTTGATCACGAGCGCGGGGTTGTCCTTGGCGAAGTCACGCAGCCCCTTGGCCGCCTCGACCGGGTCACCGGTCACGAAGGCGACAGCGGTCGAGCCCTGGAGGTGCTCGTCGAGCTGGTCGAGCCCGGCCTCCTTCGCCGCGATCTTGGTCAGCGTGTTCTTCACCACTCGGTACTGCGCGTTCTCGCCGAGAGAACGGCGCAGATCCTTGAGCTGCGCCACGCTCAGTCCGGTGTACGCGGTCACGACGGCCGCGTGGGAGCCACGGAGCTTGTCCGCGATCTCCTTGACGGCCTCGACCTTGTCCGGCGTCGCCATGAGCCTCGGCCTCCTTCCGGGTGATGGGACCGCCCTTCGGATGCCCGAGGCCCGGCACACACGGCAAACGCCCCGGCGCAGGCGCACGGGGCGTGACTCGACCGCACGGGCCCGGGGCCCGGCGGGAGGGTCTTCCTCATTCACCTGCGCGGGCCGTCCGCGGCGTACGCGGAACCTTCGGCCACCGCACTCCCCTGCGGGCGTACGGCGGCAGCCAGCGGTCTTTGGCTACGAAGAGGCAGCGTACGGCAGCGGCCGTCCCGCGGGCAAATCGCCCCCGGGACGGCCGGGCCGTACGGCACGTCGGGTCCGGCGCTACGCGCCGGCCTCGGCGTCCTCCATGTCCTGCATCATCTGGTCCATGTCCGCCGTCTCGGACGCCGGGGGAGCCTGCACCGTGACGGGCTCGTTGTAGCTGAGGAAGGTCAGCGTGGTGTCCAGCGGACCCTCCTTCGTCTCGGCCTGCATGCGGAACTGCTTGGTGTGGTCCTCGCCGTCGATCCACATGTCCATGGTGAACTCGTCGACGCCCTGCTCCGCCATCTCGTCGATCTTCTCCTGGCGGTTCTTCTTCGTCTTCGCGTCCAGGCCCTTCAGCTCGGCGCGGAGGTCGTCGAGGGCGACCGTGCCGGTGTAGCGGGTGGTCCGGACCCCCTCGATCTCCTCCTCGCCGACCTTCTTCAGGTCGTCGGCCGCGTTCATCATCTGGGCGTCCTCGGCGGGGTTCTCGTCCGCCTGCTTCATCTCCAGCAGCGGGTTCTCGCCCCCGCCGGCCTCCCCTTCGGACATGCCGATCTTCAGCCAGGTCTTGCCGTCCATCCCGGCGGCGGCCTCGTCACCGGCGTTCATGTACATGGCATCGTCGACGAGGCGTATCTCCATCTCGCCGCTCTCGTCGGGGCTCGCCCCGTCCACCGTCATCGTCATCTGCATGGCGGGCGGGTCCATGCTGATCGCACCGGTGCCCTCCATGCTGCCCTCGCCGGGGACCTCGCCGGACATCCGGTACTCGAGCGAGGTGAAGTCCTCGGCCTTCTCCGTGGCCGTGCGGACGGCGGCTGCGGGCGTGACGTCGACGGGCTCGCCGGCGTTCCCGCCCTTCCTGCCGTCCGCCCTGCCGTCTCCCCCGTCGTCGCCGCAGGCGGTGAAGGCGGTCAGGGCGAGGGCGGCCGCGCCGAGCGCGGCTCCGCCCCGTACGAACGTCGAGCGCATCGTCATCCTTTCCCTCCGGGCACATGTGTCCCGGGACATGGAAGGGAACACGCTAGCGGATCGAGTGAATCCGCCGACCGCTACTGGATTTCGGTGAAGTCGATGCTCTCCGCCGCCGACGGCTCCTCGACGTTCACGTCGACGCCGTAGTCCGAGTAGTAGACGGTGGTGCTGAACTCGCCGCCGGTCATCTTCCCGGACTCCTCACGCTTGATCATGAGGTCGTTCTCGTCCACCCAGATGTCGACGGTCTGCGTCGTCACGCCGGAGGCCTCAAGCTGGTCCTCCAGGTCGGAGAGCTGCTGCTCGCTCAGCGTCTTGGACGACGCGCGCGCCAGGTCGGAGACGTCCACGGTGCCGGAGTAGTGCGTGGTCTGGACGCCGCGCACCTCCTCCTGGCCGACCTCCTCGACGTCCTCGGAGGCCAGCAGCAGCTTCACCGCCTGACCCGGGGTGCTGTTCTGCATCTGGTCCTTCATGTAGTCCCCGGACGGGCCCATGAACTCCGACAGGTCGTCGTAGTCGTAGCGGATCCACTTCTTGTCCGGGTACTGCGTCTGGAACGCGCCCTCGACACCCGCGTAGTAGGCGTCCGGCAGGTAGCGGGCGTCGAGCGTGGCGTCGTCGTCCATCATCTGTATCGAGGACGCCATCTGGCCCTCGGTGTACTTCACGGTGGCGTTGCCGATCGCGCCGTCGGACCAGTCGAGTTCGCCCTCGTTCTCGGTGGTCATCGCCTCGCCCATGACCATGGTGCTCTCGAACTTCGACGACTCGGCGCCCGAGGTCTTCTCGTCGATCGCCTGCAGCGCCGCCTGCGCGCCCCGTACGGCGCCGCTGCCGCCGCCGTTGCCGCCGCCGTCGGTGCCGCCGTTGCCCGAACCGCCGTCACCGCCGCCGGAGTCGGACCCGCAGGCCGCCGCGAAGGCGAGCAGCAGCGCAGCCCCCAGCGAGACACTTGCGCGCTTCACGGTCGTGTGCATGGGAATCCCCGCCCCCTCGTGGTGGTCCCGGGCAGTCGCTCTGCCCGTACGCCCAGTGAACACCAGAAACGGGCCGGACCCGAGGCCCCATGGGCGTTCCGGATCCGACCCGTTGCAGGGCCGTGACAGATGATGCGCGCCCGTCGCACGGGCGGCGCCCTCAGACCGCGGTGTCCTCCGTCAGGAGGTTGCGCACCCGCGCGGGGTCCACCGGGATGCCGGGGCCCATCGTCGTGCTGATCGTGGCCTTCTTGATGTAACGGCCCTTGGCCGCCGACGGCTTGAGCCGCAGGACCTCGTCCAGCGCCGCACCGTAGTTCTCCACCAACTGACGCTCGTCGAACGAGGTCTTGCCGATGATGAAGTGCAGGTTGGAGTGCTTGTCGGTGCGGAACTCGATCTTGCCGCCCTTGATCTCGGTGACGGCCTTCGCCACGTCGGGCGTGACCGTGCCGGTCTTCGGGTTCGGCATCAGACCGCGCGGGCCGAGGACCCGGCCGAGGCGGCCGACCTTGCCCATGAGGTCCGGGGTGGCGACGACCGCGTCGAAGTCGAGGCGGCCCTTCTGCACCTCCTCGATCAGCTCGTCGGCGCCGACGATGTCGGCGCCCGCGGCCTCCGCGGCCGCTGCACGGTCACCGGTCGCGAAGACCAGGACCCGGGCGGTCTTGCCGGTGCCGTGCGGGAGGTTCACGGTGCCGCGGACCATCTGGTCGGCCTTGCGCGGGTCGATGCCCAGGCGCATGGCGACCTCGACGGTGCCCTCGAACTTCGTGGTGGACGTCTCCTTGGCGAGGCGGACGGCCTCCAGGGGTGCGTACTGCCGCGTGCGGTCGACCTTGGCGTCGCCGCCGCGGAGTGCCTTGCTGCGCTTCACTGCTGCTCCTGATGTGTCGGTACGGAGTCGTGGTCCGGGCCGGCGCATGGCCCTGCCACAGGGTGCTGCGGGCGCCGGGGGCGCCGCGGGGCGGTCAGCCCTCGACCGTGACGCCCATGGAGCGGGCGGTGCCGGCGATGATCTTCTCGGCGGCGTCCAGGTCGTTGGCGTTGAGGTCGGCCATCTTGGTGGTGGCGATCTCGCGGACCTGGTCACGGGTGATCTTCGCGACCTTGGTCTTGTGCGGCTCGCCGGAGCCCTTCTCCACGCCCGCGGCCTTGAGGATCATCTTCGCGGCCGGCGGCGTCTTGGTGATGAAGGTGAACGAACGGTCCTCGTAGACCGTGATCTCCACCGGGATGACCCAGCCGCGCTGCGACTCGGTCGCGGCGTTGTACGCCTTGCAGAACTCCATGATGTTCACGCCGTGCTGGCCCAGCGCGGGGCCGACCGGCGGGGCCGGGTTCGCGGCACCGGCCTGGATCTGGAGCTTGATCAGCCCCGTGACCTTCTTCTTCTTGGGAGGCATGTCTCTCCGGGTCCTTGAATGAGAGGTTTGCGCCTCGATCCGGCCGATCATCCGGATGGAGGCATACCGCACCACGATAGCCGTATCGGGTACGAGTCCTGAAACCGCGCAGGTCAGAGCGGCTGCGAAGCCGTCTGACCTGGTCGGAAGCGCGGGAGCGGGTGCCCTCAGTCGTTCTTCTGGATCTGGTCGAAGCTCAGCTCGACCGGGGTCTCCCGGCCGAAGATCTCCACCAGGCCCTTGACCTTCTTGGAGTCGGCGTTGATCTCGTTGATCGTCGCCTGCAGCGTCGCGAACGGGCCGTCGGTGACGGTGACCGAGTCGCCCACGGCGAAGTCGAGCACCTGCACCTCGACCTTGCGGGACGGCGCCGGCTTGCCCTCGGCCTCCGCGGCCTCGCGGGCGGCCTTCTCCTCGGCCTCCGGCGCGAGCATGCGGACGATCTCGTCGAGCGTCAGCGGGTACGGGTCGTAGGCGTTGCCGACGAAGCCGGTGACGCCCGGGGTGTTGCGCACGACGCCCCACGACTCGTTCGTCAGGTCCATCCGCACCAGGACGTAGCCCGGGAGCTTGTTCTGCCGGACGTTCCTGCGCTCGCCGTTCTTGATCTGGACGACCTCTTCCTCGGGCACCTCGGCCTGGTAGATGAAGTCCTCGACGTTCAGGGAGACGGCGCGCTGTTCGAGGTTGGCCTTGACCCGCTTCTCGTAGCCCGCGTAGGTGTGGATCACGTACCACTCGCCGGCCAGGCCGCGCAGCTCCTGGCGCAGCTCCTCGACGGGGTCGACGGCCTCTTCGGCCTCGCCGTCCTCGGCCTCGTCGGGCTTCTCGCCCTCGGCCGCCTCCTGCGCGTCGTCTTCCGCGCCCGCTTCCTCGGCCTCGTCGGCAGCCTCGGCGGCGTCGTCGTCCTCGGCCTCGTCAGCGGCCTCGGCGTCTTCTGCGGCCTCGGCGGTCTCCTCGGCGCCTGCGAGTCCGGTCTCCGCCGCCACCGTCCCGTCCTCCTCCACCTGCTCGGCAGGGGCATCCGCGGCAGGCTCTGCCTGCGCAGCGCCGGCAACCTCGTCGGTCGCGACTGCGTCGTTCAGGTTCGGGTCAGACACGGTAGCTGCTTCTTCCTGGCTCAAATGGGGATGTGCACATGCAGTCGCCTACCTTACGTACCTTACGGGGCGGCGTACGCGAATCGGTCAGCCGAAGACGAAGTCCATGAGTTCGGTGAAGCCGAAGTCGATCACCGTCACGATAGCGATCATGACCACCACGAAGATGATCACGACCGTCGTGTACGTGGTGAGCTGGTTCCGCGTCGGCCAGACGACCTTGCGCAGCTCCGCGACGATCTGGCGGTAGAAGAGCGCCAGGCGGGCGAACGGGCCCTTCCGGCCGCGCTTGCCGCCGCGGCGAGCGGGTCGCGCGTCGCCTTCGGGGCGGTCAGGCGTCGCGGTGGGAGCTTCCGTCACTCGTCCTCACCTGGATCCCGGTTCGTTGGCCTGCCGCGCCCGGTCGAGCCGCGCGGCGGGGCTGCTGTGAACTGCGTACGCATCCCCTGAGGAGATGCGCGTAGCAGGGCCGGAGGGACTTGAACCCCCAACCGCTGGTTTTGGAGACCAGTGCTCTACCAATTGAGCTACGACCCTTTGTGTCATCCCAACCTAACGCATTCCCGCAGAGGCATCACGAGCGCGTGCAAGATCTGCACCGGGGCTGGCACGGTGGTTGAGTGTACGGGTTTCACGCCCCGCCGTCGAACGAGTACGCCGCGCGCCCCCTGTACGACCCGTGCAACCCGTGTGCCCGGCCCCCCGCCCGTCTGGAACGATGGGGGCCATGACCGCTGCACACACCGCGTCCCAGTCCCCTGCCGAACGACGGGTGTCGGCCCGCGTCGGCGCCATCTCCGAGTCCGCGACGCTCGCCGTGGACGCCAAGGCCAAGGCCCTCAAGGCGGCCGGCCGGCCCGTGATCGGCTTCGGCGCCGGCGAGCCCGACTTCCCGACGCCCGACTACATCGTCGAGGCCGCGATCGCAGCGTGCACCAACCCCAAGTACCACCGCTACACGCCCGCCGGCGGGCTGCCCGAGCTGAAGACCGCCCTCGCCGCGAAGACCGCGCGCGACTCGGGCTACGAGGTCGAGCCGGCCCAGGTGCTCGTCACCAACGGCGGGAAGCAGGCGATCTACGAGTCGTTCGCCGCCCTGCTCGACCCGGGCGACGAGGTCATCGTCCCGACGCCGTACTGGACCACCTACCCCGAGTCGATCCGGCTGGCCGGCGGCGTGCCCGTGGACGTCGTCGCCGACGAGACCACCGGCTACCGGGTGTCCGTCGAGCAGCTCGAAGCCGCCCGCACCCCGCGCACGAAGGTGCTGCTCTTCGTCTCGCCGTCCAACCCGACCGGCGCGGTCTACTCCCGCGAGCAGGTCGAGGCGATCGGCCGCTGGGCCGCGGAGCACGGGCTGTGGGTGCTGACCGACGAGATCTACGAGCACCTGGTGTACGGGACCGCCGAGTTCCACTCGCTGCCGGTGGTCGTGCCGGAGCTGCGCGACAGGTGCATCGTGGTCAACGGCGTGGCCAAGACGTACGCGATGACCGGCTGGCGGGTCGGCTGGGCGATCGGCCCGAAGGACGTCGTCAAGGCGATGACGAACCTGCAGTCGCACGCCACGTCCAACGTCTCCAACGTCGCCCAGGCCGCCGCCCTCGCGGCCGTCTCCGGCGACCTGGACGCGGTGGCGAGGATGCGCGAGGCGTTCGACCGGCGGCGCCGGACGATCGTGCGGATGCTGAACGAGATCGCGGGCGTGGAGTGCCCCGAGCCGGAGGGCGCGTTCTACGTGTACCCGTCGGTGAAGGGGCTGCTCGGCAAGGAGATCCGCGGCCGGCGGCCGGCGAACTCGGTGGAGCTGGCCGAGGTGATCCTGGAGGAGGCCGAGGTGGCGGTGGTGCCGGGCGAGGCGTTCGGGACGCCGGGGTACCTGCGGCTGTCGTACGCGCTGGGGGACGAGGACCTGGTCGAGGGCGTCTCGCGGCTGCAGAAGCTGATGGCGGAGGCGGAGTAGACGCCCTTCAGCGGAGGCGATTGGAGCGTGCGGTTTGCCCTTTAGCCATGAGTCAACACATGGCTAAAGGGCATGTGTGCTGTGCGGACACTCGTCCGGGCAAGCCCTCGTTCGTAGGCACAGGTGTCGCCGGCGCCCGCGGATGCGGCAAGATCTCTGCATGGAGCACGAGCACCGCCCCCCCGCACGAGACGTACGCCGCCTGCCGAAGGCGCACCTGCATCTGCACTTCACCGGCTCCATGCGCTCCGCCACCCTGATCGAGCTGGCCGACAAGTACGGCGTGCACCTGCCCGAGGCACTGAGCGGCGGCGAGCCCCCTAAACTGCGCGCCACCGACGAGCGCGGCTGGTTCCGCTTCCAGCGGCTGTACGACATCGCCCGCTCCTGCCTGCGCTCCGCGGAGGACATCCAGCGGCTGGTGCGCGAGGCCGCGGAGGAGGACCTCGCGGACGGCTCGGGGTGGCTGGAGATCCAGGTCGACCCCACGTCGTACGCGCCCCGCCTCGGCGGGCTGATCCCGGCGCTGGAGACCATCCTCGACGCGGTCGAGACCACGGCCCGGGACACCGGCCTCGGGATGCGCGTGCTGGTCGCCGCGAACCGCATGAAGCACCCGCTCGACGCCCGTACCCTCGCCCGCCTCGCCGTGCGCTACGCCGACCGCGGCGTCGTCGGCTTCGGGCTGTCCAACGACGAGCGCCGCGGCTTCGCGCGCGACTTCGACCGCGCCTTCGCCATCGCCCGCGACGGCGGCCTGCTGGCCGCCCCGCACGGCGGCGAGCTGGCGGGGCCCGCCAGCGTCCGCGACTGCCTGGACGACCTGGACGCGAGCCGCATCGGGCACGGCATCCGCGCCGCCGAGGACCCGCGGCTGCTGTCGCGGCTGGCGGCGGCGGGGGTGACGTGCGAGGTGTGCCCGTCGTCGAACGTCGCCCTGGGGGTGTACGAGCGGCCCGAGGACGTGCCGCTGCGGGCGCTGTGGGACGCGGGGGTGCCGATGGCGCTCGGCGCGGACGACCCGCTGCTGTTCGGCTCGCGGCTGGCGGCGCAGTACGAGCTGGCGCGTACGTACCACGAGTTCACGGACGAGGAGCTGGCGGAGCTGGCGCGGCAGTCGGTACGGGCCTCGGTGGCGCCGGAGGACGTGCGCCGGCGGCTGCTGGCGCAGGTGGACGACTGGCTGTCGGGGGAGCCGCGGACGGGCGGTCAGGGGGCGGGCGGCGGCGAGAGCGCCGCCCAGACCGTACGGGACAGCGAAGCGGCGAACTCGTCCGCCGGCTGAGCCGCCGCGGCGCCGCCGAAGGCCAGGAAGAACGCCCGCTGGAAGCACGCGCCGAGCAGCAGCGCCGCCGCCGCCCGGGGATCCGCGTCGGCGCGGATCCGGCCGCGCTCCCGCTCCCGTACGAGGTACGCGGCGAGCGCGTCACCCGCCTCCGACGGCCCCTTGCGCCCGACCGCCGCGAGCCCTTCCGCGAACCGCGCGAGCAGCCCCGGCTCGACCAGCAGCGCGCCCACCATGGGCAGGATCTGCTGGTAGAAGGCCACGGCCTTGTCGGCGACGGCCCGTAGGCACTCGTCGACGCTGCGCCCGCCCGGGTCGTCGGCCATCTCGGAGAGCAGCCCGCCGAGGTGCGGCAGCCGCTCGAACAGGACGCGGAGGAAGATGTCCTCCTTGTTGACGAAGTGCTTGTAGAGCAGCGCCTCCGAGCAGCCCGCCTCGCGCGCGATCTCCTTGGTGGTCGCGTGCACGAATCCGGCGGTACGGACGAGGCGCTCCGCGGCGTCGACGATGCGCTCCGGGGCCGGTCTTGACGGCGAGGTGGGCATTCACTCACCCTAACAGGGGTGGTGGGTGAGCACCCACTTACGGAGGGGCGATGAAGCTCACGGTCTTGGGCGCGTCCGGCGGCACCGGCCGGGAGGTGGTCCGGCAGGCACTGGCCGCCGGGCACGAGGTGACGGCTGTGGTGCGCTCAGGAGCGCGGAGCGCCGCGGACGGCGGGCGCGGGCGGCTGGCGGTGACGACCGTCGAGGACGTGACGGACCCCGCGGCCCTCGGTCCCGTCGTCAGGGGCCGCGACGCGCTGCTGTTCTGCCCCGGCCTGGAGAGCCCCCGGTCCCCGGGCCGCCTCGGCGCGGTGGCGCACGCGCTCGTACGGGCCGCGCGGGCGGCGGGCGTGCGGCGGCTGCTCGTCGTCAGCTCGGCGCCGGTCGGGCCGCTGCCGCCGGACGAGGGGGTGCTGGGGCGGGCGGTGTCCCCGGTGCTGCGGGCGGTGTTCAAGGACGTGTACGCGGAGGCCGCCGCGATGGAGGCGGAGCTGGCGCACAGCGGGCTGGACTGGACGGTGCTGCGGCCGGGCAAGCTGACGAACCGGCGCGGCAAGGGGCGCTACCGGCGCCGGGTCGGCGGCAACGTCCCGGGCACGGGGACGCTGGCGCGCGCGGACCTGGCGCGGGCGGTGCTCGACCTGCTGGACGACCCGGCGGTGCGGGGGCGGACGGTGGGGCTGGGGTCTGCGCGGGGGTGAGCGGGCGCCGGGGGGCGTTTCCGGGGTCGGTTCCGGGGTCCGTTCGGGAGGTCGGTGCCGCGGGTCGGCACCCTCGGGTGCGTACCGCGGTCTCAGGCGTACGGCCGCCGTCTCCGGCTCGTCCCGTACGGGCCGCCGCTACAGGCGCACGCCGACCGTCACCGGCTCGTTGACCAGCGTGACGCCGAAGGCGTCCCGCACCCCGTCGCGCACCTCGCGGGCGAGCGCGAGCAGGTCTTCCGTGGTCGCCGAGCCGCGGTTGGTCAGGGCCAGGGTGTGCTTGGTGGAGATGCGGGCCGGGCCCGTGCCGTAGCCGCGGGTGAAGCCGGCGCGGTCGATGAGCCACGCCGCGGACGTCTTCGTCAGCCCCTCCCCCGCCGGGAACGCCGGCGGGCGCGCGTCCGGGCCGAGGCGGCGGGCGACGCGGTCGAGGAAGGCGGCGTGGGCGTCCTCGTCGAGGATCGGGTTGGTGAAGAAGGAGCCTGCCGACCACGTGTCGTGGTCCTCCGGGTCGAGCACCATGCCCTTGCCGGCGCGCAGCTTCAGCACGGCGTCGCGCGCCCGGGCGGCCGGCACCCGCTCGCCGGGCGCGACGCCGAGCATGCGCGCCGCCTCCGCGTACCGGAGGGGGGCGGACAGCCCGCCCGCGTCGGCGAGCCGGAAGCGGACGCGCAGGACCACGAAGCGGTCGGGGTCGGCCTTGAAGCGGCTGTGCCGGTACGAGAAGCCGCAGTCGGCGCCGGGGACGGTGACGGTCTCGCCGGTGGTGCGGTCGTACGCGACGACCTCGGTGATCGTCTCCGCGACCTCCTGGCCGTACGCGCCGACGTTCTGGATCGGCGTCGCCCCGGCCGAGCCGGGGATGCCGGCGAGGCACTCGACGCCGGCGAGCCCGGCGTCGACGGTGCGGGCGACGGCGTCCGACCAGTTCTCGCCGGCGGCCAGTTCGAGCGCGGTGCCGTCGAGGGCGAAGCCGGCGGTGGCGATGCGCAGGGCGGTACCGGGGAAGCCGGCGTCGGAGACGACGAGGTTGCTGCCGCCGCCGACGACGAGGAGCGGGGTCCCGGCGGCGTCGGCCGCGCGCACGGTGTCGACCACCTCGGCGTCGGTCGTGGCGGTGACGAGCCGGGCGGCGGGGCCGCCGAGGCGGAGGGTGGTCAGCGGGGCGAGGGGGGCGTCGTGGCGTACCTGCACGAGGCCAAGGTTACGGCCCGGGGGTGGCGGCGCGCGTCGGCGGTGCGGGCACGCCGAGGGCGGGGAGCAGCTCGCGCTCCTCGTAGGCGAAGTGGGCGTCGAGGCGGGCGGCGAGGGTGCGCAGCTCGGCGCGGACGGGAGCGGCCTGCGGCGCCGCGGCCAGGTCGCGTACGCGCTCCAGCATCGCGGTGACGTCGCGGTGCTCCGCGCGGATGCGGGCCACCGCGGGGGCGAGGTGGGGGAACTGCCGCTCCATGGCGCCGAGGGCGCCGTCTTCCGCGCCGTGGTGCTCTTCGAGGGCGCCGCAGTAGGCGAGGCAGTGGCGGCGGAGGTCGCGGAGGGCGGGGTCCCCGGCGGCGTCCCCGGCGGTGTCCGCGGAGGCGCCATCGGCGGCGGCCAGCACCCCCGCCAGTTCGCGGCGCAGCTCCGCGTGCGCCTTCAGAAGTTGTTCCCCGGCGGCCCGGCGGCGCCGGGGGTCCGCGAACGGGTTGGGGTTGGGGTCGGGGGCGGGAGCGGCCGGGTGCAGGGCGACGACGGGGATGGTGCGGGCGGTGCCGCGCTCGTACGCGGCGAAGGCGGGGTCGAGTCCGGCCTGCACCGCGTACATCCGGTCGCGCTCCGCGGCGGGGAGGGGGACCGCCTCGGCCTCGTACGCCGTCGTGCCGCCGGGGGCTTCGGTGTCGCGGATCTCGACGGTGACCCGGGGGTGGGCGAGGAGGTTGTGGTACCAGGCCGGGTGGTGGTCGGCGCCGCCGTTGGAGCCGAAGACGAGCAGGCGGGTGCCGTCGCGGAGGTAGACGACGGGGTTGGTGCGGCGGGTGCCGCTGCGGGCGCCGGTGGTGGTGAGCAGCACGAGGGGTGCGCCCTCGAACATACCGCCGACCCGGCCGCCGTTCGCCCGGAACTCCTCGATGACCAGCCGGTTGAACTCCGCCGGGCTCGGCCGCTGCTGCTCGGTCGTCACGGGGACCGCCTCTCGCGCTCGCGGGTAGCATCGCGCTCACGCCGTAGAAGATTTTGCTTTGATAGCAAAGAAGCTTTGAGTGCAAAGTTAAAGAGGGGAGCGCCGCGGTGTCAACCGCCGGTCCGGACGTCGACGACGCGATCCGTACGCTGCTGCTGCTCATGCCGCGCATGGTCGGGCGCGCGAAACGGCTGCCGGTCCCCGCGGAGCTGCACTCCCTCGCTCTCGCCCCGCGGCACCTCTCCCTCCTCGCCTGCCTGCTCTTCGACGGCGAGTCGAGCGTCAACGAGCTGGCCGAGCGGCTGGAGGTGGCCCCGACGACCGTGAGCCTCATGGTCGGCGAGCTGAGCCGCAAGGGCATCCTGGAGCGGCACGAGGACCCGGCGGACCGGCGGCGGAAGCTCGTCAGCATCACCGCGGCGCGCCGCGGTGCGATCGACGCCTGGCTGGGGCGGAGCGCGCAGGCGTGGCGGGTCGCGCTGGAGCCGCTGACGGCGGCCGAGCGGCGGACGTTCGTGGAGACGCTTGCGGCCTACGAGCGGCAGTTGGGCGGCGAGGGCGACCCGTCGTAGCGGGGGCTACGCGCCCCGGCGCGGCGCGCGGTGCCGGCCGCGGCCCGCGGACACGGCCCGTACGGCGAAGAACGCCACCACCGCCAGGGCCACGACGCCCAGGACCACCTTGGAGTACACGCCGACGATGTCGCTGATCTCGTGCCAGCGCGAGCCGAGCCCGTAGCCCGCGAGCACGAACACCGTGTTCCACAGGGCGCTGCCCGCGGCCGTGAGGCCGAGGAAGACCGGCACCCGCATCCGTTCGACGCCCGCGGGCACGGATATCAGGCTGCGGAAGATCGGGATCATGCGGCCGAAGAACACCGCTTTCGTGCCGTGCCGGGCGAACCACGCCTCCGTTCGCTCGATGTCGCGTACCTTGAGCAGCGGCAGCTTGGCCGCCAGCGCGACGGTCCGCTCGCGGCCGAGCAGGGCGCCCACCCAGTACAGCGCGAGGGCCCCGACGACCGATCCGACGGTGGTCCAGACGAGCACCGCCACCAGGTTCAGCCCGCCCTGGTTGGCCGAGAAGCCGGCGAGCGGGAGGATGACCTCGCTGGGCAGCGGCGGGAAGAGGTTCTCCAGCGCGATGGCCAACCCCGCGCCCGGCGCCCCGAGATCCTCCATGAGCCCGGCGGCCCACCCCGCGACGCCACCGCTGGGCGCTTCTCCGGCAGCGACTGCGATCATGGCGAAGACGTTACGGGGCCGCTCCGGCAACCGGAATCCGGGGTCCCACCCAAGGCACTTGGGGAAAACCGCACCCCGCGCGCTGCGCCGGACCGCACGCGGCGGAGCTCCCGCTGTGCGGAAAGCCGCAGTGCGCCGCTCCCCCGCCCGCGGTTAGCGTGACCGCATCATGCGTCCCGTCCTGCTCCGCCGCCTGCGTACCGCGGCCGGGGTCCTCACCGGCGGCCTCACCGCCCTCGTCGAGCTGCCCCTGGTCGCCCTGTGCGGCCTGTGGCTCCTGGCCGCCTGGTCGTGGCAGGCCGCCGCGGGCGGCGCGCCGCGCGCGACCCGCCTGCCGTACGAGGCCGCCGCCCGCCTGGCGACGGCCGAGCGCACACGCATGACGTACTTCTACGGCAGCGAACTCGCCCCGCCCCGCGCCACCCCTCGCGCGCTGCAGTACCTCGCACTGCGCTGGGGCGTCGGCGCGCTCGGCGGCGCGGTGCTCCTGACCGCGCTGATCGGCGCGGCGTATGGCTCGACGCTGCTGTGGATCTGGTTCGTGGCCAGGGACGCCAACCCCCTCGTGATGCTCGCCTCCGGCCTGGCCGGCCTGTTCCTCCTGTTCCTGTCCGTCCAGGGCGTGGACGGGGTGGCCGCGCTCGACAACCACCTCGCCCACCGCTTCCTCGGCCCCAGCCCCGCCGACCTCCTCCAGCGCCGCATCGGCGAACTCGCCGCCACCCGCGCCGGCATCGTGGCCGCCGTCCACGACGAGCGCCGCCGCATCGAACGCGACCTCCACGACGGCGTACAGCAGCGCCTCGTCGTCCTCGGCCTGCTCCTCGGCCGCGCCCGGCGCACCGGTTCCGCCGATCCGGAGAAGTCGCGGGAACTGCTCCGCCAGGCCCACGAACAGGCGCAACTGGCGCTCACCGACCTGCGCGAGGTCGCCTGGCACGTCTACCCGGCGGCGCTGGACGACGCCGGCCTGCGCGCGGCGCTGGAGGCGCTGGCGGAGCGTTCTGAGCTGCCCGTGCGCATCGACTACGCGCTCGCCGAGCCGCTGCCGGAAGCGGTGCGTACGGTCGCGTACTTCACGGTCTCCGAGGCCGTCACGAACGCGATCAAGCACTCGTCCGCCGCGCTGGTGACCGTGCGGCTGACGCGGGATGCGACGATGGCGCGCGTGAGCATCGAGGACGACGGCACGGGCGGCGCGAACCCCTCGGGCGGCGGCCTGCTGGGCCTCGCCCGCCGCGTCGCCGCGCTCGACGGCCGCCTCACCGTCTCCAGCCCGCCCGGCGGGCCCACCACCGTCACCGCGGAGCTGCCGTGCGCGTAGTGCTGGCCGACGACTCGACGCTGCTGCGCGAGGGCCTCGCCCGCCTCCTGGCCGACGAGGGCCACGACGTCACCGCCGCCGTGGGCGACGCCCCGGCCCTGCTCGCGGCGGTCGCCGCCGACCCGCCGGACGTCGCGGTCGTCGACGTCCGCATGCCCCCGGGCCACGCCGACGACGGCCTGCGCGCGGCGCTGGAGATCCGCGAACGGTGGCCGCAGACGGGGGTGCTGGTGCTGTCGCAGTACGTGGAGCGGCGCTACGCGGCGGAGTTGGTCACCGGCAGCACGGGCGGCGTCGGCTACCTGCTCAAGGACCGCGTGGTCCAGGTCGACGAGTTCCTCGACGCGCTGGACCGCGTGGCGGCGGGCGGCACGGCCCTCGACCCCGAGGTCGTCCGCCGCCTCCTGGCCCACAGCACCCGCGCGGACCCGCTGGACCGCCTCACGCCCCGCGAACGCGAGGTCCTGGACCGCATGGCCCAGGGCCACACCAACGCCGCCGTCGCCGCCCGCCTGCACATCTCGCAGAGCGCGGTGGAAAAGCACGTCAACGCCATCTTCGACAAGCTCGACCTGGGCCACACGGAGGGCTACAGCCGCCGGGTGCTGGCCATCCTGCGCTACCTGGAGCCGTGACGTCCGCGGACCGCGGAGGTGACGCTCCGCCGTCCGGGTGAGCGAGCGCCGGCCCCGGCGCGGGTCAGCGCCCGAGCTTGCGCATGAGCTGGGCCTTGTTCATGGACGAGCGGCCGTGGATGTTGCGGCGGCGGGCCTCCGCGTAGAGCTGGTCGTACGTGGGGCCGCCCGGGCCCCGGTGCGAGCGCTGCCCGCCCCTGCGGCCCGGGGACATGTCCCGGACGGACGTACGGCTGGCGGTCCGGGACTCGCCCGTGCGGGCACGTTCCTTGTTCACGGTCCGGGCGGCGATCTCCTCCGCCCGCTTCGTACCGGCGCCGCGCTTGCGGGCGCCCTCCTTGATGTGCTCGTACTGACGCTCCCGCTTGCGGCTCGCTCCACTGGGCATGGTCTCTCCCTGGCACTCGGGTACGGACGGACCACACCATCGTGTGCCACACCGCATGCGGCATCAAACGGGCAATCTTCCCGTCCGGCGCGTCAGGCGCGCCGGTCTTTCCGCGGGGAGGCGGCGGGCCGCGGGGTGTGGCCGTACGAGGCCCTGCGGGTGGCGCGGCGGAGGATGGCCAGGATCGCCGGGCCCAGCGCCAGGATCGCCAGCGTGTTGGTGATCGCCCGGCCCGTGTCCCAGCCGGCGGTGGAGGTGAGCAGCGTGAACACCGCGAAGCGGTGCAGGTTCTCCAGCACCGGCGCGCCCGGGACGTAGGAGATGTGGCCGTCGTGGTACGGGACTTCGGCGTCGGTGACGAACGGCCAGAACCACAGGTTCATGAGGAAGCCGAAGACGTACGACACGGCGATGCCGTACGCGACGAGCATCGCGATCTCCGCCCGCCCGCGCACCCGCCGCGGCAGCAGCCCCGCGCCCATGCCGATCCACGCCGAGCACAGCATCTGGAACGGCAGCCACGGCCCCACCCCCGCCGTCAGCAGCGCGGAGGCGAACAGGGACGTGCAGCCCAGCACGAACCCGAAGCCGGGGCCGAAGACGCGGCCCGCGAGGACGAGCATGAAGAACACCGTCTCGATGCCCGCCGTGCCCGCGCCCAGGGGCCGCAGCGCGGCGTTGACCGCCGAGAGCACGCCCAGCATGGCCAGCGCCTTGGAGTCCATCCCGTTCTCGGAGAGTTCCGCGAGCACGACGACGATCAGGACGGGCAGGATGCCCATGAACACGAACGGCGCGTCCGGCCCGTGCTGCATGCTCTGCGGCTCGACCCGCACCAGCAGCGGCCACACGAACATCATCAGCCCCGCGAGCGACGCCAGCCCCAGCGTCACCGCCGAGCGCGGGCCCACCCGGATCGCCTGGTCCGCGCGGTCCCAGCGGCGCAGGTACGGGCCGGCGCCCCGCTCGTTCCCCTGCTCGTTCCCCTGCTCCTTCCGCGGCCCGCTCACCGGCCCGCTCACCGGACGCCGCCCGGCAGCGCGGCCCGTACGTCGGCGACCGTGAGCCAGTCCGGGCCGAGGATCTTCGCCACCTGCGGGGCGAACGCGGGGGATCCGCCGAGGACTTCGGCGGCCGGCCCGTCGGAGACGATCTCGCCCTCGGCCATGACCACGACCCGGTCGGCGACGGTGGCGACGAACTCCACGTCGTGGGTGGCGACGACCACCGCCCGGCCCTCGCCCGCGAGCGCCGCGACGGTGCGGCCGAGTGCGGCCTTGGCGGTGTAGTCGAGGCCGCGGGTCGGCTCGTCGAGAAGCATCACGGGCGGGGCGGCGGACAGTTGGACGGCGAGGACGAGGGCGAGGCGCTGGCCCTCGGAGAGGTCGCGCGGGTGCGCGGTGTCCTCGACGCCGGGCGCGATCCTGTCCAGCAGCGCGCGGCAGGTGCCGGCCGGGGCGTCGGACTCGGAGTCGGCGGCGGCGCACTCCTGCCCGACGGTCTCCAGGAACAGCAGGTCGCCGGCGGTCTGCGGCACCAGCCCGACGGTCTTGCGGGCCTTGGCGGCGGGCAGCGCGGCCGGGTCGACGCCGGCGACGTCCACGCTGCCGCCCTGCCGCGGCCCGGAGCCCTGCAGCGCCCACAGCAGGGAGGACTTGCCGGAGCCGTTGCGGCCCATGAGCGCGACGACGCGCCCGGGGTGGAGGTCGAGCCCGACGCCGCGTACGGCGACGGTCCGGCCGTAGCGGACGACGACGCCGGTGCCGGTGAGGAGCGGCGGTTCTGCGGGTGTGCCGGCGGTACGGGCCGGGGGCGGGGCCTCGGTCAGGCCGGCCCGCAGCGGCGCCGCCAACCGGCGGGCGTCGCGTACGGACAGCGGCAGCGGCTCCCAGCCCGCCAGCCGGCCGAGGGCCACGATGGGCGGGGCGATCGGCACCTCACGCAGCACCGCGGCGGGGGTGCCGTCGCGTACGGTGCCGTCGCCCGGCACGTACAGCATGCGGTCCGCGAAGGGGATGACGCGCTCCATGCGGTGCTCGGCCATCACGACCGTGGTGCCGAGGTCCTGCACCAGGCGGGCGAGGGTGGCGAGCACGTCCTCGGCGGCGGTCGGGTCGAGCGCGGAGGTGGGTTCGTCGAGGACGAGGACGTGGGGGTGGGTGGTGAGCACGGAGCCGAGGGCGACGCGCTGCTGCTGCCCGCCGGAGAGCGTGCGCAGCGCGCGGCGCCGGAGGTCGGCGATGCCGAGGAGGTCCAGGGTCTCCTCCACCCGGCGGCGCATCACCTGGGGCGCCAGGCCGAGTTGCTCCATGCCGTACGCCAGCTCCTCCTCCACGATGTCGGTGACGAACCCGGCCAGCGGGTCCTGCCCCACCACGCCGACGAGGTGCGCGAACTCACGCGGCGGGCGGGCGCGGGTGCTCACCCCGGCGACGGACACGGTGCCTTCGAGGTGACCGCCGGTGAAGTGCGGCACGAGGCCGTTGAGGGTGCCCAGGAGGGTCGACTTGCCGGCTCCGGTGCGGCCGGCGACGAGCACCAGCTCCCCTTCGCCGATCGACAGGGTGACGTCGGCGACCACGGCCTCGTCGCGGCCGTGGTACCAGAAGGCGACGTCTGCCAGCTCGATCACGCGGGTACCTCTTTGCGGTGGTGGCCTGGAGGGTCGGCTGGGTCGGCTGCGTCCGGGTCTTCGGTGTCGGCCGGGTCGTCGGGGTCGTCGGTGTCCGCCGCCGGCGCACCGCCGTGCGGGGACTCCGGCGGCGGTGAGAGGAACGCCGGCAGCACGCCGAGCAGCACCCCCGCCAGCGGCGCCCAGGAGAGCATCGGCCAGGACAGGGTGGTCAGGGACGGGTTGAGGTTCAGCGGGTCGACGCTGGAGGTGGTCCAGAGCACCGCGGCGACGCCGGCGCCGCTGCCGGCGACGACCAGCTCGGGCAGCCGCCACCGGTCCGGCCGGTACCGGGTGCGCTGGACCCGGGCCCCGGCCAGCCGGAAGCCGACGAGCGCGACGGCGGCGCTGGGCAGCAGCAGCGGCCCCGCGAGGTAGCGCGGCGTGGTGCCGTCGAGGGTGGCGTAGACCCCGACGCACACCCCGAGCAGGCCGACGATCATCAGCGTGCCGGTGAGCAGCCGGGCCCGTGCGGCGGCCCGGCCGGCGCGGCCGTAGCCCCGCGAGTCCATCGACGCCGCCAGCAGCAGCGAGCGGTCGAGCGCGTCGGCGAGGACCGGGATGACGATCGCGCGCAGCGCGCGGATACGTCCGTCGGCGCTGCCGCCGCGCAGCTTGCGCGCCCGCCGCACCCGCAGCGCGCTCTCGGCCAGTTGCGGGAAGACGGACAGCGCGATGACGACGGCGGTGCCGACCTCGTACAGCGCCGACGGCATCGCCTTCAGCAGCCGCTTCGGATTGGCCAGTGCGTTGGCCGCGCCGACGCAGACGATCATCGTGGCCAGCCGCAGCCCGTCGTAGAGCCCGCCGAGCAGCGACTCGGCGGAGACGTCGCCGAAGAGCCGGATGCCGGCGGCCCACGCCGGCAGCGGGATCTCCGGCAGCCGCACCAGGATCGTCGAGCCCTCACCGCCGCCGAAGACGAAGCGGAAGAAGACCCGGATGAGCAAGATGAGGGCGCCGAGCCACAGGTAGAGCCGGAACGCCATGGCCCAGGGCGCGTCGGAACGGCGGGCGACGACCACGTGGCAGGCGACCGCGACGACGGTCAGCAGGAGCCACGGGTTCGTCGTCCGGCTCGCCGCCACGGCCAGCCCCAGCGCCCAGATCCACCAGGCGGCCGGGTGCAGGTCGCGGGGGAGGAAGTACGTGCCGAGCACGCCCCGGCGGCTCACCCTTCCCGTGCCCGCCGGCGGCGCCTGGCGGTGACCCACGTCGCCGCCGCCAGGACCACGAGCGCCCCGGCCGCAGCCCAGGGTGCGAGGTCGCTGGCGCCGGACTCCTCGCGGATCGCCTCGGTGACGTCGCGGGCGTCCTCGCCGCCGGTGAACTTCACGTTGTCGCCGGGGTCGCGGGCGGTGCCGTCTTCTGCCGAGGGGCCGGCGCCGTCGCGGGGGCGGGGCGGAGGGAGCGCCTTGCCGTTCTCGTCACGGGCTCCGGTGCCGTCGCCCGTGCCGCCGGGGTCTTCGGCGGAGCCGCCGGGGGCGCCCGCGCCGCCCGGGTCCGTACCGCCGCCGGTGGCGCCGCCCGTACCGCCGTCCGTGCCGCCGCCGCTCGCGCCGCCGTCCGCCGCGGAGCCGCCGGAGCCGCCTGACCCGCCGCCGAGGCCGGGCTGCTGCTCACCGGGGTTGTTCGACTTCGGGGGCGGCTCGTCGGGGGCGTTGCAGGGGCGGTTGCCGGTGCCGGGGCGGACGGCGGCGATGCGCGGCTCGGGGTTGGAGTCGGCGGAGGCGTTGAGGGAGAAGGACCAGCCTTCGAACCCGCCGGGGACGAAGTCGCGGTTCTTCACCCCCCACTGGCTGTACTCCCAGGCGCAGTTGTTGCCCGCGTGCCAGTACGACCAGTAGGCCGCGGCGGGCGGGGTGTCGATGCAGCGCTCGCGGTAGCCCTCGTTGCCCCGGACCGGGATCCCCTCGGTCGCCGACGGGCGGTTCTCGACCCGGCAGATGAACGACTCGCCCCAGCGCTGCACGCCCTCGATCTGGAAGCCGGCGCCCTTCAGCGCGTCGAGCCCGGTCCCCGGGGCGCTGCCCGGGTAGCAGCGGACGATGGTGGTGCCGCCGAGGTCCTGGAAGTCGACGACGACCGTGACGCCGGTGGAGTTCTTGCAGAACCCCGCGTGGCCCTTGCTCTGGTCGACCGCGTGCGCGCCGCCGGGGGCGGCGGCGAGCGCGGCGGCGGTCAGGGCGGTGGCCGCGAGCACGCGGGGGACGCGGTGGCGCCGCGGTCCGGCGTACGCGGGTGCCGGGCCCGGGGGCGTACGAGGTGAGGGCGGAACGGGCGTGCGGGAGTGCGTCATGCGGTCACCGCCTTACGGCTGTCGTTCCTGCGGGTACGGATGCGGTTGAGGTGGCGTACGACGACGTACGCGGCGGCGGCCGTGCCCAGGGCAGCGGCGGTGACGAGCGCGGCCAGGGCCCAGCCGGGCAGGCCGTCGTCGCCCCCGTGCCCCTGTGCCCGCTCGTCGGCCGCGGCCTTCTCGGCGAGCGCGGCGGCGGCCGGCAGCGTCACGGCGGGGGCGACGGGCGAGCCGGGCGCGCTGGTCCAGGAGGCGCCGGCCACCCCGGGGGCGACGGCGGCGCTGGTCCGCGGGTCGCTGCGCCGCTCGCCGGGGGCGGCGGCCATGCCGCCGTCGGCGCGCAGCATCGCGCCGAGGGCGCGGGCGGTGGCGGTGGCGTCGAGGCCGGCCGCCTGCCGGCCGCCGGCGACGAGGGCGCTGAGGACGACGTCGGGGGCGCTGTCGGGGTCGGTGTCCTTGCGGACGAGGCCGTTGTCGCCGGGGGCGGTGTTCAGGGCGGTGGCGGCGGCGGTGAGGGCGTCGAGGCGCTGGGGGGACCAGTCGTCGGGTACGGAGGCGGCGCCGGGCGCGCCGCCGCCGGGGGTGCTGCCATCGGCCGGGCCCTCGCCGGGTGCGCCGCCGCCGGAACCGGCGCCGGACGCCGCGGCACCGTCGCCGCCGTCCGGCGCCGCCGTGCTCTGTGCCCCGTCTGCCCGGTCCGCCGCCGGCTGCCCGGCCGTATTCGACGCCCGCGCGTTCAGCGCCACCGTCGCCGCGGCCGTGGCCGCCAGGTCGCCCGACGCGCAGTCGTCCTCGCCCGGCAGCATCGCCTCGGGGAAGGTCCCGTCCGCGCACTGGTGTTCCGCCAGCACGTCCAGCGCGGCCCCGGCCGCCGCGGCCGAGTCCGGGTCCGCGGCGGTCGCCACGGCCGCCCACGCGTGGCGCTGCGTCGACCCGCTCTTGTCGCCGTGCACGCCGGTGTCGGCGAACCGGCCCTCGTCCGTCCGCAGCTCCGCCAGGTCGGCGT
Organism: Streptomyces sp. WMMC500; assembly: GCF_027497195.1. Taxonomy (NCBI): domain Bacteria; kingdom Bacillati; phylum Actinomycetota; class Actinomycetes; order Kitasatosporales; family Streptomycetaceae; genus Streptomyces; species Streptomyces sp. WMMC500. The sequence continues at coordinate 3,632,588 of NZ_CP114905.1, forward strand.
CGAGCCGGCCGGCGGTCGCGGCGGCGTCCGTCGGAGCACCGGCCGGAGCGTCCGTCCCGCCCAGGCGGAAGCCCGCGACGACGCGCAGTTTGGCCAGCGGCTCGGCGTAGGCGGCGGGACCGTCCTCGTACGGAACGCCGTGGGCGTACGCCGCGACGGAGTCCCCGGCGAGCAGGAAGCGCGCCGCCCGCGCCGCCGCCTCCGGCTGCTCGCCGAGCACCAGCAGGGCCAGGACCAGGTCCGCGGTGGCGTCGTAGTCCACGAACCGGCGGCCGTCCTGGGTGACTTCGACGTGGTCGCCGTCGACGAGGCGGTCGGCCAGGTAACGGCCGAGCCGCCCGGCGGGGGTGTCGGGGGCGGGCCGGGAGCTGTCGGCGGCCGGTTCCACGGGGGTGCCGCCGGTGGAGCCGGGGGGCGGTGCGGGGCGGCCGGTGTCGGGGTCGCCGTCGCGGTCCGGGGCGCCGCGGTCGCCGGAGGCGCCGGGGCCGCCGGAGCCGCCGCCGGTGCCACCCTTGCCGCCGGGGGTTCCGCCGCCCCCGGCCGGCGGGTCGTCGGAGCCGCCCGGCCCGCCCGGCCCGTTCGGCCCGCCCGGCTCGTTCGGGTTCCCGGGCTCGTTCGGCTCGTGGGGGTCCCCGCCGCCCGGCGGGGAGTCGCCCTGCGTCAGCTCGTAGAACCCGGTCCGCGCCAGCCCCAGCGACGCCTGCGCGCTGGCTCGTACCCACGTGTCGAGGCCGACGATGCCGCCGGTACGCGCCGCCTCGTACTCGGCCGGCGTGTACGCGATGGCCCCCACGTGCTCACCCAGCACCCCGCCCGCGTCCGCCTCCGTGGCCTGCGCGGACGCGAGGTAGGCCGCGCCCTTCCCGACCGCGGCGCCGGCGCCCCCGGCCTCGGCGAGGGCCTGCACGATCAGCCCCGTGCTGTTGGTGTTCGGCGCCTCGGTGCTCACGCCGCCGCCCCAGCCGCCGCCCGCGTCCTGACGGCCCTTCAGCCACGCGACCGTACGGCCGATGGGTCCTTCGAGCCCGGTGGCGCCGGCCTCCCGGGCGGCGAGCAGGGCGGACAGCGCCAGCCCGGTGGCGTCCCCGTCGGGCGCGGACTGCCCGAACTCCTTGCCCTCGTCGCACGTCGAGAGCTTCCGGCCGTCCTCGGTGACGTGGTCGCCCGTCTCGTCGGTGGGGACGTAGCCGAAGAAGATCCGGAAGTACCCCTCGGAACACTGCTGCGCGAGCAGGGTGTCGAGGGCGAGCCGGTCGTTCTCGTCCACCCCCGCGAGACCGATGACGGCGAGGGCCTGCCCGAACATGTTGGCGTTGTTGCTGACGAAGTCGGCGAGGTCGGGGTCCTTGGAGTAGTCGCTGACCCGGCCCTTGTCCGGGCCCGAGCGCATGATGGCGCCCTGGGTCTCGGCGACCATGTCGTAGCCGCCGAAGTCCCGCGGGTCGCGGCCCGACACCTCGGCGGCGACGAGGGTCTTGGCCGCGGCGCCGCCGGTGATCACGGCGTCGTAGCCCTGGTCGGGCACCAGGCCGTCCCAGGTGAAGTAGTCGCTCGCGTGCTTGCCCTCGTCCAGGTACGCGGCGACGGGCTCGGCCAGCTCGCCGTCGCCGGAGGCGTGCAGCGCGAAGAGGACGTCGATCATCAGGCCGTGGTCGGGGAGGGCCCCGCCCAGCGGGTTGCGGATCGTGCCGTCGTCGGCGAGCTGCGCCTCCAGCCAGCGGGAGGCGGAGCGGGCCGCGGCGAGATCGGCGGCGGCGTCGGCCCGCGCGGGCGGCGGCGGGACGCCGACGGCGAGCGTTCCGGCGGTGAGTACGGCGCAGAGCGCGCCGGCGGCGGCGCGCACGCGGGTGCGTACCGGCCGGTCAGACGACGGACGCACGCTGCGCCACCCCCAGTCCGGAGCGAGCGGAGGGGAGCACACCGTTTGCGGCACCCGACGTCACCCCTGCACATTCGCGACAGTGGTTCGACATCACCGCCCGTGTGGTGGACCCGACTTGTCACCTCGGTGACCTACGGTTGCGCGACAGTGCCGGACTTCGACCGGCTTCCCCGACGCGGGCGGCATGTATGAAGTTGTCAGTATTCGAACGGACGGAGCATAGCACCGGCCCCGAGCAGCGCGGTACGGCGCACAACGGGGCGCGGGGTCGGCCCTGTCGGGCGTGGATCCCGCCGCCCTGCGGGGTCACGCGGCCGTCGTCACCCGCCGTGCCTCGGCCCGGCCGACCGGCTCTCCCGCCGTCACCCCGTGCAGGACGTGCGCCAGTACCTCCGCTCCGCGTACGACGCGTGGCCCGGGGCGGTTGAAGTACGCGGGGCCGTCGAGCACCCAGACCTCGCCCGCGCGTACGGCGGGCAGGTCGTGCCAGCCGGGCAGGCCGGTGAGTGCGGCTTCCCACTCGCGCATTGTGCGCGCGGGCGGGAAGCCGCAGGGCAGCAGGAGGAGGACGTCCGGGCGGGCGGCCCGTAGCGCCTCCCACTCCATGGGCTTCGTGTGCTCGCCCGCCGCCGCCAGCAGGGGCTCGCCGCCCGCGTGGCGGATCTGCTCCGGCACCCAGTGGCCGGCGGGCCACAGCGGGTCGAGCCACTCGATCGCCGCCACGCGGGGGCGCGTGTGGCCCCGGGCGGCCGTGGTCAGCCGCTCGACGTCCGCCAGCCGGGCCCGCAGCTCCGCGCACCGCCGCTCGGCGACGTCCCGTGCGCCGAGGGTCTCCCCGACGCGCAGGAGGCAGTCCAGCACGTCGTCCAGGGTGTGCGGCTCCAGGCTGAGCACCCGCGGTCCCGCGCCGGCCAGCATCCGCACCGTCCGCGACACGGCCTCGTACGACACGGCGCACACGTCGCACAGGTCCTGGGTGAGCACCACCTCGGGGGCGAGGGCGGCCAGCGCGTCGGTGTCCAGGGTGTACAGGGACGAGCCCCGGTGTGCGGCCCCGCCGACGGCGGTGGAGATCTCCCGGCTGCTCATCGCGTCGGCGTCGAAGCCGGCGGCGGTGACGACGGGGACGCCGGCGACGGCCTCGGGCGGCCAGTCGCATTCGTGCGTACGGCCCACGAGGGCACCGGCCAGGCCGAGTTCGGCGACGATGTCGGTGGCGGCGGGCAGCAGCGAGACGATGCGCATGCGGAGAAGCGTAGGCGGACGAGCGTGGGCGGGCGGTCTGGCGGCGTCGGCGTACGGGCTCGTAGACTACGCGCGGTCCGCCCGCCCGGCGGACCGACAACTGAAGGCGTTCGCGACTGGGGAAAGCCGGTGAGAGACCGGCGCTGACCTGCAACCGTGAGCGGCAGCGGGGCACTTGCCCGCACTGCCGCGAGCCGGACCGCCCACCGCGCGCGTGCACTGCTTCTCACTGTCACGGTCCGCAGCGTGGAGCCCCGAGTCGCCGCCCGGCACTCCCGGCCCCTGCCGCATCCCTACGGATGCCGGGGGTCTTCGTATCGGCGGCGGTGCTGCGGGCCCGGGTGCCGGCCGGGGAAGGAAGGCACCTCGTGAGGGACCGCGCGAGAGGGACGAGACGGGCGAGACGGGAGAGACGGGCGGGGCTGCCGGCGGCCAGACGGCCGGCGGCCGGGCTGCCGGCAGGGGCGCTGCCCGCGCTGGCGGTGGCCGGTTCCCTCCTCCTGGCGGCACTCCTGGCGGCGCCCGCGGGCGCACGCGCGGACTCCACCCCGTCGGACGCCCCACCCTCCACCCCCGCACTCGCCCCCACCGCACTCGCCTCGCCGGCGAAGGCCGCCGCCACCTGGATGGCCGGCAAACTCACCGACGGCACGCACGCCTCCGGCGACCACGGCCTGACCGCCGACGTCGTCCTCGCCCTGGCGGCGACCGGCACGGGGGGCACGACGGCGGACAAGGCCACCGACTGGCTGGAGGACGACGTCGAGGCGTACGTCGAACGCGGCGGCCCGGGCACGGTCTTCGCCGGCGGCGCGGCCAAACTCGCGCTCGTGGCCGACGTCCAGGGCCGCGACCCCGGCGACTTCGGCGGGCTCGACCTCACCGGGAAGCTGGTCGGCCGGATGCAGGCGGACGGGCGCTTCACCGACGCCGCCCCGAGCGGCGACATGTCGAACCAGTTCACCCAGTCGCTGGCGGTCCTCGCCCTGGCCCGTACCGGCGACCTGCCGGACAAGGCGGTCGACTTCCTCGCCGCCTCCCGGTGCGCGGACGGCGGCTACCCGCTGGTGTTCCGCCCGGACCCGACGCGGTGCAAGTCGCACACCGACTCCACGGGCCTGGCCGTACAGGCGCTGCTGGGCGCGGGCCGTACGGCCGACGCCGAGCCGGCGCTGGACTGGCTGGAGGCCCAGCAACTCGACGACGGCAGCTTCCGCGACAACGGCTTCGGCACCCCGCCCGGCAACTCCAACTCCACCGCCCTGGACGTCCAGGCCCTCGCCGCGGGCGGCCGTACGGAGGCGGCGGCGGAGGGCGTCGCGTGGCTGAAGTCCCGCCAGGTCGGCTGCGACGCCCCGGCCGCCGACCGCGGCGCGGTCGGCTACGCCGAGCCCGTCGCCGACGGCACCGCGCTGCGGGCCACGGCCCAGGCGGTACCGGCGCTGGCCGGGAAGTCCCTGACGGAGCTCGACGGCACGGCCGCGACGCCGGGGCTGCCGGCGATCGACTGCTCCCCGCCGGGCGGCGGTTCGGACGGCGGCGGCACCGGCGGCGGCGACGCGGGCGGCACGGACGGGGGCACGGACGGGGGCACGGACGCGGGCGGAAGCACGGGGACGACCGGCGGCGGGTCGGACTCCGGCGGCTCGTCCGGGTCGGGCGGCTCAGGCGCGACGGGCTCCTCCGGTACGTCCGGCGCGTCCGGCTCCTCGGGGGACGCCACGGGAACCGCCACCGGCGGCTCGTCGGGCGCTACGGGCCACACCCCCGACTCCGTAGGCGGCACCGGCGGCGGCCTGGCCTCCACCGGCACCCCGGCCCTGCTCCTGGCGGCCGGCGCGGCAGCCCTGCTCGCGGCAGGCAGCATCGCCGTAGTCCTCACCCGCCCCCGCCGCACCCACCCCTGAGCCACACCGCACGCGCGACCACCCGCTCCCGGCACCGTGCCGGGAGCGGCGTACGGCACTTCCACCGCACCGCCCCGCTCCCGGCGCCCTGCCGGGGGCGGCGTACGGCAACTCCCGCCAACGAAGGAGACCCCGCCATGCGCCATGCCCTGCTCCGCCGCTGCGCCGTCCTGACCGCCGCCCTCGGCCTCGCCCTGGGCGCCGCGGCCCCCGCCGCGACCGCAACCGCACCCGCCCCTCGGGCCAACGCCCCGATCACCGTGACCCTCACCGTCCAGGGCCCCACGAGCACCGTCTTCGACGGCTCCATCAGCACCACGGGCCACGACGTCACCACCGCCTCCGGCGGCACCCACAAGTGCGACGGCACCAACAACGGCGCCAACCCCACCCCAGGCGCCACCCCCACCGCGGCCCTCGACGACGCCGCCCAGCAGCAGAACTTCACCTGGGACGGCACCTGGTACCCCTCCTTCGAGGACTACTTCGTCAGCACCATCGCCGGCCACACGGGCGACGCCACCGCGTACTGGAACATCAGCGTCAACGGCACGTCCACCCCCGTCGGCGGCTGCCAGTTCCGCATCAACCCGGGCGACGAGGTCGCCTTCACCTGGACCGAACTCTGAGCCCAACGGCCCCGGCCAACGCCGACGCCCCGTAGCGCATGCGCTACGGGGCGGAAGAGCGTACAGACTCAGCAGCCACTGACCCAGGTCAGGGGGGAGACCTACCGGTAGTTGACGAACTGGACGGCGAAGTCGAGGTCCTTGCCCTTGAGGAGGGTGATGACCTCCTGCAGGGAGTCCCGGCTCTTGGAGGACACCCGCAACTCGTCCCCCTGCACCTGCGCCTTGACCCCCTTGGGCCCCTCGTCGCGGACGATCTTCGCCAGCTTCTTGGCGTCGTCCTGGGAGATGCCCTCCTTGACGGTGGAGTACAGCTTGTACTCCTTCCCGGACGCCTGCGGCTCCCCCGACTCCAGGGCCTTCAGCGAGATCCCCCGCTTGACCAGCTTGGTCTGGAAGATGTCCAGCACGGCCTTGGCCCGCTCCTCGGCGTTGGCCCGGATCTCGATCCGCTCCCCCGACCAGGCGATGGCGGCGCCGACGCCCTTGAAGTCGTAGCGCTGCGAGATCTCCTTGGCGGCCTGGTTGAGAGCGTTGTCGACCTCCTGCCGATCGACCTTCGAGACGATGTCGAAACTGGAGTCGGCCATCTTCGGTGTGCTCCTCGTGCACTGGTTCCCTGATACCGCACCCCGATCCCCGGGGCCGTAGCCCAGCCTAGCCACCCCACCCGGCCCACGAGCCCCACAACCGAGTGGCGGACCACCCCCGGCCATCGGGTATGGTTTACGACGTTGCCGGGCAGCCCCCGCGGCCGGACCAGGCGACATCCCTTGGCGGTGTGCCCGAGTGGCCAAAGGGAGCAGACTGTAAATCTGCCGGCTCAGCCTTCCCAGGTTCGAATCCTGGCGCCGCCACCACCACGAAAAGGGCCCGCGACCAGCATAAACGCTGCCGCGGGCCCTTTCGCATGCCACTCCCCCGGGCGACAGAGATTCACCCCGGATTGCCCCACTGTGTCTCACCCGGTTCCGGGTCCTGACCAGCCGCCTCTCCGTGCCGTATCGGCCGGTCGACGCAACCACACCTCTCCCGCCAGCCCGACCGCAAACGATTGCCGCCGGGCCTGCCTTCATCAGGCGTCCCGATCGCGCCGGGCCCGTGGGCCGTGTCAGACCGTGTGCTGCTCCCTGACGCGGGCCGAGTCGGCAACGGCGCCCGACATGTGGCGGTAGAAGGCGCGGGCGGCCGCGACGGCCGCCTCGGCATCTGTGAGGCCGCGGTCGCGGGCGGCAGCGTCGAGGGCAGGGCGGTTCACGATCTGGTCGAGATCGTCGGCGGTGCGTCGTTCTCATGGCCGCTTCAGGTACGTGCGTGAGACTCACCGCTATGCCAGCTCGCATTCTGGTCGCCGAGGACGATCGCAGACAGGCGGACCTGATCCGCCGCTATCTCGAACGCGATGGGCACGAGACCACCGTCGTGCACGACGGCCGGGCCGCCCTCGACCGCGCCCGGCGATGTTCGCCGGACCTGCTGGTGCTTGACCTGATGCTCCCCACGATCGGCGGTCTGGACGTGTGCCGGACACTGCGGTCCGAACAGGACGTTCCGATCATCATGGTCACGGCGCGCGCCAGTGAGGACGACCTGCTGCAGGGCCTGCGGACGGGCGCGGACGACTACCTCACCAAGCCGTACCGGCCGCGCGAGTTACTCGCCCGGATCCAGGCGGTGCTGCGCCGCACCGCCCGAGCCGCCCCTGCCGAACCGCAGCAGTACCGGGTCGGCGGTCTGGTCGTCGACACCGTGCGACACCAGGTCGAAGTCGACGGTGTGCCGGTGCGTACCACGCCGGCCGAGTTCACCCTGCTCGTCTGTCTGGCCGCCGCGCCAGGGCGGGCGTTCACCCGGGAGCTGCTGCTGGAGCGCGTCGGCGCGTTCGACCGCGAGGTGACCGGCCGCACCATCGACATGCACGTACTGAACCTGCGCCGCAAGATCGAGCCGACGCCCACCCGGCCGCGGTATCTGCTCACCGTGTACGGCATCGGCTACAAGCTCGCCGAACCGCCAGACGGCGAGGCCGGCGATGCGCCGTAGAAAACAGCGCAGTCTGCTGCTGAGGCTGGTCGGGCTCTCGCTCGCGGTCGCGGCACTCGGGGGTGCCGCCACCGCGCTGCTCGCCGCCCACGGCACGAGCGGTCAGCCGCGCGACGCCCCGGCCGGCGACGCTCCTCTGCCGGCCACCGATGGCGACATTCTCGACGCGCTGTACACGTACGCCGACGAGCACCCCCGCTGGCACGGCGTCGAGTCCCTCGTGCGCGACCTCGCGACGGACACCGGCCGGCGCATCGCCCTCACCGATCCGGACGGCACGACGATCGCGGACTCGGCGCTGCTCCTCGGCGACCGGCGCACCGGGCTGCCACCGGCACCCGCGGCCCGGATCGACGCGTCCTACCCGCCCACCCCGGACATCACCCCGGTGCCCACCCTGGTCGCCCGGGCCCCCGGAAGAGAACTCGGTTTCCACGGCTGGCAGCTCACCGAGGCGGAACGGCGGCAGCGGCAGACCCTCGTCGAGCAGGCGGCGGACTGCGCGCGCCGGACCGGCCGGAGCGGCACCGCAAACAGACCTGAGCGCACCCGCCACCGAGCCGAGGGTACGGCCGGGCCCGGCTCGGTCGATGCGGGAGCTCGGCCGTCGGTGAGCCCGTGCGTCCCCGCGGCGCTTCTCGCGCCGTCCGCGGCCAGTCGCCGCCTCCAGGCCGAGATCGTCGAGCACACTACCGCCTGCCTCGACGAGCGCGGCCTCGCGTACGTGGTCAGGGACGGCGCCGTCCAGCCCGCCACCACGAAGAGCCCGGGGTGGACACAGTGTGTGGACACCGCGCAGGTCGAGGCGAAGCGGCCCTACGTCGCCGCGCCGGCCGACCTGTACCTCGGCGAGAGCGACCGGTTCGATCCGTTCTCCCGGGAAGGCCGGTGGCGGACCGTCACGACCGCGGCCGTGGTGCTGCTCGTCACCGCCGTCAGCACGGCGCTGGCCGGCCGGCGCCTGGTCCGCCCGGTCCGTACGCTGACCCGTGCCGTCCGCCGGATGGCGGCGGGCGATCACACCGCCCGAGTCCCACCGGTCCGCGGCAACGACGAGATCACCCGGCTCACGGACGCCTTCAACACCATGGCCGCCTCGATCGACACCGCCAACCGGCAACACAGGGCGATGGTCGGCGACGTCGCCCACGAACTGCGTACTCCGCTCGCGAACGTCCGCAGCTACCTCGAAGCGGCCCAGGACGGCGTTCTCCCGCTCGACCCCGACCTCATCCACTCGCTCGTCGAGGAGTCCTCTCTGCTCGAACGGCTCGTCGCGGACCTCCAGGACCTCGCCCTCGCCGACGCCGGCATGCTGCGCATCCACCCCGAGGAGACCGACGCGACCGACCTCGCCGAGCAGGCCGTCGCCGCACACCGCGCCGGCGCCCAGGCGTCGGGGGTGGATCTGCGCCTCACCGCGAGCGGGCCCGTCACCGTACGCGCCGACCCGGTCCGGTTGCGCCAGGCGCTCGGCAACCTCGTGTCCAACGCGGTCCGCCATACACAGGGCGGATCGGTGGAGGTCACAGTGGACGGGTACGAGGACGACGAGCGCGGGGACACGGTCACACTCACCGTCGCCGACACGGGCTCCGGCATCGCCCCCGAACACCTGCCCCACGTCTTCGACCGGCTCTACCGCGCCGACCCCGCCCGCAGCCGAAGCACCGGCGGCGCCGGCCTCGGCCTCGCCATCGCCACACACCTCGTCGAGGCCCACCACGGCCACATCGAGGTCACCAGCGCCCCCGGCGCCGGCTCGACGTTCACCATCCGGCTCCCCGCGAAAGGTCCACCCGAATGCCCGACACCAGGCACGCGGCAGGCCCACCGCCGGGGTCAACCCGCCGGATGACCGCCCCGGCCGACTGAGCGCGACCGCCGCGTCGCGGAGCCGAAGGCCGTCCCGGGTCGGGCGAATCCCCTACGGGGTGATCGAGGGCGGAGCCCTTCGAAAGCGCCCGACAGAGCACGGGCTCGGAGTTCTCACCGTGGTGTCACCGTGCATCCGCGATGAGTTCCCGGGCCTTGTCGCTGACGGGTTCTGCCGAGTCGGCGTAGTTGCAGAGCACCGCGGCGACCCAGCCGGACTCGGGGAACCACTCGATGTTGTTGCTCGCCCCCTGGAAGCCGCCGTTCTTCGCGTAGGACCACTGGCCGTTGGTGAGGTGGGCGGTCAACCCGTAGGCGGCGAACCTGTCGTTGTCCGTGGACGGCGGCAGCTTCGGGCTGGCGACGAGCTGGGCGCCGGCGCGGTCGAGGAGCGTGGCGCCGTCCTGGAAGGCGTGCGCGAAGCGGACCATGTCCGGTGCGCTGGCGTAGGCGCCGCCCGCTGGCGTGCCGATCAGGAGGTCGCTGTCGATGATGTCGACGTGTTCACCGTCCTGCAGGGCGTAGGGGTGGGCGACGCGCCGGTCGGCGAGTACCTCGGGTTTGGTGGAGAAGTCGCTGCTGTCCATGCCTGCCGGCGTGAAGAGGCGACTGCGCATGTGGTCGTAGTAGGACCCCGCCATCTGCGCCACGATCCCGCCGAGAATGATGAACCCCGCGTTGCTGTAGTCCGTCCTGGTGCCCGGCGTGAACTCCAGCTTCAGGGTGCGCATGACCGCCATGAGGCCGTCCCAGAACTCCTCGACGGTGTCCCAGTTCTTCGCCTGCTCGACGAACTCCGCACTGTAGAAGTCGCCGAGGCCGGAGGTGTGGGTGAGCATCTGGTGGACCGTGACGTGCTGTGCGATCTCGGCCGGGAAACCGTCGAGGTAGGCACCGACCGTGCCGCCGTAGGCCACCTCGCCCCGCGCGGCGAGCTGGGCGATCGCGACGGCGGTGAACGTCTTGGCGATCGATCCGACCACGAACCTGGTCTCCGGCCCGTTGGCGATCCGCCGTGCCCTGTCGGCCCAGCCGTGCGAGCGGGACAGTACCGGCCTGTTCCGGTGGGTCAGCAGAACGGTGCCGGAGAACCTGTCCTCGGCGGCCATCTGGGCGATGTACCGGTCGAGTTCACCGCCGGGCCGCAAGGTGCCGGGTACCCGGCCGAATCCGGACGAGCCGTCGGCGTGGGATGTGCCGGCCGTCCCCAGCACGCCACCGGCGGCCAACGGGGCGGCTCCCAGCGCGGCGAGAACGGTTCGGCGAGACGATGTCGGATGTTCGGTCATGATGTCGGCTTCCTTCCGGAGATCACGGTCAGCGGGGAGCCTGCCAGTGCCCTGTCAGGATCCGGTCAGGATCCGCTGCCGGGTCTCCGCACCCGCCGAGGACGCGTACGACCTCGGATGGTGGAATCTCCGCCTGGCGTTGCCGGAAATCGTGCGCGATCGATGGCTCGGGGCCCGTGAACGCGATAGCCCTCTCCGCCCTGGTGGTTCCGGCACGCGATGCTTCAGGACCACCTCGCGGCTCGCCACACGAGTTGACCGGGCGGCTTGAACCAAAATGCGGGGATTGTTTCTCTCGTCTAGATTCCGCACTGTACGGACGTGCTCGGGGTACGTGAGCGGAGGATCAGGTATGGCGGCATGGACAGCCGACGAGCTTGACCGGATCGGCACCGCGGAGGAGCTGAACCTTCAGTCGCAGCGCGGTGACGGCAGTCTGCGTGATCCGGTCACCATGTGGGTCGTACGCGACGGGGACGACGTCTACGTCCGGTCCGTGAAGGGGTCGCAGGGGCCGTGGTTCCGCGGGACGCGGGCGCGGTTGGCGGGGCGTATCCGGGCCGGGGGCGTCGACAAGGACGTCGCCTTCGTCGACGTCGGGGACCCGGGCGAGACCACGCCGCGGGTGGACGAGGCGTACCGGACCAAGTACGGGCACTATCCGGCGGACATCTTCGGCTCCGTCGTGACCCCGCAGGCCAAGGAGGCCACGATCCGGCTCGTGCCGCGCTGACGCACCCGCGTCACGGCGTGCGCGTACGCGCACGCCGGTTCAGCCGCCACGCTCCCCGCGCAGCCGCGCCAGGTTGTGCGCCGCGTCCGCGTGGCCGCCCGTCGCGGCGCGGTGCCACCAGGTCTCCGCGCCGTCGAGGTCGTCGCGGTTCATCAGCAGGAAGCCCAGGTTGAACATCGCGTGCACCTCCCCCGCCGCCCCCGCCGCACGCCAGCAGCGCTCCGCGCCCGCGGTGTCGCCGCGCTGGGCCAGCAGCAGGCCGAGGTTGTACGCGCCCTTCGGTTCGCCCGCGTCCTCCGCACGGCGGAACCACTGCTCGGCCGTCGCGTCCTCGCCCCGGCGGGCCAGGCCGACGCCCAGGCCGACCATCGCCTCCGCGACCCCCGCCTCCGCCGCCCGGCGGAACCAGCGCTCCGCCTCCTCCTCCGCTCCGCGGCCGTCCAGCAGGACCGCGAGGTTCGCCATCGCGTGCTCCTGGCCGGCCTCGGCCGCGCGCCGGTACCAGGTCTCCGCCTCCTCGGCGTCGCCCCGGCGCCGGAGCAGCCGGCCCAGGTTGAACATCGCCGGCACGTGGCCGGAGCCCGCCGCCGTACGGAGCCGGTCCTCCGCCGCCGCGAGGTCCCCGCGCTGCTCCGCGACGACGCCCAGGGCTGCCACCGCGCGCACGTCGCCGAGGTCGACGCCCCGCAGGTACCACGTCTCCGCGGTCTCCGGATCGCCGCGCCGCAGCGCGTCGTTGCCCCGTTCCAGCCACTCGTCGGCGGGATCCGGCTGCGCCATGTCGTCTCCGCTCCCCTTCGCCGTCCCGGTCCGGTCCGCCCGACCGGACCCCTGCCCGGGCCGACGTCCCGCCGGCCGCCCCGCTATAGGCTGCGCGCACATCCGTTCCTCGTGGAGGGAGCCGCCGCGTGAGCGACACCACCGTCCCGTACTTCGCGCGCGGGTGGAACCACCGGCCCGGCGGCCCGGACGGGCACGCGGCCGGGCGGCGGGCGGGCGCGCGAGGCGCGCGGGTGTTTCGTCACGAAAGCAACCCCTTCGGTGAGCCCCCGGCGGGGTCCGGCGGAGCCGGTCGCGCGCCGTGACCTCCCCCGTCGAGCTGACCTTCCTCTCGCGCGTCGCCTTCCACGGGCGGGAGATCACCGCGCCCCGGGTACGCGGCCTGCTCGCCCTCCTGGCCGGGGAGCTGCGGGGCGGGTGCAGCGTGGGGCGGCTGGTGGACGGGCTGTGGGGGGAGGAGCTGCCGGCCGATCCGGCGAACGCGCTGCGGATCCTGGTGTCCCGGGCGCGCGCCCTCGTCGGTTCCGACGTGATCGTCAGCACCCCGACCGGGTACCGGCTGGCGCTGGCGGCGGAGCGGGTCGACACCGCGGTCGTCGTGCGGTGCGCCGAGGAGGCGGCGCGGGCCGTACGGGGCGGGGATCACGCCGCCGCGCTGGCCGCCGCCGAGGAGGGCCTCGGGTGCTGGGACGCGCCGCCGGAGGCGGAAGGCGTCCCGGGGGATCCGGTGGCGGAGCTGCGGGCCGCGCGGGCGCCGGTGTACGGCGATCTCGTACGGGCCCGGGCCCTCGCGCTCGCGCGGGTGGGCCGGCGCGCGGAGGCCGCGGCGCCGCTGGCGCAGCTCCTCGCCGGGGCGCCCCGGGACGAGGAGGTGCTCGCCGAACTGCTGCGCGCCGAGGCCGCGTCGGCCGGGCCCGCGGCGGCGCTCGCCCGCTACGACACGTACCGGCGCGGGCTCCGCGACGACCTCGGCACCGGCCCGGGCGCGGCGCTCAGGGCGGTCCACCAGGAGCTGCTGCGGGCCGAGGCGCCCGCCGTCCGGCACGGCGTGCCGCACGACCCGAACCCGCTGCTCGGCCGCGACGACGACCTCGCCGCCGCCGACGCGCTGCTGCGCTCCTCGCGGCTCACCTCGATCGTCGGCCCCGGCGGCCTCGGCAAGACGCGGCTCGCGTACGCCGTCAGCCGGCGCGCGGAGCAGCAGCTCGTGCACGTCGTCTCGCTGGCCGGCGTCCGCGCCGACGCGGACGTCGCCGGAGAGGTGGCCTCCGCGCTGGGGGGTGCGGCGCCGCCCGGCGCCGACGTGCTCGCCGCCATCGTGGCGGCGCTCGGCGGGCGGCCCGCGCTCCTGGTCCTGGACAACTGCGAGCAGGTGGTCGGCGGCGCCGCCGACCTCGTACGGGACCTGCTGACCCGCGCCGCCGACCTGCGGGTGCTCGTCACCAGCCGCGCGCCGCTCGGGCTCAGCTCCGAGGCCGTCTACCACCTCCCCCAGCTCACCCCGGAGACCTCCGCCGAGCTGTTCGCCCAGCGCGCCCGCGCCGCCCGCCCCGACGTGGACCTCCCGCCCGCCGCCGTCGCCGAGCTGTGCCGGCACCTCGACGGGCTGCCGCTCGCCGTGGAGCTGGCGGCGGCGCGGGTGCGGGTGCTGTCCGTACCGGAGATCGCGCGGCGCCTGGGCGACCGGTTCGCGCTGCTGCGCGGCGGGGCGCGGGACGCGCCCGAGCGGCATCGCACGCTGCACGCGGTCGTGGACTGGAGCTGGAACCTGCTGGAGGAGGACGCCCGGGCGGCGCTGCGGGCGCTGTCCGTCTTCCCCGGCGGCTTCACCGCGGAGGCGGCACACCGGATGGTGGACGGCGGCGACGCGCTGGAGCTGCTGGAGCAGTTGGTGGACCAGTCGCTGCTGAAGGCCGCCGACACCGCCGCCGGGATCCGCTTCCACATGCTGGAGACGGTGCGGGAGTTCAGCGCCGCGCGGCGCGCGGCGGCCGGCGAGGAGGAGGCGGTCACCGCCCGCTTCCTGGACTGGGCCCGGGACTTCGGCGTCGCCCAGCACGACGCGCTGTTCGGCCCCGAGCCGCTGCGGCACTGGCCCCGTCTGCGCGCGGAGCAGGACAACCTCGTCCTCGCCCTGCGCTACGCCCTCGCCCGCGCCGACCACGCCACCACCGCCGCGGCCGGCGCCGTCCTCGCGGGCGTCTGGACCACCGACTCGGCGAGCTTCCACCGCACCTTCACCCTGGCCGCCGACACCGCCCGCCCGCTGTCGCACTACCGCCCCGACCCCCGCCACACCGAGGTCGTCCGCACCCTCAGCACCCTGTGCACCGCCGCCCCGTTCATGGGCTACGGGCCGCTCCACCCGCGCCATCTCGTCGTCCTGCGGCGCCTGCCGCCCGCGGGCCCCGACACCCTGCTGCGCGCGACGGCCGTCGTGCTGTGCGCCGTACCGGACATGCGCCCGCCCGACTACGAGGAGCTGCTCGAACTCTGCGCGAGCGACGCCCCGTTGCTCTCCGGCATCGCCGAGTGCGTCGCCAGCTATCTCTGGGAGCACGGCCACGAGCCGGAGCGCGCGCTGGCCGCCGCCCGCCGGATGCTCGCCGCGGTCGACGCCGTGCCCAACCCGTCGCTGAAGCTCCTCGGCGGCTCCCGCTGCAGCGAGCTGTGCATGGAGGCCGGGCTGGGCGAGGAGGCGTACGGGCACCTGATGGCGGCGCTGGACGCCCTGTCCCACCTGAGCGACCAGTCGCCCACGACGGGGCTGCGCCGCGGTCTGGTGCTGGCGTGTCTCCAGCGCGGGCGGACGGACGAGGCGGAGGAGTGGCTGCGGCGGGTGGAGGAGGCCCGGTCGCCGGCGGAGCAGCCGCAGTTGCTCGCGGCGGACATGGCGGCGTGGGGCGAGATCGCGCTGTCGCGCGGGCTGACGGAGCTGGGGCTGAAGCGGTGGCGTACGGCGGTGGAGAAGCTGCGGTCCGCGGGGCCGCCGGAGGCGCCGTACCCGCCGGTCGCGGCGCCCGCGGCGCCCCCGGTCGGCGCGCCGCCGGCCACGCTGTCCGCGGCGCCCCCCGACGCGGCGCCCGGCAGGCTGCCCGATGCGCTGCCCGACGCGGAGACTATGCCGCCGCCCGACCCCCTCGCCGACTCCTGGGGCATGCACATCGCCGCCGCGGCCGTCGCCGCCCACGCCTACGCCGGCCGCCTGGAGCCCGTCGCCGGGCTGGTGGCGGAGCTGGAGCGCCGGATGCGTACCGTCCTGTCCGACGCCTCCCGCCCCGGCGGGCAGGTCCCCGCCGAAGCCTCCGTCGACGGCACCGCCGTGCTGTCCCTCGGCCTCGTCCGCCTCGCCGCGGGCGATCTCGCCGCGGGCGATGTCTCAGCCGTACGGCTCCTGGCGCTCGCCGAGCGGCTGTACGTGCCGCAGGCATTCCACCCCACGCTCGCCGTCGACCGTGCCCGCCGTACCGCCGAGGACGCCGACGGGGCGGCGTACGCCGACGCGGTGTCGGAGTACGCCGCCCTGGACCGGGACGAGCTGCGCGAGGTGGCGCGCGGGCTCATCGCGGCTACTTCGCGTCGCGGTTGAACGACGCCTTGGACCACAGGTAGCCGAGCACGATCAGGCCCAGGCACCAGGCGACCGCGAGCCAGCCGTCGTGGCCGATCTCCGTGCCCAGCAGCAGGCCCCGCAGGGTCTCGATGGCCGGCGTGAACGGCTGGTACTCGGCGATCGGCCGGAACCACCCCGGCATCGCGTCGAGCGGCACGAACGCGCTGGACAGCAGCGGCAGCAGGATCAGCGGCGTGGCGTTGTTGCTGGCGCCCTCGGCGTTCGGGCTGACGAGCCCCATGCCCACGGCGACCCAGGTCAGCGCCATGGCGAAGAGCATCAGCAGCCCGAAGGCGGCGAGCCACTCCAGCACGGTCGCGTCGGTGGAGCGGAAGCCTATGGCGACGGCGATGGCGCCGACGAAGACCACGCTGGCCAGGCACTGCAGGACGCTGCCGAGGACGTGGCCGATGATCACGGAGCCGCGGTGGATCGCCATCGTACGAAAGCGGGCGACGATGCCCTCGGTCATGTCGGTGGCGACGGAGACGGCGGTGCCGATCGTGGTGCTGCCGATGGTCATGAGCAGCAGGCCGGGCACGACGTAGGCGATGTAGACGTCGCGGTCCGGCGCGCCGCCGGCGAGCCCGGCGCTCATGGTGTCGCCGAAGACGTAGACGAAGAGCAGGAGCAGCATGACCGGGGTGAGCAGGAGGTTGAGGGTCATGGAGGGGTAGCGCCGGGCGTGCAGCAGGTTGCGGCGCAGCATGGTGGACGAGTCGCGGACGGCGAGGGTGAAGGTGCTCATCGGACGGTCTCCTCGGGCTGAGCGGGCTGGTGGAGCCGGGCGGGCTGGCCGGGGGTGGCGGTCAGGGCGAAGAAGACGTCGTCGAGGTCGGGGGTGTGGACGGTGAGGGTGTCGGCGTGGACGTCGGCGGCGTCCAGCCAGTCGAGGATCGCGCGCAGCTCGCGCTGGGTGCCGTCGCTGGGGATCTGCAGGGTCAGCGCCTGGTCGTCGCGTACGGTCTCGCGCAGCGCGCCCGCCGCCCTCTCGTACGCCCCGGGGTCCTCGAACCGCAGCCGCACGTGGCCGCCGGGGACGAGCCGCTTCAGCTCCGCGGCGGTGCCCTGCGCGGCGATCTTCCCGCCGTGCAGCACGGCGATGCGGTCGGCGAGTTCGTCGGCCTCTTCCAGGTACTGGGTGGTGAGGAAGACGGTGACTCCGTCGGTGAGCAGCTCGCGGATGATCTGCCACATGTTGTGGCGGGAGCGGGGGTCGAGGCCGGTGGTGGGCTCGTCGAGGAAGATGATCCGCGGGTTGCCGACGAGGGTCATGGCGATGTCGAGGCGGCGGCGCATGCCGCCGGAGTAGGTGGCGGCGGGCCGGGTGGCGGCGTCGGTGAGGTCGAAGCGCTCCAGGAGTTCGGCGGTGACCCGGCGGCCCTCGCGGCGCGGCAGGTGGTGCAGGTCGGCCATGAGGAGCATGTTCTCCTCGCCGGTGATCAGGTTGTCGACGGCGGAGAACTGGCCGGTGACGCCGATGGCGGCGCGTACGGCGTCGGGGTGGGTGGCCGGGTCGTGTCCGGCGATGCGGACGGCGCCGGCGTCGGCGGTGATGAGGGTGGACAGGATCTTCACGGCGGTGGTCTTGCCGGCGCCGTTGGGGCCGAGGAGGGAGAAGACGGTGCCTTCGGGCACGTGCAGGTCGATGCCGTCCAGGACGGTCTTGTCGTCGTACGCCTTGCGCAGCCCGGTGGCCGCGATGGCGGGTGTGTCGGTGGTCGTCGTCATGCCCCGTAGATTGCGGGGCGCCGCGCTCAACGGCCTTTCAACGGCGTTTCAGCGCCGGCCGATGGCGGAAAGCCGGTGAAATGCGCTGGTCACGGCGGGCGCGGCGGGTGTCGCGGGGCGGCGTGGTCGGGTTGAATCCCCTGGGTCGGCGGTGGACGCGGAGGGAGTGGTGACGGTGGACGGCGACGGGGAGCGGTTCCTGCGGCGGGCCTTCGAGCTGGCGGCGCAGGCGCGGGCGGAGGGGAACGGGCCGTACGGCTCGCTGCTGGTGGGGCCCGGCGGGGACGTGCTGGCGGAGGACCGGAACACCGCGGTCACGGACGACGACATCACCGCGCACCCCGAGCTGAAGCTCGCGCGGTGGGCGGCGCGGCGGCTGGACGCGGGGACCGCGGCGCGGACGACGATGTACACGAGCTGCGAGCCGTGCCCGATGTGCGCCGGGGCGCTGTCGCGGTCGGGGCTGGGGCGCGTGGTGTACGCGCTGTCGGCCGGGCAGCTACGGGACCTGCGGCCCGCGGCGGGCGCGCCGGCGGAGGTGCCGGGCGAGGGGCCGTACCTGTACGACGAGGCGAAGCGGGTCTTCGAGGGATACGCGCCGTAGGTCGTGCTCATCGGGATGTGTAGCATCCCCTTCATGCACATGGGCGAAGGCGTCGAGTGGGGGCTGCACAGTTGCCTGACCCTGGCGTGGCTGCGGGACGCGGGGCCGGTGCCCATCCGCAGGCTGGCCGCCTGGTTCGACCTGCCGCAGGAATACCTCAAGAAGCGCCTCCAGGCCCTCGCCCGCGCCGGGATCCTCGACTCCACGCCCGGCGCGCGCGGCGGCTTCTCGCTCGCGCGGGCGCCCGAGCGGATCACGCTCATGGACGTCGTGACCGCCCTGGAGGGGCCGCTCGAACCGTTCGTCTGCACCGAGATCCGGCAGCGGGGACACGGCGGGCAGGGCGCGGGGCGGGAGTTCGCCCGGCCGTGCGGGGTGGCCACCGCGATGCGCCGCGCCGAGCTGGCCTGGCGGCGCGAGCTGGCGGGGCAGACCGTCGCCGATCTGATGGCCGCGGCCCCGAAGGCGAGCGCGGAGCGCACGCGGCGGCAGTACGCCCGCCTGGCCGGCTGAGCGGGCCCGTACCACCCTGCACGCCGTGTCCCGTACGCGACGCACGAGAGGAATGGGGATGTCAGATATCCCGGTCCACGGATCCGCCGAGCCGACGGCCGCCGCGCCCGGAGCGCGTACCGGCGGGCGCTCCGCCACCCTCGTCCTGGCCCTCGGCACCTTCGCCGTCGGCACCGACGCCTTCGTCGTCGCCGGCTTCCTGCCCGCCATGGCCGGCTCGCTCGACGTCTCCGAGTCCGCCGCCGGGCAGTCCGTCACCGTCTTCGCCGCCGCGTACGCCGCGCTCTCCCCCGTACTCGCCACCGCCTGCGCCCGCGTCCCGCGGCGCACGCTGCTCGTCGGCGCCCTGCTCGTACTCGCCGCGGCCAACCTCGGCTCGGCGCTGGCGCCCGGCTACGCCGTCCTGATGGCCTGCCGCGTCCTCGCCGCGGCGGGGGCGGCGGCGTTCACGCCCGGCGCGGGGGCCGTCGCCGCCGCGCTCGCGCCGCCCGAACGGCGGGCGCGGGCGCTGGCGGTCGTCATCGGCGGGCTGACCGTGGCCACCGCGCTGGGCGTGCCGCTCGGCACGCTCGTCGAGCGGGCGGTGGACTGGCGCACGGCGCTGGGGCTGGTGGCCGCGCTCTGCGCGGTGTGCGCGCTCGGGGTCTACGCGGTCATGCCCCCGCTGCCCGGCGGGGCGCCGGTGCCGCTGCGGGCGCGGCTGGCGGCGCTGCGCCGGCCGGGGGTGCTCGCCGTGCTGCCGCTGACCGCGCTCGGGATGGGGGCGGGGTACACCGTCTACGCGTACGCCGTGCCCGTCCTGGCGGACGTCGGCGTCGGCGCCTCGGAGGCGGTGTGGATGCTGTGCCTGTACGGAACCGGGGCCGTCGCCGGCAACTTCGCCGCCGGCCTGGCCACCGACCGCTGGGGGGCGGTGCGCGTGCTGGCCGTCGGGTACGCGCTGATGGCGGCCGGCCTCGGCGCCCTCGCCGTGTCGGCCGCGGCGGGGCTGCGCTCCCTGCCGCTGACGGCGGCGGCGATGGTGGCGTGGGGCGCGAGCAGTTGGTGCCAGACGCCGCCGCAGCAGCACCGGCTCATCTCCGCGGCGCCGCGGGAGACGGCGCTCGTGGTCGGGCTCAACGCCTCGGCGATCTACACGGGCATCGGGCTCGGGACCCTGCTCGGCGGGGTGCTGCTGCCGCTCGGCACGGCGCAGGCGGCGACGGCGGGGGCGGTGCTGGCGGTGGCGGCGGGGGCGTGGCTGGCGGGGACGCGGCGGTATCGGTGAGGGGAGCCGGGCGGCGCGGCCGGATCACAACTGCCCCCCGGCGGGCCGCCGTTGGCCGGAGCCCACGACTCAGCCCGCCCAGGACTGTCACCGTCGGCTCCTCTCTGTACCACGGTCGTTGTGGTGCAATCGACTATGGCCACGACCACCGGCGGCACCCCGCCGTCCGTACCGGACGAGCCCGTACACCGGCTGCGCAGAGAGGTGGAGCGGTTACGCGACGAAGCGGCGCGGCGGCAGAAACTCGCCCACCGCAGAGCCGAGTTCTGGGCCAGGACCGACGTGGCGCTCGGCTTCCCCGCCGCCCTGCTCGCCGCCGTCTCCGGCGCCGCCGCGCTGGCGTCCGCGGACGCGCGGGTGCCGGCGGCGCTCGGCACGCTGGCCTCGGCGGGCTTCGCGGCGGGAGCGGCGTTCCTGCGGAGCGAGCGGCGGCGGCTGGGGAACAAGTGGTGCCGGCAGGCGTGGGCCGCGGTGGAAGCGAGGGCGACCGTGCTGCTGGCGCGGGAGCGGATCGCCGCCGCGGACCTGGCCGGGCTCTTCGAGCTGCGGCAGGCGGCGCTCGCGGCGTACGAGGGCGACGAGGGCCCGCGGCCGCCGGGCCCGCCGCCGCCCGCCGCACCCGGTTGATACGTAGGAAATTTCCTACGTATCATCGGGCGCATGAACATCACCCACGCGCAGTTCGTGACCCTGCCCGTCGCCGACCAGGACCGGGCCAAGACCTTCTACACCGACGCCCTCGGCTTCGACGTCGTCGCCGACCGGCAGATGGGCCCGGTCCGCTGGCTGGCGGTCGCGCCCAAGGGCGCGCAGACCCACTTCGTGCTCGCCGCCGCGGACCAGGGCTTCACCCCCGGCAGCGTGCACGGCACGGCGCTCGTCAGCGCCGACCTCGACGGCGACTGCGCGGCGCTGCGCGCGGCGGGCGCTAAGGTCGAGGGCCCGGACGACCGGCCGTGGGGCCGCCAGGCGACCCTGGAGGACCCCGACGGCAACCGGTTCATGCTCTCGGCGGAGGGCTGACGCTCCGGGAGAGACGCCCCGGGAGGAAGGCCCCGGGAGGAAGGAGACGGCGGACTTGCCCGCGCCCCCCGCGACCGAGCACACCCGCGGCGAGGACCGCGTCTTCGGCGCGCTGTCCAGTCCCGTACGGCGCGAGGTGCTGCGACTGCTGCGCGACGAGGGCCCTCAGCCCGTCCAGCAGTTGGCGGCGCACTTCGACATGCGGCGGCCCAGCCTCTCGGAGCATCTGAAGGTGCTGCGGGAGGCCGGGCTCGTCAGCGAGGAGCGGGCCGGGCGGCAGCGGATCTACCGGCTGGAGGCGGAGCCGCTGACGGAGGTACGGGACTGGCTGGGGCCGTACGAGCGGTTCTGGCGCGCGAAGCTGGCCGGGCTGGCGGAGCTGCTGGACGACCTGCCGGAGGCGGACGGCCCGGACCGTACGGGCGACACCGGGGCCGGGGCGTGAGCGTCCCCGGCTTTCCCGAGCCCGCGGACCCCACCGAGATCCGGCTCGACGCCTTCCTGCCGCATCCGCCCGGCAAGGTGTGGCGGGCCCTGACCGAGCCGGGGCTGCGCGCCCGCTGGCTCATGCCCGGCGACTTCCGCCTCGAAGTGGGCCACCGCACCCTCATGCGCTCCCTCCCCCGGCCCGGCACCGGGTTCTCGGGCACGGTGGCGGAGGAGGTCCTCGCGTACGAACCGGAGCGGATGCTCCGCGTCCGCTGGACGGACGCGGCGCCCGGGGACGGGGACGGTGCGGCGGACGAGGGCGTGGCCGGGGACGGGGGTGACGCCGCGGGCGGGGCCGGGGGCGCGGACTGGACGATCACCTGGACCCTCGAACCCGAGGGCCGCGGCACCCGCCTCTTCCTCGTCCACGCCGGCTTCGACCCCGACGACCCGCTCCAGCGCCGGGCCCACCGGATCATGGGCGGCGGCTGGTCCTCGCAGGTGCTCCCGGCGCTGGCGGAGCTGCTACGGGAACGGTGACGGGACGCCGGAGCCGCGGCCCCGTCCCAGGCCCAGGCCCCGTACTCACTCCCCCGGACCCACCGACGGAGGGCGCACGGCGTTATGGAGGTGAGGGGAGTGCCCCGATCCCCACCCGGCCCGGAACACCCGCCGCTCGCAGGGCGGTTGTTCCCGAACCGGCCGGGCGCCGCTCGCGCCCGGCGGCTACGCCGTCCCCGTGCGGGCCACCGCCGCGACCGCCTCCAGTACCGGGGTGCTGCCGCCGATCAGCTCCAGCGTCAGCCCCACCGTCCCGGGCTCGTCCAGCAGCGCGACCAGCACCGCCGCCACGTCGTCGCGCGCGACCTCCGAACGGCCCGTGTGCTCGGCGAGGTTGACCAGGCCGGTGCCCGCGTCGTTCACCAGCCGGCCGGGGCGCAGGATCGTCCAGTCCAGGCCGGGCCGCGCCCGCACGTACTCGTCCGCGGCGGTCTTCGCCCGCAGGTACGCGGCGAAGACGGGGTCCGCGCCGGACGGCGGCTCGCGGTCGGCGCCCATGGAGGAGACGACGACGATGCGCCGCACGCCGGCCGCCTCGGCGGCGTCGGCGAAGAGCACGGCGGCGCCGTGGTCGACGGTCCCCTTGCGCTCCTCGCCGCTGCCGGGCCCCGCGCCGGCGGCGAACACCGCGGCGTCGGCGCCGTCGAGGAGCGGGGCGACCTCGTCGACACCCGCGGACTCCAGGTCGCAGACGAGGGGTTCGGCACCGACGGCCCGCAGGTCGTCGGCTTGCTCCGAGCGGCGGATGAGCCCCGCGACCGCATCACCCCGGGCGGAGAGCAGCCGCTCCAGCCGCAGGGCGATCTGACCGTGTCCTCCAGCGATGACGATGCGCATGGCTTCGACGGTAACGCCTGACCGCCCACGGCGCGCGCCGCGCGGCGCGCGCCCCCGCATCCCCCACATCCCCGCACACCCGCCCAAGGGTATGCGGCTCCCCTGACAACGCCTCCGACGGTCGAACACGCGGCCGCGACGCACGCGGCGCCCCCTCACCCCGCCGTAGGCCGCAGGCCCTGCCGCGGCAGGGCCAGGTCCGCCGCGCCGGAGTCGCAGTACTCGCGTACGGCGCTCGTACGGGCCACCACCCGGCCGCGGTGGATCACGATCCGGCTGTACCCCAGCGACAGCGCACCCGCGACCGAGTCGCCCCGTACCGCCAGCAGTTCAGCCGGATAGCCCGCCGCCACCCGTACCTCCGGCAGCCCGAGCACCGCCCGCGCCTGCCCGGCAACCGTCGCGTACGCCGCCGCCGGGTCGGCCTCGCCCGCGGAGGCGAGGAGGTAGGCGGACTGCAGCGGATCGCCGCGTCCCACGGGGTTCGCGGCATCGCGTACGGCGCCGCTCCCCGCGGCGACGCGCACGCCGGCGGCGCGCAGCAGCCGCACGGGGGCGTACGCCAACGGCCGTGCGCCTGCACCGCGCGCCGCACCGCAGTCCCCCTGCGGCAGACACACCACCGCCACCCCCGCACCGGCCAACCGCTCCGCCACCCCCGCCGCCGTCTCGTACGGCATCCGCGCCAGCCCGCCGCACGGCCCGACGGCCACCGCGGACCGCAGCTCGGCGGCCACCGCCGCCACCCGGTCGAGCCGTGCGGGGTCCGCACCGTCGCAGTGCAGGTCGACCGCGCACCCGTACTCCGCGGCGACCCGCAGCACGGCGTCCGTGTAGCCCACCGGGTCCGGGTCCAGGTCCGGGCAGCCGCCGACCGCGGTGGCGCCCATGGCGACGGCGTCGCGCAGCAGCGACCTGCCCCGGGCCCCCGCGACGCCGGTCAGCACCGGGGCCGCCGCCACCGCCGCGACGTCGGCGAGGCCGCGCAGCGCGGCGCGGGCGGCGAGCACGGCGCGGAGGTTGCCGAGCCCCGCGGCGCCGCCGATACGTACGTGCGTACGCACGGCGGTGGCGCCGTGCCCGAGTTGGAGGAGGGCGGCCTCGACGGCTCGCCGCTGCACGTCGGCGACGGCGGCCTCGGAAGCCCCGGCAACACCACTCCCACTCCCCGCATCACCCGCACCACCCGGGCCTCCCGCGCCACCGACACCTCCCGAGCCACCCGAGGTGCCCGAGCCACCCGCCCCGGTCAGCGCCGTGTCCAGGTGCGCATGCGCCTCCACCGGCGCCGGCAGCAGCAGGTACCCGTCGAGATCCACCCGCGCCCCGCACCCGCCCGCCTCCCCCGCCAGGCTGCCCGCCGTTCCCACCGCCAGGATCCGGCCGTCCCCGAGCCGTACGTCCACCGTCCTGCCGTCCGCGAGCCGCGCGCCGCACAGCACCGGTGTTCCGTCACCGCCCGGGGCGGATCCGTGCCGGGGGTACTGCGGAGGGCTGCTGGCACGCATGTGACTCCTGCGGGCAGGTCAGGGCAAACATCCCCGATGTGAGCAAAGTCGCATAGTCAAGATCGGAAATCATCAGAAGACCACGCCGGGCCGGATCGCACCGAATCGGACGTGATCAGGCGAGACATAGTCCGACCAGGGCAGACCATCCCGGATCGGACGTGATCAAACGGCGCGCACGAGCCTAGGCGGGGCGGGCGCGTACGCGGCGGAGGAGGGGATAAGTCGTATCGGCGTGGCAACCGGCAGGTCCGCCCACCGGCGGTGATCGGCACGCGCCGGCGAGCGCGATCAAGGGCGGGTTACTGATTTCACCTTCGGCCGCTCAGCGTGTAGTGTCTTCATCGCTCGCCCCAATAGCTCAGTCGGCAGAGCGTCTCCATGGTAAGGAGAAGGTCAACGGTTCGATTCCGTTTTGGGGCTCTGATGCGGTTCGCACCTCGCTACCCTGGGAGGGGCAGAGCATCGCAGCGGTGTAGCTCAGTCGGTAGAGCAAGCGGCTCATAATCGCTGTGTCACCGGTTCAAGTCCGGTCACCGCTACTCACCTCAAGTAGCCGATTGCAGGCTCGGACCTTCGATCGGCTACTCTTTCTGCGTTGAACATGTCCGTCCGTCAAGGAGCACTCACGTGGCTGCCACAGACGTCCGCCCGAAGATCACGCTGGCCTGCGTGGAGTGCAAGGAGCGGAACTACATCACCAAGAAGAACCGGCGTAACAACCCGGACCGTCTTGAGATGAAGAAGCACTGCCCTCGCTGCAACGCCCACACGGCGCACCGCGAGACCCGCTGAACGCAGGCCATCGAACCCCTCGTCCCGCCCGGGACGGGGGGTTCGCCGCGCTTCACCCCGCACCGCACTCCCGCATCCGCGCCCGCCCCCGGCCGCACGCGCCGGGCGCCCAAGCTCAGCGCCCACACCCCGCACCCGCGCCGAGCGCCGCACGCCCGCGCCCGGGCGCCCCGCCCCGCCCCGGTCCCGTACGCCACGGCTAGGGTGGGGCCCGCCGCTGGCGCGACAGGAGGGTTCATGCCGCTCGATCAGTCCTTCGTGGGCCGGAGTTATCCGCCCACCGCCCCCTATGAGGTGGGCCGGGAGAAGATCCGCGAGTTCGCGGAGGCGGTGGGCGACACCAACCCCGCGTACACCGACCCGGAGGCTGCCAAGGCCCTGGGCCACCCCGACGTGATCGCGCCGCCGACGTTCGTGTTCGCGATCGCGTTCCGGGCGGCGGGCCAGGTGATCGCGGACCCGCAGTTGGGGCTGGACTACAGCCGCGTCGTGCACGGGGACCAGAAGTTCGCGTACAGCCGTCCGGTACGGGCCGGCGACCGGCTCTCCGTGACGTCGACGATCGAGGCGATCAAGTCGATGGCCGGGAACGACATCATGGACGTGCGCGGCGACGTCCGTGACGAGGCGGGCGAGCACGTGGTGACGACGATCATCAAGCTGGTGGCCCGCGCCGCCGAGGAGGGCTGAGGGCCGATGGTGGCGAAGGTGGCGTACGACGCCGTCGAGGCCGGCACGGAGCTGCCGGCCCAGTCGTTCCCGGTGACCCGCGAGACGCTGGTGCGCTACGCGGGCGCGTCCGGGGACTTCAACCCGATCCACTGGAACGAGCGGTTCGCCAGGGAGGTCGGGCTGCCGGACGTGATCGCGCACGGGATGTTCACGATGGCCGAGGCGATCCGGGTGGTCACGGACTGGGTGGGCGACCCGGGCGCGGTGGTGGACTACGGCGTGCGGTTCACCAAGCCGGTCGTGGTGCCGGACGACGGCGTGGGCGCGGTGATCGAGGTTTCGGGGAAGGTCGCGCAGAAGCTGGACGACGAGGCGCGTACGGTCCGGGTGGACCTGACGGCGACGAGCGGCGGGCAGAAGGTGCTGGGGATGTCGCGGGCCGTGGTCCGGCTGGCGTAGGCGGCCGTGCCGTACGGCGCGCGCCGCCCGCCCCTGCGGCACACCACCCGTACTACTGCCCTCGGAGCCCCGCTTGACAAGTTAGTGATTGGCCAATAACTTACTTCCCATGGTGAGGATGAGCGCAGAGGAGCGGCGCGAGAGCGTCATCCGCGCAGCGATCACGGAGTTCGGCCGGGGTGGTTACCACGGCACGTCCACCGAGTCGATCGCCAAGCGGGTCGGCGTCTCACAGCCGTACCTCTTCCGCCTCTTCCCCAACAAGCGCGCCATCTTCCTCGCCGCGGCCCTCCGCTGCGTCGAGGACACCGGCGCGGTGATGCACGACGCCGCCGAGGGCCTGTCGCCGGAGGAGGCGCACAAGGCGGTGGCCGTCGCGTACCAGCGGTTGCTGGAGGACCGCGACCTGCTGCTGATGCAGATGCAGATGTACGTCGCGGTGGCCTCGGCCGAGGCGGCCGGCGACCACGAGTTCGGCAAGCCGATCCGGGCCGCCTGGTCCGAGCACTTCTACGACTTCGCGCTGCTGACGTTCGAGGGGGACGTGGAGGAGGCGACCACCTTCCTCGCCTTCGGGATGCTGATCAACACCTTCGTCGCCCTCGGCTACCCGCCGAAGGGCCGGGTGTGGGACGGCTTCTGGCCCGAGACCCAGCCGCGCACGCACCCTTCGTAACCCCCGCGATCCCGCACGCCCGCGCACACGCACGCCCGCGAAAGTTATTGACTGATAACTAATCCGGAGGCCACACCATGCCCGCCCCAGCCCGCACCGGCGGCGACAACAGCCGCTTCGGCCCCACCTTCTGGGCCCTGCTCCTCACCAGCCTCGCCAGCTTCATGGGCGCGCTCGACAACCTCGTCGTCACCACCGCACTCCCCGCCCTCCGCGACGACCTCGGCGGCGGCATGGAGGACCTGGAGTGGACGGTCAGCGCGTACACGCTCACCTTCGCCGTCCTCCTCATGCTCGGCGCCTCCCTCGGCGACCGCTTCGGGCGCCGCCGGATGTTCGCCGTCGGCATCGGCATCTTCACCGCCGCCTCCGCCGCCGCCGCGCTCTCCACCGGCATCGACGGCCTCGTCGCCGCCCGCGCCGTGCAGGGCGTCGGCGCCGCCCTGCTGATGCCGCTGTCGCTGACCCTGCTCTCCGCCGCCGTACCGGCCGCGCGCCGCGGCATGGCGCTCGGCGTCTGGGGCGCGGTGCAGGGCCTGGCCGTCGCGTCCGGGCCGCTGGTCGGCGGGGCGCTCACCGAGCACATCTCGTGGCACTGGATCTTCTGGCTGAACGTGCCCGTCGGCCTCGCCCTCATCCCGCTGGTCCGGCTGCGGCTGGCCGAGAGCCACGGCCCCAACGACCGCCTCGACATCCCCGGCACCGTGCTCGCCAGCACCGCCCTCTTCGGCCTCGTCTACGCCCTCGTCCGCGGCAACGCCGACGGCTGGACCGCCGGGCCCGTCCTCGCCGGGCTGATCGCCGCGCCGGTGCTGCTGACCGCCTTCGTCGCGTACGAGCTGCGCGCCCGGAACCCCATGCTGCCCATGCGCCTCTTCCGCAACCGCAGCTTCAGCGCCGTCAACGCGGCGAGCGTGCTGATGTTCCTCGGGATGTTCGGCTCGATCTTCCTGCTCAGCCAGTTCCTCCAGGAGGTCGGCGGCTACTCGCCGCTGGAGGCCGGCCTGCGCATGCTGCCCTGGACCGCGATGCCGCTGGTCGTCACCCCGATCGCCGGCGCGCTCTCCGACCGCATCGGCGGCCGGCCGATCATCGCCGCCGGTCTCGCGCTGCAGGCGGTGGGGCTGGCCCTCTGGGCGGTGGCGGTCGAGGTCGGCTTCTCGTACGGCGCGATCCTGCCCGCGCTGACGGTCAGCGGCGTGGGCATGGCGATGTACTTCGCGCCCTCCGCGAACGTCGTCCTGTCCAGCGTCGCCCCCGAGGAGCAGGGCATCGCGTCGGGCGCGAACAACGCCATGCGCGAGCTGGGCGGCGCGCTGGGCATCGCGGTGCTGGCGGCGGTCTTCTCCGCCCAGGGCGGCTACGAGACCGGGCAGAGCTTCGTCGACGGCCTGACGCCGGCGCTGTGGGTCGGCGCGGCGGGCGTGGGCCTGGGCACGGTGACCGCGCTGCTCATCCACGGGCACCGCAGGCAGGCGGCGGTGGTCGCCGAGGCGCCCCTGGTGGAGGACCGCACCCCGGTCGGCGTCTGATCCGGACCCGGGCTGCCCCGCGCCGCACGGCGCGGGGCAGCCCCGTCCCGTACGCGCCGCGTTTCCGCCCCGGCGCCTCGCGGCCGATACTGGTCCTGACGGGCCGCGTCGACGCAGATCCCGGAAGAGGTGCCGATCATGAAGCTGTTCAACCTCCTCTTGAACGTCCTGTGGCTGATCTTCTGCGGAATCTGGATGGCGATCGCGTACACGATCGCCGCGCTGATCTGCTTCATCCTGATCGTCACGATCCCGTTCGGGATCGCGTCGCTGCGTATCGCCGGCTACGTACTGTGGCCGTTCGGCCGCACGACGGTGGAACGGCCGGGCGCGGGCGCGCCGTCGTTCGTCGGCAACGTGATCTGGGTGATCTTCGCGGGCTGGTGGCTGGCCCTCGGCCACCTGATCACGAGCATCCCGCTGTTCCTGTCGATCATCGGCATCCCCTTCGGCTGGGCGAACCTGAAGCTCATCCCGATCTCCCTGATGCCGCTGGGCCGCGAGGTGGTCCCGACGGACGAGCGCTTCGGCTACGCTCGGCCACCCGCCCCGCGGTGACGGGGGCTCCCCGCAGGCGGTGTGTATCTGCTTTGTATGCGCGCCCCCTTGAATCGGCGACGACACCGACGACAGGGGAGAAGCGTGCGCACCCGTATCCGCCGGCTGCTCGCCGTGGTGAGCACGGCGACAGCCCTGGCCGTCGCGGCGCCGATCGCCGACGCGGCCCCGCCGGCCCCGCCGGCTCCGCCGGCCCCTGCCGCCGAGGGTGAGTCCTCCCCCGCGGCGAACCCGTCGTCCTTCCAACTCGCCGATCCGGACACCGTGCGGGCGCGGGACGGCCGGTACGTCACCTACGGCACCACGGTGCCCGCCGGCCGCGGGACGCGGTGCGACGGCGCCACCGGGCGGCTCAACGTCCCGGTACTCGTCCACGGCTCCGGCAACACGGTCGGCATGACCGACTGCGCCTCGGGCGACGCGCTGCCCGGCGGACCGGGCGCCTGGGCCGAGCCGGGCGGCGCCGTCTGGGCGCCCGGTGTGGCCCGTTTGGGCGACCGCTACTTCATGTTCTACACCGCCTCACGCAAGGGCTCCGGGCAGAA
Source organism: Streptomyces sp. WMMC500 (assembly GCF_027497195.1). NCBI lineage: Bacteria > Bacillati > Actinomycetota > Actinomycetes > Kitasatosporales > Streptomycetaceae > Streptomyces > Streptomyces sp. WMMC500. The sequence continues at coordinate 3,662,294 of NZ_CP114905.1, forward strand.
GTGCATCGGCCGGGCCGTCGCGACGTCCGCCCGCGGCCCGTTCCGCAGCGCGGGCGGGTGGGCCTGCCCGCCCGGCGGACGGTGGGCGATCGACGCGAACCCCTTCGTCAGCGGCGGCACCATGTACGTCACCTACCGGGACGACGCGATCGCGGCCGGCGCCGAGACCGGCATCTCGACCGTACGCACCGACGGCGAGGGCCGGGCCGTCTGGAGCACCCGCCGGGACGTGCTCAAGAGCACCGACATCACCTGGGACACCCGCGGGACCAGCGGCGGCACCCATGTCGTCGAGAACCCGTCGATGTGGCGGCGGTCCAACGGCACCTGGTACCTGATGTACTCCGGTAACAACTGGGACAGCGCCCGCTACGCCACGGGCATCGCCGAGTGCGGCACCACCCCGCTCCCCTCGTCCCGCTGCAACCCCCTCCGCCGCGGCGTGGAGCGCCCGTACTTCGGCTACACCGGGTCCGGCGGACTCGGCCCGTACCGCGGCCTGCCCGGCAACCGCCGGGGGCCGGGCGGCATGGACGTCTTCGCCGTCCCCGACGGCACCCTCCGGGTGGTGTGGCACTGGTGGGACGGCGGCCCCCGCTACCCGATGAACGGCGCGCTGCGTCTGAACGCGGACGGCTACTACGTCCAGTAGGGCCCCGGCCGGGCAGAGGGAACGCGTACGGCACTCGAAGCTCGCGTAGGGAGAAGTCGTGGAAGCGATCACCAGGAGGCGCGCCCTCGGCCTCGGCGGCGCGGCCGTGGTCGGCACCGCCGGCGCACTGGCAGCGGCCGACAGCGCCGACGCGGCCGACGGCTGGCAGCGGCTCGTCGTCGTCACCGCCAACATCGGGCGCGAGAACGCGGGCCAGCGGGAACGCGCCATCCGGGACGTCCGGCACGCCGTGACGATCGACGGCCGGCTGACCAGACCGCTGGTGGGCTGGCAGGAGATCGGCGAGGGTGACGGGAGCGACAACCTGGAACCCCGGTGGATCAACCAGTACTTCGGCACCGCCTACCGGAACATCTTCGAGCAGGAGGGCCGTGCCCGCAGGGTGCCGATGTCGATCCCCACGGCGTACGACATCGTCGACCGCAGGGTCACCTTCGTCCACGGCGGCAGGGCGGGCGTCTCGCCGCACCGGGTCATCACCGAGGCCGTACTGGCACGGGCGGACGATCCCCGGTCGAGATTCGTCTTCGCCAACACCCACTACGTGGCGGGGGCGTTCAACGGCACGGAGGACCCGCACGAGGCGTGGCGGGACGACATGTGGCGGCAGCACTTCCGCAAGCACCGCGACGAGGTGCTGGGACACTGGCGCGCCCGCGGCCTCCCGGTGATCTGGACCGGCGACGTGAACCGCAGCCCGATGCCGCTGCTCCTGCCCCAGCACGAAAAGCGCGCCTTCGCCCGCGGGATCGACCAGATCGGGTGGGTCCCGGGCACGAACGGGACACAGGTGCGGCTGCGCTGGACGAAGGTGGTGCCGATGCACGTGGACGGGCACGACGCCAGGGTGGCGGTGATGCAGATACGCCGCGTCTGAGGGCGGGGCAGGACGCGAGCCGAGGCCCGGAGCCTCGTCGGTCCGGGCTGCGGGCTTCGCCGGTCTCAGCGGTTCACGCTTGCCTGCCCTGCTGCCTCGGGTTCCTCCTTCTGCTCCTCCTCCCCCGTGATCGGCGGTACGCCCCGCAGCAGCAGCGCCGCCACCGCCGCCGTCACCAGCGCCAGCACCGCGCTCGCCGCCGCCGCCGTGTGCAGGCCCGCGGTGAAGGCGTCGCGGGCCGCCGTGGCCAGGGCCGCGCCGCGTTCGGGGGCGGCCAGGGCGCCGGCCGCGTCCAGGGCGGCGCCCACGGTGTCGCGGGCCTCGGCGGGGGCGTCGGGCGGCATCTCCCGGCGGTAGACCGCCGCCGCCAGGCTGCCGGTGGTCGCGATGCCGAGCGCCAGGCCGAGGTCGTACGCCGTCTGCCCGGTCGCGGCGGCGGCGCCCGCCTTCGGCGGGGGTGCGCCGGCGACGGCGAGTGCCGTGCCCAGGACGCTGATCGGGGCGACCCCGAACATGACCACCGTCAGCCCCGCCGCCGTGGCGCCGACGCCCGTGACGGCCGTCAGCATCCCGTACCCGACCAGCGAGATCAGCAGACCGCCGACCAGGACCCACGCCGGCCGGAACCGCCTCGCCAGAACGGGCGTGAGCTGTGAGCCCGCCACCAGCCCCACCGCGCCCGGCACCAGCCACAACCCGGCCGCCAGCGGCGACAGTTCCGTCACCGACTGGAGGTACTGCGGCACCAGGTACTCGACGCCGTTGAGCGCCGTCATGCCCAGCAGCAGGGTGAGCAGCGCGCCGGTGAACTCCCGGCGGCGGAACAGCGCGAGGTCCAGCAGCGGGTCCCTGAGGCGGTTCTGCCGGCGTACGAAGGCGGTGACCGCGACCGCGCCCACCGCCGTGGACAGCGCGGCCGTGCCGCCGGGGCCGTGTTCCGCGGTGTGCTTGACCGCGTACACCAGCGGCAGCACGGACGTCAGGAACAGCGCGACGCTCGGCAGGTCCAGCCGGCCGGGGCGCGGATCGCGGTACTCCGGCAGGAGCAGCGGTGCCACCAGCAGCACCGGCAGCATCACGGGCAGCCCGATCAGGAACACCGAGCCCCACCACCACCGCTCCAGCAGCACGCCGCCGACGACCGGTCCCGCCGCCAGGCCGGCGGACAGCGCGGTGACCCACATCGCGATGGCCGTCGCGCGCTGCCGGGGGTCGGCGAACATGTGGCTGATCAGGGAGAGGGTGGAGGGCAGGACGGCCGCGCCCGCCACGCCGAGTACGGCACGCGCGCCGATGAGGGTCGCGGCGTTCTGCGCGTACGCCGCGACCACCGACGCGATCATGAACCCGGCCGAACCGGCCAGCAGCAGTCTGCGGCGGCCGACGCGGTCGCCGAGCGTCCCTATGATCACGAGGGTGCCGGCGGTGAGGAACCCGTAGATGTCGGTGATCCACAGCACCTCGGAGCCGCTGGGCCGCAGGTCGGCGGCGAGGTACGGGGTGGCGAGCCAGAGCACGCCCAGGTCGGCGGTCATCAGCGCGACCGGCACCACGAGCAGCGCGAGGCCGAGCCACTGGCGGACTCCGGCGCGCGGCGGCGGGGTGTGGCGGTCGTCGGTACGGGCGTGGGCGCCGGTGCTCACCGGGACACCTCCACGCGCGTGATCGCGGTGCCGCGCAGGGGTGTGCCGTGGGACGGGGTGTCGCCGAGGATCTCCTGCCGCGCGGCCTCCGCCGCGGCCAGCACCTCGCGCACCTTCGCGGGCCGTACGTGTACGGGGACGCCGGACAGCTCGGTGCCGTGCAGCAGCCGGACCGCGGACGCGGTGATGCCGTTGTACTCCGAGATGCCGACTCGCAGTTGCGTGTCCATCGCGGTGTCCAGGCCGAGGGAGGCGAACTCCTCGGCGGTGCCGCCCGCCAGCCCCAGCCACAGCATCCGCTTGGCGGCGAGCCGCGGGGTGCTGCGGCCGTAGGCGAAGCCGTAGTTCCAGACGCGGTCGATCCAGCCCTTGAGGATCGCCGGCGGCGCGTACCACCAGACAGGGAAGACGACGAGGATGTCGTCGGCGGCGGCGATGCGGTCCATGTGGGCATGGACCTCGGCCGAGTACCGCTTGTCGCGGTTCTCCCAGTCGGGTTCGTCGTCGGGATACGTGCGTGGATCGAAGCGCTCCGCGTACAGGTCGAGGACGTCGACCGTGCCGCCCGCGTCCCGTATCCGGGCCCGCAGGCCGGCCGCGACCTGTGCGGTGAGGGAGTCGGGGCGGGGGTGGGCCACGACCGTGAGGGTGTGGGGCATGGGTTTCTCCGGGGGTGGGCAGGGGGCGGGCGGCGGACGCCGGTGGCGTCCGGTGCACCTCACTGTCCGGGGGGCCGCATCGGATCCGGCTCGGGTGGTGTTCGGGCCTGGCCCCGGGGGTGTGCGGAGGGGCAGCAGGGGGCGGGGAGAGACACCGGGGCCGGTGTCGGGGGCCTGGGCTACCGTGATCGACATGCGATTCGGGGTGCTGGGGGAGACGGCGGTGTGGACCGACGCCGGCCGGCCCGTGCGCGTACCCGAGCTGAAGGTGCGGGCCCTCCTCGCGTCCCTGCTGGCGCACGCCGGGCAGCCCGTCGCGACGTCGCGGCTGATCGACGACCTGTGGGGCGACGAGCCGCCGGGGAACCCGGCGCGTTCACTCCAGGCGAAGGTCTCGCAGTTGCGGGGGGTGCTGGAGGCGGCCGAGACCGGCGCGCGGGACCTGGTCGCCACGCGCGCTCCCGGATATCAGCTCGTGCTGCCGCCCGAGGAGCCCGACGCCCTGGACGCCCGGCGGTTCGCGCGGCTGGCCGCCCGGGCCCGTACGGCACCGGACGCCGCAGCACGGATCGCTCTGCTGCGCGAAGCCCTGGGCCTGTGGCGCGGGCCCGCCTTCGCGGACTTCGCCGAGGAGCCGTTCGCGCAGGCGGCGGTGGCGCGGCTGGCGGACGAGCGGCTGGTCGCCCTGGAGGCGCTGGCGGACGCGCGGCTGGAGCTGGGTGAGCACGCCGAGGTGGTGGCCGAGCTGGCCGAGCAGGTGGCGCGGCATCCGTTGCGGGAGCAGTTGCGGGCCGTCTATCTGCGGGCGCTGTACGGGGCGGGGCGCCAGAGCGAGGCCCTTGCCGGGTACGAGGACCTGCGCGCCCGCCTCGCCGACGAGCTGGGGGTCGACCCCAGCCCGGCGCTCGCCGCGCTGCACGGGGCGATGCTGCGGCAGGACGCGGCGCTGGACGCCCCGGCCGCCGGGCGCGGGCGGGGCGGGCGCGGGCCCACCCCGCCGCGTACGAACCTGATCGCTCCGCCGCTGGGCGACCTCGTCGGGCGGGACGAGGCGATCGGGGAGGTGGCGGCGCTGCTGGCGGAGCGGCGTCTCGTCACGCTGACGGGACCGGGCGGGGTCGGCAAGACGCGGCTGGCGCTGGCGGTGATGGAGAAGCTGCGGGGGACGTACCCGGACGGCGAGTGGGTGGTGGAGCTGGCCGGCGCGGCGGGCGGGTCGGCGGGGGCGGCGGGGCGGATGACCGGTCCGGACGACGGGCGGCGGGCGGGCGCGGAGGGGCGGCGGGCGGGCACGGACGGCCGGCGGCCCGGCTCCGACGGCTCGCGGCCCGGCTCCGACGGGTTGCGGCCCGGGGTTGGCGGCCAGGGGCCCGGTGCCGGCGGCCGGCTGGCCGAGACGGCCGCCGTCGCCCTCGGCCTGCGCGACGACGGCACGTGGGGCCGGCGCCCCGAAGGCGAGGCGGATCCCGGCGCCGCCGGGCGGCTGGCGGCGGCGCTCGCCGGCCGCCGGATGCTGCTCGTCCTCGACAACTGCGAGCATGTCGTCGACGAGGCCGCCGAGTTGGTGGAGCTGCTGCTGCGCAGCGTGCCCGGTCTGACCGTACTGACGACGAGCCAGGAGGCGCTGGCGCTCGCCGGGGAGACGCTGTGGGCGGTGCCGCCGCTCGCGCCGGGCAGCGCGCTCGAACTGTTCACGGCGCGCGCCGCCGCGGCGGCGCCCGGCTTCACGCTCGACGCGGCGGGCAGGACGGCGGCCGAGGCGATCTGCCGTCGGCTGGACGGCATCCCGCTGGCCCTGGAGCTGGCCGCCACGCGCGTGCGCGCGCTGGGCGTACACCAGCTTGAGCAGCGCCTCGACGACCGCTTCCGGCTGCTGTCCGCGGGCCAGCGCGGTGCTCCGGCACGGCAGCAGACGCTCCGGGCGGTGATCGACTGGAGCTGGGAGCTGCTGACCGCACCGGAGCAGGCGGTGCTGCGGCGGCTGGCCGTGCACGCCGAGGGCTGCACCCTGGACGCCGCGGAGGCGGTGTGTGCGGGGGACGGGGTCGCGGCTCGGGACGTGCTGGGGATCACGGCGCGGCTGGTCGACCGCTCGCTGGTGGTCGCGGCACCGGACGGCTCGCGCTACCGGCTGCTGGAGTCGGTCGCCGCGTACTGCCTGGAGCGACTGGACGAGGCTGGCGAGCGCGAGTCCGTGGCGACGCGGCACCTGGAGTGGTACGCGGACCTGGCCGCGGGCGCGGAGCCGCGGCTGCGGGGGCCGGAGCAACTGGCCTGGCTGGAGCGGCTGGACGCGGAGAGCGCGAACCTGCGCGCGGCGTTCGCCACCGCGGTGCGGCGCGGCAGCGCGCGGGATGCGCTGCGGCTGGTGGACGCGCTGGGGTGGTACTGGATCATGCGTGGCCGCCTCGTCGAGGCGCTGCGCTCGGCGGCGGACGCGCTGGCGCTGCCGGGGGGCGACGCGGCGCCGCGGGCGCGGGTGGGCGTGTGGCGGACGGGGTTCGCGATCCTGACGGGGAACGGGACGAAGCGGACGGCGCGTATCGGGGCGGCGGTCGGTGCGTACGAGAACGCGTACGAGCAGGGGGACGCGGGGGCGTCGGGCTGGCGGGGCCCGGCGTGGGCGGGGTGGTTCCTGGGGCACACGCTGTGCGGCACGGGGAGCATGGCGGAGGGCGAGGAGTTGACGGGCCGGGCTCTCGCCGCCTTCCGGGAGCAGGGTGACGGCTGGGGTGAGGCGGCGGCCCTCGGGGACCGGGCGGTGCAGCGGCTGCTGAAGGGCGACCTCGCCGAGGCGGCGGGGGCGGCGGAGCGGAGCGCGGAGTTGTTCGCGGGCGCGGGGGACGCGTGTTCCCGGCTGTGGGCGGTGTACCCGCTGGCCTCGCTCGCGGAGATCCACGGCGACTACGCCCGGGCCACGGAGCTGTGGCGCGGCGGCCTCGACGTCGCCCGCCGCTTCGGCGCGTCACCCCAGGCGGTCGACCTGCAGGCGGGCCTGGGCAGGGTCGCGCTGCTCGCGGGCGACCTGGCGGCGGCGTACGAGCACCACGAGGCCGCGCGGTGCGCGGCGACCGAGATCGGCTTCCGCGCGGGCGAGATCAACGCCCGCCTGGGCCTGGCCCTCACGGCACGCCGGGACGGCCGGCTGGACGCGGCGGAGGCGCATCTGCACGCCGTGCTGGAGTGGCACCGCGAGGTCGGCCTGAACGGCGCGAACGCGCTGGTCCTCGCCGAACTGGGCTTCGTGGCGGAGCTGCGCGGCGACGCGGAGGAGGCCCGCGGCCGCCAGGAGGAGGGCTACGAGACGGCCCTGACGACGGGAGACCCCCGCGCGCTGGCCCTGTCCCTGGAGGGCATGGCCGCGGCCCGCACCCTGACGGACACCCCGGCGGCGCTGCGAGACGCGGCGCTGCTGCTGGGCGCCGCCGCGGCGGCCCGCCGCGCGGCGGGAGCGCCGCTGCCCGCGGCGGAACGGGGGGATGTGAACCGCGCGACGGCCCGGATCCGCGAGGCCCTGGGGGCGGCGGAGGCGGCGGAGGCGCTGCGGAGGGGGGAGGGTTTCTCGCCGGAGGAGGCGGTGGCGGGGAGCGGGGGCTGACGGGCCGATAGCCCGGGGTGCGGGGACGTCGAACGGGGACGTCGTTCGGGTGGCGGCCACCGCGGCGGGCAGCGCCGGGCCGCCGGCGGCGGGTTAGTTGCCCAGGTTGCGGCCCGCCATGCGCTCCAGGCGGGCGATGCGTTCCGCCATCGGCGGGTGCGTCGAGAAGAGGCGCGACATGTTGCCCGACCCCCGGCGGAACGGGTTGGCGATCATCATGTGGCTCGCCGTCTCGATGCGCGGCTCGGGGGGCAGCGGGAGCTGCTTCGTGCCGATGTCGAGCTTCCGCAGGGCGCTCGCCAGGGCCAGCGGGTCGCCGGTGAGGCGGGCGCCGGTCTGGTCCGCCTCGTACTCGCGCGAGCGGCTGACCGCGAGCCTGATGATGCTCGCCGCCACCGGGCCGAGGAAGAGGACCAGGAGCATGCCGAACGGGCCGGGGCCGTTGCCGTTGCGGTCGCCGCTCGGGATCAGCCAGGCGAAGTTCACCAGGAACATCACCACCGACGCGAGCGCGCCCGCGATCGACGAGATGAGGATGTCCCGGTTGTAGACGTGCATCAGCTCGTGGCCCAGGACGCCGCGCAGCTCGCGCTCGTCGAGTATCTGCAGGATGCCGTCGGTGACGCAGACCGCCGCGTTGCGCGGGTCACGGCCGGTGGCGAAGGCGTTCGGGGCCTGGGTGGGCGAGATGTAGAGCCGCGGCATGGGCTGGCGGGCCTCGTTGGAGAGCTCGCGCACGATGCGGTAGAGGTTCGGCGCCTCGATCTCGCTGACCGGGCGGGCGCGCATCGCGCGCAGCGCCAGCTTGTCGCTGTTCCAGTACGCGTACGCGTTGGTGCCGATGGCCACGACGAGCGCGACGATCAGGCCCGTACGGCCGAAAATGCTGCCGATGAGCAAGATCAGCGCCGACATGCCGCCGAGGAGCGCGGCTGTCTTCAGCCCGTTGTTCGACCGGTGCACGGTGTGCCCTCCAAAGCCTGCCGCCGCAAGTGTCGGCCGTCTCCCTCCAGTGGACCCCTCCCCCACCAGGAACGCGCGACCTGCCGGGTAAGTTCCCTGGTCAGCGCAGATCCCCCGTGCGCCGGGCGGGTGAGGCGGCGTTACAGCAGGGCTTCGCCCGCGAAGCGGAGTACGAGCTGCGGGGCGCCGGAGAGCGCGACGCCGAGCGCCGCCGTCAGGCCGATGGCGCCGCGCAGCGGGGCGGCCAGGGGCGCGGCCGGAGGTGCGACCACGGGGGCGGTCGGGGTGGCCGGTGCGGTCGGTACGGGCTGTACCCCCTCGGGTCCGCCCTCCGCCGCCGGCTCCGCCGGGCGGAACAGCAGCGCCGTCCACTTCAGGTAGTAGTAGAGCCCCACCACCACGTTCGCCGCCATGACCACCGCCAGCCACCCCAGCCCCGCGTCCACCGCGGACCCCAGGACCGCCACCTTCGCGAACAGGCCGATGATCCCCGGCGGCAGCCCCGCGAGGTTGATCAGGAAGAACGCCAGCGCCAGTGCCACCGGCAGCCGCGTCGACGCCAGGCCCCGGTAGTCGGCGATCCGCCCGCCGCGGCCGCCCTTCGCCGCCAGCGCGGCGACCACCGCGAAGGCGCCGAGGTTCACCACCCCGTACATCAGGGCGTACGAGAGCGTGGAGCCCACCGCGCGCTCCGGTTCTTCGGCGTAGCCCGCGGCGGCGATCGGGACCAGCAGGTAGCCGGCCTGCGCCACCGAGGACCAGGCCAGCAGGCGGACCGCGCTGTGCGGGGCGTCGAGGCGCTGGCGCAGGGCGGCGACGTTGCCCGCGGTCATCGTGAGCGCCGCCAGCACCGCGATCGCCGGGCCCCACACGTGGTCGTACGCCGGGAAGGCCAGGACCGTGACGAGGATCAGCCCGCTGAAGCCCACCGCCTTGCCGACGACCGACAGGTACGCGGCGACCGGGACCGGGGCGCCGACGTACGTGTCGGGCACCCAGGAGTGGAACGGCACCGCCGCCGTCTTGAACGCGAACCCGACGAGCGTCAGCACCACCCCCGCCGCCGCCAGCGTCTCCAGCCGCTCCGGCGCCGACGCGAGGCCGTCGGCCAGCCGCGCCAGGTGCAGGCTGCCCCCGGCCGCGTAGACGAAGCTGATGCCGAGGAGCATGACGGCGGTCGCGGTGACGGAGGAGAGGAAGAACTTCAGCGCCGCCTCGGACGACAGCCGGTCCCCGCGGCGGAGGCCGACCAGCGCGAACGCCGGCAGCGAGGCGACCTCCAGGGCGATCACGAGCGTGGCCAGGTCGCGGGCGGCGGGCAGCAGCGCCGCGCCGGCCGCGGAGGCCAGCAGCAGGAACCAGAACTCCCCCGCGGGCAGCCGCGTCGCGCGTACGTCGTGCACGGACAGCAGCGCGACGAGCAGTGCGCCCGCGAGCACCACGAGTTGCACGACCAGCGCGAAGCGGTCGGCGGTGTAGCTGCAGACGTTTGGATCGTCGGTGAGACAGAAGGTGCTGCGGTCGCCGTCGAGCAGGGGCAGGAGCGCGAGCAGGGACACGGCGAGCGCGGCGACCGCGCCCCAGCCGAGGAGGTGTTTGGCGCGCTCGGATACGAAGAGGTCGGCGACGAGCAGCGCGACGGCGGCCACGGCGACGATCGTGGGCGGCGCGACGGCGAGCCAGTCCACGGACTGGACGACGGACTCGGCGAGGACCGTGTCCGCGGACCCGGCCCCCAGGGGTGCGGCGGCGTGTGCGTACGTCATCAGCTTCCTCCCGCGAGGAGCTTCTGCACGGCCGGGTCGGTCAGGCCGAGGAGTGCGGCGGGCCAGAGGCCGGCGAGGACGGTGAGCGTGACGAGCGGGCTCCAGGCGGCGATCTCGTACCGGCGTACGTCCGCCAGCGCCGGCCTCGCCCGCTCCCCCGGCGTCCCGTCCCCCATGCAGACGCGGCGTACGACGACGAGGAGGTACGCGGCGGTGAGCAGGGTGCCGAAGCCGGCGACGGCCATGCAGACCAGGTACGCCGGCCGCGAGAGCCCGGCGGCCGGGTCGTACGCGGCGAACATCGCCAGCATCTCGCCCCAGAACCCGGCCAGCCCCGGCAGCCCCAGCGACGCGACGGCGCCGAAGGCGAGCAGGGCGCCGAGGCGCGGGGCGCTGCCGTAGAGGGCGGCGCCGGTGCGGCCGGCGAGGGCGTCGAGGTCGGTGGTGCCGGTGCGTTCCTTCAGGGCGCCGACGAGGAAGAACAGCAGGCCGGTGATGAGGCCGTGGGCGACGTTGGCGAAGAGCGCGCCGTTGACGCCCGTGGGGGTGAGGGTGGAGATGCCGAGGAGCACGAAGCCCATGTGGCCGACGGAGGAGTACGCGATGAGCCGCTTGAGGTCGCCGCGTGCCCCGGTCCTGGCGAGGGCGAGGCAGGCGAGGGAGCCGTAGAGGATGCCGGTGACGCCGAAGGCGGCGAGGTAGGGCGCGTACGTCTCCATGCCGTCGGGGGCGATGGGCAGCAGGACGCGCACGAACCCGTACGTGCCCATCTTCAGCAGCACTCCGGCGAGGAGGACGGAGCCGGCGGTGGGGGCGGCGGTGTGGGCGTCGGGGAGCCAACTGTGCAGCGGCCACATCGGGGTCTTCACGGCGAGTCCTGCGCCGATGGCGAGGACGGCGATGAGCTGCGTGGTGTGGCTGAGGTTGGCGCCGTTGTCAGTGGCGAGTGCCACCATGTCGAACGTGCCGCCCTGGAACCCGACGAGGAGGAGGCCGAGGAGCATCACGACCGAGCCGAGCAGCGTGTAGAGGATGAACTTCCAGGCGGCGGGGCCGCGTCCGGCACCGCCCCAGCGGGCGATGAGGAAGTACATCGGGATGAGCACCATCTCGAACGCCAGGAAGAACAGCAGCAGGTTGAGGACGGCGAAGGCGGCGAGCATGCCGCCTTCGAGGACGAGCAGCAGCGCGACGAACGCCCGGGGTGACGGCCCGGCGGGCATGACGAAGTAGCCGTAGACCGCGCAGAGGAAGGTCAGCAGCGCGGTGAGGACGAGGAGGGGGAGCGATACGCCGTCGACGCCGAGGTGCAGCCGGATCCCGAGGGCGGGGATCCAGCTCACGTCGGACTCGGCCTGCATGGTGGCCGGCCCGTCGGCGTCGTAGTCGAAGCCGGCGGCCAGGACGACGGACAGGACGAACACGGCGCCGGTGACGGTGACGCCGTGGCGCAGCACGGCCTGGTCGGGGCTCTTGCCCTTCAGGCCGGGCGGCGCGGGGAACAGGGCGGCCACGGCGCCGAGAAGGGGGAGTACGACGATGGCGGCGAGGACGAGCTGCATCACGGTGTGGTTCATATGCGGCGTCAGCCTCCCGTGACCGACGTGGTGGCGACGACGACGGCGACGGCCAGGACGAGTGCGCCGCCGAGCAGCGCGCTGAGGTAGCTCTGCACGTTGCCGGTCTGCGCGCGGCGGACCGCGGCGCCGAGCAGCCGGGGTGTGCCGCCGGCGCCGCTCACGTAGGTGTCGACGACCTCCCGGTCCAGGAAGCGGACCAGGCGGGCCGCGGCACGTACCGGGCGGACGAAGAGCGCGGCGTACAGGGCGTCGAGGTGGAAGCCGCTGCCGGCGTGCCGGTAGAGGGCGGGGCCGAGCAGGATCCGGCCGGGGTCGGTGGAGGTGCCGTCGGGGGCGGCGCCCGACGCGGCGGCGCCCTCGTCCCCGGTACTGCCGTACACCTCTTCGTGCGTGGCCTCCGCCTCGGCCTCGATGAGCGCGGGCTCGGCTCCGGGGTGGGCGGCGACCGCGCCGACGGGGACGCGGGCGGCGAGCCCGGCGGTCTGCTTCCACGCGGCGTACGTCGCCAGCATGCCGACGAGCGCCAGGCCCGTGCCGAGGACGGCGGTGGCGAGCGTGGGCGTGAGGGAGTGGTCGTCGAGCCAGTCCGGCAGCGTCCACACCGTCAGCCCGAACGCCACGGTGGGCACGAGCAGCAGCCACAGCACGGCGTTCATGACCACCGGCTGCCGGCCGTGGTCGGGAGCGGGTTCGCCGCGACCGTGGAAGGCGAGCAGCCACAGCCGGGCCGCGTACGCGGCGGTGAGCAGCGCCGCGGCGAGTCCGGCGACGAGCACGGTCCAGGCCGCGGCGCCGGGGATGCCCTCCGCGTCGCCCGTTGCGGCGTGTTCGGCGGCGCCGAGGACGGCTTCCTTGGAGAAGAAGCCGGCGAAGGGCGGGAGGGCGGCGAGGGCCAGGAGGGCGGCGGTCATCGTCCAGTAGGCGTCCGGCACGCGCTTGTGCAGGCCGTCCATCCGGGCCATCGCGGCCAGCGAGTTGGTGCCGGCGGCGTGGATGACGACGCCGGCGGCGAGGAAGAGCAGCGCCTTGAAGGCGCCGTGCGAGAGGAGGTGGAAGACGGCGGCGTCGCGGGAGCCGGCGGCCAGCGCCCCGGTCATGTAGCCGAGTTGTCCGACGGTCGAGTACGCGAGGACGCGTTTGATGTCGTCCTGCGCGAGCGCGGCCAGCGCCGAGCCGACCATCGTGACGGCGGCCAGGACCGCCAGCACCACCAGCGCGGCGGCCGAGGCGGCGAAGACGGGCAGCAGCCGGGCGACGACGTAGACGCCGGCCGCGACCATCGTCGCCGCGTGGATCAGCGCGGACACGGGCGTCGGGCCGGCCATCGCGTCGGGCAGCCAGGTGTGCAGCGGGAACTGCGCAGACTTGCCCGCGACGCCGGCGAGCAGCAGCAGCGCGATGAGCGTGGGGTGGGCGAGTCCGTCGCCGGAGACGGCGGCGTTCAGGATGCCGCTGATGCGGAACGTGCCGGCCTCGGCGGCGAGCGCGAAGACGCCGATGAGGAAAGGGACGTCGCCCAGCTTGGTGACCAGGAACGCCTTGAGGGAGGCGGCCCGCGCGACCTCCGTGTCCCAGTAGTGGCCGACGAGGAAGTACGAGCAGATGCCCATGACCTCCCAGCCGACCAGCAGCACCATCAGGTCGCCGGAGTAGACGACGAGGAACATCGCGGCGGTGAAGAGGGAGACGAGGGCGGCGTACGAGGAGTAGCGCGGGTCGTCGCGGAGGTAGCCGGTGGAGTAGAGCTGCACGCACGAGGCGACGACGCCGACGAGCACGGCGACGAGCACCGCCATGCCGTCGAGGTGCAGCGCCAGGTCGATGGGCACGGAGCCGGTCGGGGTCAGCTCGGTGGCGGCGGTCACCGGCTCGTCGCCGCCCTGCCGGGCCGCGACGACGACGGCGAGCACGGCGGCGGTCACGGTCGGCAGCACGGCCAGCGGCTGCACCATGCCCGGGAAGCGGCGGCCGAGGAGCAGGCCGGCGACGGCGCCGAGGAAGGGCAGCAGGGGGACGAGGGCGGCGAGGGTGGTGGTGGTCACGCGGTGGCCTCGGCCTTCTTGGACGCGGTCCCCGCCCCGCCGCCGGAGTCGGTGTCGGTGTCGGTGTCGCTGCCGCCCGCGTCCGTGTCCGCGAGGTCGCGCAGGCGGTCGACGGCGGAGGTGCCCCGGTTGCGGTACACCATCAGCACGATCGCCAGCCCGATGCCGATCTCGGCCGCGGCCACCGCGATGATGAACAGCGTGAACGACTGCCCGGCGCGCAGGGTGTCGCGGAGCCAGACGTCGAAGGCGACGAGGTTGAGGTTGACGGCGTTGAGCATCAGCTCGACGGACATCAGCACCAGGATGGCGTTGCGCCGGGCCAGCACGCCGTAGAGACCGACGCAGAACAGCAGCACGGCCAGCACCGCCGGATACGCGAGATGCATCAGTCCTCCCCGCCCCGGTCCGCGTCGGCGCCCGCGCCCGCGCCGGCATCTGCGTCCGCGTCCGGGGGATCGCCGTTCTTCCGCGACAGCACGATCGCGCCCACCAGCGCCGCCAGCAGCAGCACCGACAGCGCCTCGAACGGCAGCACCCAGTGCCGGAAGACGCTCGCCCCCAGCAGGTCGGTCGTGCCCCTGGGCTCGTCCAGGTCGATCGTGGTCGTACGGAACGCGTCCACGACCAGCGTCACGAGCAGCACCGCCGCCGCCCCCGCCACGCCCAGCGCCACCCACCGGTTGCCCGAGTCGGCGTCCGGCGAGCGGCCTATCGGCGCCCGGGTCAGCATCAGCCCGAAGAGGAGCAGCACCACGACGGAGCCGACGTAGATCAGCACCTGCACCCAGGCCACGAACTCGGCCGTCAGCAGCAGGTACTCGACCGCCAGCCCGCCGAGCGCGACCACCAGCCACAGCGCGGCGTGCACCAACTGCCGGGTGGTCACGGCGATCACGGCGGCGCCGAGGGTCACCAGGCCGGTGAGGACGAAGACGATCTCGACGCCGGTGGGCGACAGGAAGCCGTGGGTCTCGGCGGCGAGGGTCATGCGTCGTCGCCCTCCCCGGCCGGCGGCTCGGCCGTCTCGCGTGCCCGGGCGGCCTCCGCCTTCTCCACCGCCTTGCGCGCCGCGCCCAGCTCCTTCGGCTCCTCCCCCGCCAGATCCGGCGCCGGCGGCACCGGCACCGTCCACATCCAGTCCCGCAGCCGGTCCCGCTCGTGGGTCAGCTCGTGGATGTCGGTCTCCGCGTACTCGAACTCCGGCGACCAGAAGAGGGCGTCGAACGGGCAGACCTCGATGCAGATCCCGCAGTACATGCACAGCGCGAAGTCGATCGCGAACCGGTCGAGCACGTTCCGGCTGCGCTCGCGCCCGCCGGGCGCGGCGGGCGGCACGGTCTCCTTGTGCGAGTCGATGTAGATGCACCAGTCGGGGCACTCGCGGGCGCACAGCATGCAGACCGTGCAGTTCTCCTCGAAGAGCGCGATGACGCCGCGGCTGCGCGGCGGCAGCGCGGGCAGGGTGTCGGGGTAGTGCGCGGTGTGCGAGCGCCGCGTCATCGTGCGCAGCGTGACCGCGAGCCCCTTGGCCAGCCCCTTCACCGGTCAGATCACCACTTTCACGATGCCGGTCAGCGCGATCTGCGCGAGCGCGAGCGGGATGAGGGTCGTCCAGGCGAAACGCTGCAGTTGGTCCTCGCGCAGGCGGGGGTACGAGACGCGCAGCCAGATCACGGCGAAGGCGAGGATCCCGGTCTTCAGCAGCGTCCACAGCCAGCCGAGCCCGTCGGCGTACGGGCCGTGCCAGCCGCCGAGGAAGAGCACGGCGGTCAGCGCGCTGAGGACGACGATGCCGGCGTACTCGGCGAGCAGGAACAGCGCGAAGCGCAGGCCGGAGTACTCGGTGTACGCGCCGAAGATGATCTCCGAGTCGGCGACGGGGGCGTCGAACGGGGGACGTTGCAGCTCGGCGAGTCCTGCGGTGAAGAACACCACCCCGCCGACGATCTGCCACGGCAGCCACCACCACTCGAACCCGTCGACGATCCCGACGAGCGACACCGTCCCGGCGGCCATGGCGACGGAGGCGGCGGCGAGCAGCATGGGCAGCTCGTAGGCGAGGAGCTGGGCGGCGGTGCGGAGGCCGCCGAGGAGCGAGTACTTGTTGGCGGACGCCCAGCCGCCCATGAGGGAGCCGAGCACGCCGACGCCCATGACGGCCAGCACGAAGAAGATCCCGGCGTCCAGGGCCTCTCCGACGCCGCCGTCGGGGGCGAAGGGGATGGCGACGAGGACGACGAGGTACGGGAGGAGGGCGACGGCGGGGGCGAGCTGGAAGACCCGCCGGTCGGCGCCGGCGGGGACGACGTCTTCCTTCTGCACGAACTTGACGCCGTCGGCGACGAGTTGCGCCCAGCCGTGGAAGCCGCCGGCGTACATGGGGCCTACGCGGCCTTGCATGTGGGCCATGACCTTGTGCTCGGTCTGGCCGACGACGAGGGGGAAGAGCAGGAAGACGACG
This sequence comes from Streptomyces sp. WMMC500, assembly GCF_027497195.1. NCBI lineage: Bacteria > Bacillati > Actinomycetota > Actinomycetes > Kitasatosporales > Streptomycetaceae > Streptomyces > Streptomyces sp. WMMC500. The sequence continues at coordinate 3,678,559 of NZ_CP114905.1, forward strand.
ACCACGGCGAGGAGGGTGAGCAGGGTTTCGAGCACGCCGTTCACGATGGGTCACCGCCTTCGGCGGGATCGCGGCGGGCGGGCGGCTCGGTCGGCGCGGGGGCGTCGGCGGCGGGCTCATCGGGCGGAGTGCCTTCGCCTGCGGCGGGCTCGGGGGCGGGGCGAGGCTCGCCTGCGGCGGGCTGGGGAGAAGGACCGGGCTCGCCTGAGGCCGTCTCGGGCGGGGGAGGACGCTCGCCTGCGGCGGGCTCCGCAGGCGAGAGATCGCCTCCGGCGGGCGGCTCGGGCTGGGTCGGGCCGCCCGCGGCGCGACCGGGCTCCTCGGCTGCGGTGTCGTTCGCGGCCGGCTCGGGCGACGGGCCGGACTCGGCGGAGGCGGGCGGCTCGGGCGGCGCGGGGGCGCCGGCGGCGGGCTCGGCGGTCGGAGTGCCTTCGACTGGGGCGTTGTCGGACGGGGCCGACTCGTCGTCGGGGCGGGGGCGTTGCCAGGGGGCGTCGGGCGTACGGGTACGGGGGCGTGCCCCCTCGCCCGCCGCGGCGGGCCCCCCGCCGGCGGCACGCTGCGACGCGGAACCTCCGCTCGCGGAGCGTGAACGCCGCGCACCGGGCGCGGGGCGGCCGGCCCCGGCTTCGCCGGGGGCCGCGCCTGGGGCGGGGTCGTCGCCGCTGGGCGGTGTTCCCGCCGGCTCGCCGCCGGCGGTCCGCTGCGACGCCGAACCCTCGCTCGCCGAGCGGGCGCGGCGGGCGCCGCGACCCGAACGGCCCGCCCCGGCTTCCCCGGGGGCAGCGCCCGCGGCGTCACCCGACGTGTTCTCCGCGCCGCCCCGCGGGCGGCGCGGGCCGGCTTCCGGGGTGTCGCCGGTCGGGGGTGGGTCCGTCGGGGCAGCGGCCTCCGCCGGTCCGGTGTCCGCGGGCCGTTGCGACGCCGAGCCCTCCGTCGTCGTGCGGGAGCGGCGGGGTGGGCCGTCCGGTCGCGTGGCCGCGCGGCGGGGGGTGCGGGTGGGGGCCGGGGGGAGTTTGCCCTTCATCGGGCCCCAGTCGTTGGGGTCCGGGACGCCCGGGGGCTGCATCTGGCGGCGCTTGGGGCCGCCCGCGTGGGACTCGCCCGGCTCCTTCGCGCCCGGCCACGCCTTCGCCACCCGTGCCGCCAGGACGAAGTCCTTCCGCAGCGGGTGGCCCTCGAACTCCTCCGGCAGCAGCAGCCGCGCCGGGTACGGGTGGCCGGGGAAGTCGACGCCGAACATCTCGTGCGTCTCCCGCTCGTGCCAGGCCGCCCCCGCGTAGACGCCCGTCGCCGTCGCCAGCGAAGGAGCGGAGTGCGGCACCGTCGTGCGGAGCAGCAGCCGGCGCGGCGGGGTGCCGACGGCGACGACGTGGGCGGCGACGCGGAAGCCCTCGCCCGGTTCGTCGACGGCGCTGAGCCAGTCGAAGAACGTGCAGCCCAGCTCGTCGCGAGCGGTCCGCAGCGCCGCGGTCCAGGCGTCGGCCGGTACGTCCACGGTCAGGACGTCGTACGCCTCGTTCGCCACCGCTCCCGGGCCGAAGAGGTCCTCCGCCGGCCGCGGGAGCCACCCGGCCGGGTCCTCCCCCTGCTCCGTCATCTGCCGCCCTCCGGCGGCTCCACCAGCCCGCTGGTCAGCGCGCCCACCGACGCCTGCGGCCCGGACGCCCCGTTCCCGTACCGTTCCTGGAGCGACTCCTGCGCGATCTTCTCCTGCAGTTTCAGGATCCCCTGCAGCAGCGCCTCGGGCCGCGGCGGGCAGCCCGGCACGTACACGTCGACCGGGATGACCTGGTCCACGCCCTTCGTCACCGAGTACGAGTCCCAGTACGGACCGCCGCAGTTGGAGCACGCGCCGAAGGAGATCACGTACTTCGGCTCCGGCATCTGCTCGTACAGCCGCTTCACCGACGGCGCCATCTTGTCCGTCACCGTGCCGGAGACCACCATCAGGTCCGCCTGCCGCGGGCCCGGCGCGAACGGGATGACGCCGAGGCGGATGAAGTCGTGCCGGGCCATCGACGCGGCGATGAACTCGATCGCGCAGCAGGCGAGGCCGAAGTTGAAGACCCACAGGCTGTAGCGGCGGCCCCAGTTGAGCACGACCTTCATCGGCCGGGGGGCCAGCCGCTGCAGAACGCCCACGCTCTGCACAGCGGGGACGGCAGGGGTGGCGTTCGCGTTCACGTCCATTCGAGGACGCCCTTCTTCCAGGCGTAGAGCAGGCCCACGGCGAGGAATCCGAGGAAGAGGAACATCTCCACGAGCGTCACCGCCCCGTACCCCGGCGCCGCGAAGACCGTCGCCCAGGGGAAGAGGAAGATGACGTCGACCGCGAAGATCACGTACAGGAAGGCGTACACGTAGTAGCGGACCTGCGTGTGCGCCCAGCCCTCCCCGACCGGGTCCACCCCGCACTCGTACGTGAGCAGCTTCTCCGGTGTCGGCACCGCGGGCCGCAGGAGGCGCGCGCCGCCGAAGGCGACCACGACGAAGAGCAGGCCCAGCACGGCGACGAGGCCGACCACCCCGTAGCCGTCGAAGTAGTCGGCGGCCACGGCGTCGGTGCCCACGGCGTCGGCGGCCGCGGCGCTGGCGAGCATGTCCGGCACGTCCGCTTCGCTCCCTGACTGCTGTGGCTGGATGGCTGGCTGACCCGTGCTGGTTTTCGGTCAGGACATCTTTTCGGTCAGGACATCGACCTGTACGGGCAAGGAGTGTAGGCCCTGCCCCGCAGGGTGCGCCCGTCTCGTGTGCGCCACTTCCGGCTGCACCGCACCGCGCCCGCCAGGCGCAGAAGCGGAGACATCTCCGCAAAGGGTGGGGTTAACCCCCGTACGTTCCCCGGTACACCCCCCATGGCGCCCGCCGCCCCCGGCGCGGCACCCTGGGGGGATGACCCACAGCCGTCCCGGCCCGGAGCCGCCGGCCAAGCCGCGCGGCGACGCGCCGCTGCCCCCGCCTCGTCCGCCGCTCAGCGGCACGACCTGGCTGGAGGTCGTGCACCTGCTGCTGAACCTCCCCCTGGCGATCTTCGCCTTCCTGTACGTCTCGGTGTGGCTCTACGCCGGCGCGCTGCTGTCGATCACCGTCATCGGCCTGCCGCTGCTGGCCGCCGGCCTCGCCGGCGCCCGCGGGCTCGGCTCGTGGGAGCGCGCGCGGGCGCGGGCGCTGCTCGGCGTGCACGTCGAGGCGCCCACCCCGATCCGGCGCAGCACGTACGGCGGTTTCCTGCCGTGGCTGTGGGCGACGCTGAAGGACCCGGTGGGCTGGCGGACGACGCTGTACAGCGTGATCCGGCTGCCGTGGGGGATCCTCACGTTCGCCGTGACGCTCGTGTCGCTGGTCGGCCTGTGGCCGCTGCTGCCGTGGCTGGCGCGCGGTCTTGCGGACGGGGACCGGGCGATGGTGCGCGCGCTGCTGGCGCCCTCGGACCCGCTGGAGCGGCGGATCAAGGAGCTGGAGGAGGACCGCGGGGTCGTGGTGGACACGGCGGCGGCGGACCTGCGGCGCATCGAGCGCGATCTGCACGACGGCGCGCAGGCCCGGCTCGTGGCGCTGGCCATGGGGCTGGGGCTGGCGAAGGAGAAGCTGCTGGAGGACCCGGAGGCGGCGGCCGAGATGGTCGGCGAGGCGCACGGCGAGGTGAAGCTCGCCCTGGAGGAGCTGCGGGACCTGGCCCGGGGCATCCACCCGGCGATCCTCACCGACCGGGGCCTGGGCCCGGCGCTGTCGTCGGTCGCCGCCCGCTGCACCGTGCCCGTCGCGGTGACCGTCGAGCTCAAGGACCGCCCGGCGCAGGCCATCGAGGGCATCGCGTACTACACGGTCTCCGAGCTGCTGCAGAACATCAGCAAGCACAGCGGCGCGAAGAGCGCCAGCGCCGACGTGTGGCGGGCGGAGGGGCGCATCATGCTCCAGGTCACCGACGACGGGAAGGGCGGTGCCCGGCTGGACGGCGGCACCGGGCTCTCGGGGCTGGCGGACCGGCTGGGCTCGGTGGACGGGCTGCTGGTCGTCGACTCCCCGCCCGGGGGCCCGACGGTCGTCACCGCCGAACTCCCCTGGCGCAACCGGGAGTCCCACGCGTAGACCCACCGGCCGGGGTGGGGTTTTCCCCCGTACCGACAGACCGACCTGCTCCATGGCCCGCGGCGCCCCCGCCGAGGAGGCTGGAGGCACAAGCTCGACAGACCCGTCACCAGCGCTCCGGCAGAAGGACTTCCGACGATGGACAGCACCGCGTACGCTCCCGAGGCCCGCCGCCCGCGGCTTCCCCTCGCCCTGCGCGCCCCCTTCGAGGCACGCACCTGGCGCGAGTTCCTCTTCCACCTGCTCAGCCTGCCGGTGTCGATCGTGTTCTTCGTCTACACGATCACGATGCTGTCGCTGGGCGTCGGCCTGCTGATCACGTTCCTCGGCGTCCCGGTGCTGGCCGCGCTGCTGGCGGGCTGCCGCGGCATGGGCTACTTCGAGCGGACCCGCGCGCGGCTCCTGCTGGGCCTGCACGTCGACGACCCGGAGCCGCTGCGCCGGCGGTCCTCCGGGTTCATGGGCTGGGTCGGGTCGCTGTTCCGCAGCGGCGAGTCGTGGCGGACGATGCTCTACGGGCTGCTGCACATGTTCTGGGCCATCTGCTCGTTCACGATCACGGTGACGACGATGTTCCTGAGCTGGTCGCTGGTCACGTATCCGCTGTGGCAGTGGGTCTTCCCGGCGCACTGGGGCCAGGACGGCCTCCAGGTGTACGGGAACGCCGAGGGCGACGGCTGGTACCTGGACTCGGCGCTGGAGCAGCTCTTCGCGGTCGGCGTGGGTGCGGCGTTCCTGCTCGCCTCGCCGTGGGTGGTGCGCGCCGTGTCGTACGTGGACCGGGCGATGGTCATCGGGCTGCTGGGCCCGTCGAAGCTGGCGACCCGGGTGCAGGAGCTGGAAGAGGACCGCGGGGTCGTGGTGGACACGGCGGCGGCGGACCTGCGGCGCATTGAGCGCGACCTGCACGACGGCGCGCAGGCCCGGCTCGTGGCCCTGGCGATGGACCTGGGGCTGGCGAAGGAGAAGCTGCTGGAGGACCCGGAGGCCGCGGCCCTCATGGTCGACGAGGCGCACGGCGAGGTGAAGCTCGCCCTCCAGGAGCTGCGGGACCTGGCCCGCGGCATCCACCCGGCGATCCTCACCGACCGGGGCCTGGGCCCCGCGCTGTCGGCGGTCGCCGCCCGCTGCACCGTGCCGGTGTCGGTGACGGTGGACCTGCTGGAGCGGCCGGCGCAGGCCATCGAGGGCATCGCGTACTACACGACCTCCGAGCTGCTGCAGAACATCAGCAAGCACAGCGGCGCGAGCCGGGCCATGGTGGACCTGTGGCGTGCGGAGGGCCGCCTGATGATCCAGGTCACGGACGACGGGAACGGCGGCGCGCGGCTGGACGCGGGCTCGGGGCTCTCGGGGCTGGCGGAGCGGCTGGGCTCGGTGGACGGGCTGCTGGTCGTCGACTCCCCGCCCGGCGGCCCGACGGTCGTCACCGCGGAGCTGCCCTGGCGGGCCTGAGCGGGCCCGCCGCCACGGCCGACTTCCGCCCTTCACATGCCGTTGTCCCCCTCGGGCGGCTCCCCCGCCGCCGAATCCTGGGATGCTGGAGGTCTACACATCTTCGTATGGGGGGCAGGCAACGGTGGAGGACAGCGTGCGGGTGGTCATCGCCGAGGACTCGGTGCTGCTCCGGGAGGGGCTCACCCGGCTGCTCACCGACCGGGGCCACGAGGTCGTCGCCGGCGTCGGTGACGGCGTGGCGCTGGTCAAGACGGTCGGGGACCTGGCCGCCGAGGGCGGCGCGCCGGACGTCGTCGTCGCCGATGTCCGGATGCCCCCGACGCACACCGACGAGGGCGTCCGCGCGGCCGTGCAACTGCGGCGCGACCATCCCGACGTCGGTGTGCTGGTGCTCTCGCAGTACGTCGAGGAGCAGTACGCCACCGAGCTGATCGCCGGTTCCAGCCGCGGGGTCGGGTATCTGCTGAAGGACCGGGTCGCGGAGGTCCGCGAGTTCGTCGACGCCGTCGTCCGCGTGGCCGAGGGCGGCACGGCGCTCGACCCGGAGGTCGTCGCCCAGTTGCTGGGCCGCAGCCGCAAGCAGGACGTGCTCGCGGGGCTGACCCCGCGGGAGCGCGAGGTGCTCGGCCTGATGGCCGAGGGGCGGACGAACTCCGCCATCGCCGGGCAGCTCGTCGTGAGCGACGGCGCGGTGGAGAAGCACGTGAGCAACATCTTCATGAAGCTCGGTCTCGCGCCGAGTGAGGGAGATCACCGCCGGGTGCTCGCGGTCCTCACGTACCTCAACTCCTGACCCCGCCGTGGCCCGGGGACCCGCCTTCGCCCCTGCTACCGGGCCGTCCTCGCCCGGTTCCCGCGCGGCCCCGGGTGACAAGGGTTTGCCACACCGGCGGAAGGGGCGGAGGAGGCATGGAATACCGACAAAGCCTGATATAAGGCGACGTCTCACCACCGTCCACTTTGCGGACGGGCTCAGGAAGGCATGCCTAACCGACGTACGATGTTCAGTGGGTCAGGCGGTCGGAATCCCGTTCCCGAGCGGCCGCCGCGAGGGAGGTCCACGAAGGTGACCAGCGAGGTCAACAGCAAAGAGGTCAAGCGCCTGGACCGGGTGATCATCCGGTTCGCCGGTGACTCCGGTGACGGGATGCAACTGACCGGGGACCGCTTCACCTCGGAGACCGCGTCGTTCGGCAACGACCTGTCGACGCTCCCGAACTTCCCCGCCGAGATCCGCGCCCCCGCAGGCACGCTGCCGGGGGTTTCCAGTTTCCAGGTGCACTTCGCCGACCACGACATCCTCACCCCCGGCGACGCGCCCAACGTGCTGGTGGCGATGAACCCGGCGGCCCTGAAGGCGAACATCGGCGACGTGCCGCGCGGCGCCGAGGTGATCGTCAACACCGACGAGTTCACCAAGCGCGCGATGGCCAAGGTCGGGTACGAGGCGAGCCCCCTGGAGGACGGCTCCCTCGACGGGTACAGCGTGCACGAGGTGCCGCTGACCACGCTGACGGTCGAGGCGCTGAAGGAGTACGGCCTGTCCCGCAAGGACGCCGGCCGCTCCAAGAACATGTTCGCGCTCGGCCTGCTGAGCTGGATGTACCACCGCCCCACCGAGGGCACGGTGGAGTTCCTGCGGGCGAAGTTCGCCAAGAAGCCGGACATCGCCGAGGCCAACATCTCCGCCTTCCGCGCCGGCTGGAACTTCGGCGAGACGACGGAGGACTTCGCCGTCTCGTACGAGGTCGCCCCGGCCGAGGCCGCGTTCCCCCCCGGCACGTACCGCTCGATCTCCGGGAACCTGGCACTCGCCTACGGCCTGATCGCCGCGAGCCGGCAGGCGGACCTGCCGCTGTTCCTCGGCTCGTACCCGATCACACCGGCCTCGGACATCCTGCACGAGCTGAGCCGCCACAAGAACTTCGGCGTCCGCACCTTCCAGGCCGAGGACGAGATCGCCGGCATCGGCGCCGCGCTCGGCGCGGCCTTCGGCGGCGCGCTCGGCGTGACGACCACCTCGGGCCCCGGCGTCGCGCTGAAGGCCGAGACCGTCGGCCTGGCGGTGTCGCTGGAGCTGCCGCTGCTGGTCGTGGACATCCAGCGCGGCGGCCCCTCGACCGGCCTGCCCACCAAGACCGAGCAGGCGGACCTGCTCCAGGCGATGTTCGGGCGCAACGGCGAGGCGCCGGTGCCCGTCGTCGCGCCGGCCACGCCGTCCGACTGCTTCACGGCGGCCCTGGACGCGGCCCGGATCGCGCTGACGTACCGCACGCCGGTGATGCTCCTCTCCGACGGCTACCTGGCCAACGGCTCCGAGCCCTGGCGCATCCCCGACGTCGAGGACCTGCCGGACCTGCGGGTGCAGTTCGCCTCCCAGCCGAACCACACGCTGGACGACGGCACCGAGGTCTTCTGGCCGTACAAGCGCGACCCGCAGACCCTCGCCCGCCCGTGGGCGATCCCCGGCACCCCGGGCCTGGAGCACCGCATCGGCGGCATCGAGAAGGAGAACGGCTCGGGCAACATCTCGTACTCGCCGTCCAACCACGACCTGATGGTGCGCACCCGCCAGGCGAAGGTCGACGGCATCGAGGTCCCGGACATCGAGGTCGACGACCCCGACGGCGAGGCGCGCACGCTGGTGCTGGGCTGGGGGTCGACGTACGGGCCGATCACCGCGGCCGTCCGCCGCGTGCGCCGGGCCGGCGACCGCATCGCGCAGGCCCATCTGCGCCACCTCAACCCGTTCCCGCGCAACCTCGGCGAGGTGCTGTCCGCGTACGACAAGGTCGTCGTCCCCGAGATGAACCTCGGCCAGCTCGCGACCCTCGTCCGCGCCAGGTACCTCGTGGACGCCCTCTCCTACAACCAGGTCAACGGCATGCCGTTCAAGGCCGAGCAGCTCGCCACCGCGCTCAAGGAGGCCATCGACAATGGCTGAGACGACCGCTGGAGGACCGGCGATCGACACCCTTTCGCTGATCCCCAAGGCCGAAGCCAAGCAGTCCATGAAGGACTTCAAGACGGACCAGGAGGTGCGCTGGTGCCCCGGCTGCGGCGACTACGCCGTCCTCGCCGCCGTCCAGGGGTTCATGCCGGAACTGGGCCTGGCCAAGGAGAACATCGTCTTCGTCTCCGGCATCGGCTGCTCGTCCCGCTTCCCGTACTACATGAACACGTACGGGATGCACTCCATCCACGGCCGCGCCCCGGCCATCGCCACCGGCCTGGCGAGCACCCGGCGCGACCTGTCCGTCTGGGTCGTCACCGGCGACGGCGACGCGCTGTCCATCGGCGGCAACCACCTGATCCACGCGCTCCGCCGCAACGTCAACCTCAAGATCCTGCTCTTCAACAACCGGATCTACGGCCTGACCAAGGGGCAGTACTCGCCGACCTCCGAGGTCGGCAAGGTCACCAAGTCGACGCCGATGGGCTCGCTGGACGCGCCGTTCAACCCGGTCTCGCTGGCGCTCGGCGCCGAGGCGTCCTTCGTCGCCCGTACGGTCGACTCGGACCGCAAGCACCTCACCGAGACGCTGCGCGCGGCGGCGGCCCACCCGGGCACGGCGCTGATCGAGATCTACCAGAACTGCAACATCTTCAACGACAACGCCTTCGAGGTGCTGAAGGACCGCGAGCAGGCCCAGGAGGCGGTGATCCGGCTGGAGCACGGCCGGCCCATCCGCTTCGGCGCCGACGACCACAAGGGCGTCGTGCGGAACGCGGCCACCGGCGACCTGGAGATCGTCGAGGTCACGCCGGAAAACGAGGCGGCCGTCCTCGTCCACGACGCCCACGCCGCGACCCCGACGACCGCCTTCGCGCTCTCCCGGCTGGCCGACCCCGACACGCTGCACCACACGCCGATCGGCGTCCTGCGTGACGTGAACCGGCAGGTGTACGACACGGAGATGGCGGAGCAGCTCGACGACGCCGTGCAGCAGAAGGGCAAGGGCGACCTGGCCGCGCTGCTCGCGGGCGGCGACACGTGGACGGTCCTCGGCTGACGGACCGCTCGACCGCGCAGGCCCGGGCCGGTGATCAGGCCCGGGCTTCGTCGTACCCGGCGCGCGCCGCGTGCACCTCCGGCACGTGGTCGTTCGCCCAGACCGCCAACGGCCGCACCAGCCGGGCCGCCTGCTCGCCGAGCGGCGTCAACGAGTACTCCACGTGCGGCGGGATGACGGGCTTCGCCTCGCGCAGCACCAGGCCGTCGCGCTCCAGGGTCTGCAGCGTCTGCGCGAGCATCTTCTCGCTCACCCCGCCGATCAGCCGCCGCAGCGCGCTGAACCGCATCGTCCCGTCCAGCAGCGCGAGCAGCACCAGCACGCCCCAGCGGCTGACGACGTGCTCCATGATGTTCCGCGCGGGGCAGTCCGCCGTGATGACGTCCGGAAAGTCCCGCAGCCTGACCTCTTTGCTTACCTCCATACCAGTACCTTACGTCAAAGTGGGTACTTTCTCTTCGTAAGCATGCAGCTTACGGTGGTTTTCATGAAGATCACCGTCACCGGAGCCACCGGACATCTCGGCCGCCAGGTCATCGCAGAACTGCTGGAGCAGGTACCCGCGGAGCGGGTCGCCGCCGTCGTACGCACCGTGGACAGGGCCGCGGACCTCGCAGCGCGCGGGGTGGAGGTGCGGGTCGCCGACTACGACGAGCCGGCCACGCTGGCGGGCGCCTTCCGCGCGGACGAGCGGGTGCTGTTCGTCTCGGGCAGCGAGGTCGGGCGGCGGGTGCCGCAGCACCGGGCCGTCGTCGAGGCCGCCGCGGCGGCGGGCGTGGGGCTGCTCGCGTACACCGGCATCCTGGGCGGGCCGAAGGCCGACCTCCTGCTGGCGGACGAGCACAAGGCGACCGAGGAGCTGATCCTCGGCTCCGGTCTGCCGTACGCCTTCCTGCGCAACGGCTGGTACCACGAGAACTACACCGAGCGCCTCGCCCCCGTGCTCGACCACGGCGCCGTCCTCGGCAGCGCGGGCGCCGGGCGGATCGCCTCCGCCGCCCGCGCCGACTACGCGGCCGCGGCCGTCGCGGTGCTGACCGGCGAGGGCCACGAGGGCCGGGCGTACGAGCTGAGCGGCGACACGGCGTGGAGCCTGCCCGAGTACGCCGCCGAGGTCGCCCGGCAGTCCGGCGCGCCGGTCGGCTACCGCGACCTGCCGCCCGAGGAGCACCGGCGGGCCCTGGTCGGCGCGGGGATGCCGGAGCCGGTGGCGGAGCTGATGGTGGACGTCGACGCGGCGATCTCCCGCGGGCTGCTGGCGGGCCGGACGGGCGAGCTGTCCCGGCTGATCGGCCGGCCGACGACGCCGCTGGCGGACGCGGTCGCGGCGGGGCTCGCGGCACGCCAGGCGTCACAGGAGTAAGGAGCCAAATGCTGATACAGATATGACAACGGGCTCTCCCGCCCGCTACCGTCGTCACGGCGCAAGCCGTGCGGGCAGCGAACGGGAGGGCGGCCGTGGGGTCATCAGGTGAAGCTCCGGCGCGCGCGGCCGGAGAGGCGCGGCTCGGGCTCCTCTACGGCTTCGCCGCGTACGGCAGTTGGGGCGTCATCCCGCTGTTCTGGCCGCTGCTGGAGCCCGCGAGCCCCGCGGAGATCCTGGCCAACCGGATGGTGTGGTCGCTGGTCGCGTGCGTGCTGCTCCTGCTGGTGCTGCGGCGCTGGTCGTGGATCCGGCCGCTGCTGCGCGAGCCGCGGCGCCTGGGGCTGGTCGCAGCGGCGGCGGGGACGATCACCGTCAACTGGTTCGTCTACATCTGGGCCGTCAACTCCGGCCACGTCGTCGAGGCGGCCCTCGGCTACTTCATCAACCCCCTCGTCACCATCGCCTTCGGCGTCCTGCTGCTGCGGGAGCGGCTGCGCGCGATGCAGTGGATCGCGGTCGCGGTGGGCGCGGCGGCGGTCGTCGTGCTCACGGTGGGCTACGGGCGGCTGCCGTGGATCGCGCTGGTGCTGGCGTTCTCCTTCGGGACGTACGGGCTGATCAAGAAGCGGATCGGTCTTGAGGGCATCGACTCCTTCGCGGCGGAGACGTCGGTGCAGTTCCTGCCGGCGCTGGTGTTCATGCTCGTGCTCGGCGCCCGCGGCGACGGCACGTTCCACACGGAGGGCCTGGGCCACGCGCTGCTGCTCGCGAGCTGCGGGGTGATCACGGCGTTCCCGCTGATCTGCTTCGGGGCGGCGGCGGTGCGGCTGCCGCTGTCGACGATCGGGCTGATGCAGTACCTGGCACCGACGCTGCAGTTCGTGCTGGGAGTGCTGTACTTCCGCGAGTCGATGCCGGCGGAGCGCTGGGCGGGCTTCCTGCTGGTGTGGCTGGCGCTGGCGATGCTCACGTACGACGCGCTGCGCACGGCGCGGCGGGGGCGGCTGGAACTGCGCCGCGCGGCGGCGGAGGCGGAGGCGACGGTGGTCGCGGAGGCGGCGACGGCCGCGAGGGCCGCGGCCCGGGAGACGGGCCCGGCCGCGCAGGCGGGCACGACGGCGGGGGCGAGCGCGGCGGCCGGGACGGCGGGTCCGGCCCGGGAGACCCGGGAAGCCCGCGAGACGACGAAGGCGGGCGCGGCGGCCGACGTCGGCGCCGTGGCCGAGGCCGGCGCCGCCGGTGCCGTGGCCGAGGCGGCGGACCCGGCCCGGCCCGCCTGAGGAGCCCGGCCCGCCCGGGGCGGCGGGCGAGCCGTCAGCCGGGGGCGGCGGCCGGCCGCGCGGTGCCGACGATGAACGTCCCGCGCTCCCGTACGTCCGCCTCCCACCCCAGCGTCGCGAGGTCGGCGGTGAGCGCCCGCGGATCGTGGAAGAGCTTCACGATCTCGTAGCGCGTGCCGTCCCGCACATGCCGTATCTCCTTCTCCAGCCCCTCCCGGTACGCCTCGGCGGGCCCCTCGTCCACGAAGACGGCCCGGCCGCCGGGCGCGAGCGCGGCGCCGACGACCTCCCAGAAGCCGGCCATCCGAGACGGCGGCACGTGCGAGATCCAGAAGCCGAAGAACACGGTGTCGTAGCGGCGTTGCGGCCTCCAGCCGAAGACGTCGGCGCGGACGAACTCGACGTCCTCGACCCCCGGCCGGGAGCGGGCGATGGCCAGGGTCTCGGGTGCGGAGTCGAGCGCGGTCAGCGAGCGGGCGCGGGCGGCGAGCGCGGGGGTCCACTGGCCGGTGCCGCAGGCCAGCTCCAGCACGTCGCCGGTGATGGGGACCTCGTCCACCACGTTCAGGACCTCGCGCAGATCGGCGCGTTCGGCGTAGACGGTGTCGTACTCGGGGGCGCGGGCGCGGTAGTAGGCGATCTGCTCCGCCAGGCGGTCGTCGTCGCTCATGGTTCGACGGTAACGGCGGCGCGCGCCGGCGTGGAGAGCGCACGTAGGGTGCGGGGATGGGGCGTGAGGGCGTGGACGGGTCGCGGTTGCGGGGCCAGGTCGGGACCGCGGGGGTGATGGGCGCGCTCGCCGGCGCCGCGCTCGCCGGCGGGCGGGGAGCCCGGGCGGCGGTCGGCGGCGCTGCGGCCGGGGCGGTCGGGCTCGGCGTGGTCGAGGCGGTCTCCCGGGTGCGGCAGCGGCCGGGCGAGATCCCGGCACTGTGGCAGCGCATCGCCACGAGCGGCGCGCTGGCCGCCGCCGCGGGCTGGGCGGGCGCGCGGCTGACGGGCGCGGGTCCGGTGGCGGTGGGCACGGTGGCCGGCGCGGCGGCGGGGGCGCTGGGCGTACGGCCGCACAAGGTGGCGCTGGGCCCGGTGGTGGGCGCGGCGGTGGGCGGGGCGTATGCGCTACGCGGGCGGGGTGGCGGCGAGCGCGGCGGCGGCGCGGGCTCGGGTGGCGTGCCTCCGCGTGGGCGCGGCGGTGGCACCGGTCCGGGTGCCGCGGCGCTGCACACGCTCGCTTCCGCCGCGCGCCAGGCCCGCGGGGCGGGCGCGGCCACCTCGCCGCGGCGACGGGGCGGCGCAGCCGCCGGCCCCGCTGCGCCGCGCACGACGCTCGGTTCGGCAGCGCGCGACCGTGCCGCCTCCGCGCGCCGCGTGGTCGCGGATCCGCCCGCCGTCGTCGCCGCGCGGGGCGCGGCGGTGGCGGGGAGTGCGGTCGTGGCGTTCCGGGTCCTCTCCGCGCTCGTGTTCCGGGAGGCGCAGGTCAGCCTCGTCGCCGAAGAGGCCACCGCCGACGACCTGCCGTTCGTCGTGCCGCTCGAAGCGCGCTCCGCGTACGTCGGCACCTCGTACGTACGCGACCTCGCCGCCGTCCTCGGCGGCGCGTACACCGCCGACGCGCCCGACGTCGGCATCGTCGAGTCGCTGGACGCGCTCGCGGGACCCGGCTTCGACCCCGCCGAAGTCGACCCGCGGGTACGGGAGTTCTACGAGCACACCGCCCGCTTCACCCTCGACATCGAACCCCGCTGGCGCCTGTGGGTCCGCCCCGGCTACCTCCTCTACCGCACCCTCGTCGCCCGCCCCCTCGGCCAGGCGAACGTGCCGATGAACCAGCGCGAGGTGCAGCGCGGCATGCGCAGCCGCATCGACACCATCACCCCCGCACCGGACCCGGCCGCGGCCGCCACACCCGTCGCCACCACCGCCGTCCGCGGCTGGATCCGGTCCTTCGCGGACACCGACGACCCCATCTACGTCGGCATCTACACCACGTACCGGCACGGCGACCGCGGCTACGTCAGCGTCGGCTTCCCCCTCCCCCACGCCAGCTTCACCGCCACCCTCCTCCCCCGCGCCCGCCCCGGCGGCGGCCTGACCCTCACCAGCCACGCCGCGGACGACGACGGCACCGACCACCCCGGCCACTACCTGACGTACATCGACCCCGGCACCCGCGAGCTGACCACCCTCGGCGTGCCCGGCTTCGCCGAGCGGCTGGACGTGCACCTCACCGACGGACGGCTCCGTGCCGAACACGCCTTCTCCGTGTTCGGCCTCCCGTTCCTCGTCCTCCACTACCGAATGGACCGCAAGTCATGAAGCTCCCCGGCCCGGGCCCCGGCGACTGGACGCCGGTCACCACGGGCGAGTCGGGCGCCGCCGTCTTCCGCAGCGCGGACGGCACCCGGTACGCCAAGTCCGTCTCCGCGGCCGACGGGACGGGCGCCACCGGCACCACCGGTACCGTCGCCGAACTCGCCGCCGAGCGCGACCGCGTCACGTGGCTGGCCGGCCAGGGCGTGCCGGGCCCCCGCGTCCTCGACTGGTACGCCGACGCCACCGGCGCCCGCCTGGTCACCACCGCCGTCGCGGGCGTGCCCGCGGACCGGTTGCCGCCGGAGGACCTGCGGGCCTGCTGGGGCCGTATCGCGGAGGCCGTACGGGCCCTGCACGCGCTCCCGGCCGCCCGCTGCCCGTACCGCTGGGACCTGGACACGGTGATGGCCCTCGCCCGCGACGTCGTGGCCCGCGGCGCGGTGCACCCGGAGTTCCTTCCCGAGGAGCAGCAGGGCACCCCGCCCGAGGAGTTGCTGGCCCGCCTCGAACCGCAACTGCCGCGCCGCCGGAAGGAGGCGGCCGACGACACGGTCGTCTGCCATGGTGACCTGACCCTGCCGAACGTCGTCCTCGACCCGGACACCGGGAACGTGGCGGGCTTCATCGACCTGGGCCGCCTCGGACTCGCGGACCGCCACACCGACCTGGCCCTGCTCTTCGCCCACGCCCGCGAGACCTGGCCGGACGAGGCCGAAGCACGCGCCCGCGACGCCGACTTCGCCGCCGGCTACGGCGCCGCCCCCGACCCCGACCGCCTCCGCTTCTACCTCCACCTCGACCCCCTGACCTGGGGGTGAACCGTCAGGCCGGGGCGCCCGCCCTGATCAGCCGGACGTGCGCCTCCTGGAGCCCCTCCGGGAGCGCGTCCGGCCAGAACCAGTCCGCCGCGAGGATCTCGAAGCCGTCGAGCTTGAGCGTCCCGCCCGCGTACCGCGCCTCGTAGGCGATCTCCGCGCGCAGTCTGTAGCCGCTGGTCACCTGGACCAGCCGGCCGGGTACGACGTCGAGGCCGGTCTCCTCCCGCACCTCCCGGACGACGGTCTGCGCGAACTCCTCGCCCTTGACCGCGAAGCCGGTCGGCAGCCCCCACGGCCGGGCGTCCGGCCACATCCGGTGCTTGAGCAGCAGCACCTGCCCTTGGTCGTTCCGCACCACACCCGTCACGCCGATCATGAACTTGGCCTGCGTGAACCACAGAATGCGCCACTGCACGGGACCGCGCACGAGTTTCCAGGCCCGGGCGACGACTCGCTTCATGCGCGTCCTTTCAGGGGTGGTCCGCCTCGCGGCGGGCTCTGAGGGTGCGGGCCTTGTGGCGGTTGCCGCAGCGGTCCATGGAACACCAGCGGCGGCGGCCCGGGCGGGAGGTGTCGGCGAAGAGGAGGTAGCAGCGCTCGCCCGCGCACTCGCGGATGCGGTGGGCGTACGGGCCGGAGAACAGGTCCACCGCGTCGCGGGCGACCGTCGAGAGCAGTTGGGCCGTCGTCGCCGGGCCCGGGGACCAGGACGGGGTGCCGTCGGGGGTGAGGCGCGGGGCCAGCGGGGGTTCGGCCGCGGCGGCGTTGAGCGTGGCGAGGTCCGCGGCCGGGAGGGGGGCGGCGTGAGCGCGGGCCTGGGTGAGGCGGAAGAGTGCGTCGCGCAGGTGCCGTACGGCCGGTACGTCGGCGTCCGTGACCGTCAGCTCCGGCGCCGGGCGCAGCCTGGAGGCCGCCGCCCACGCCTCGACGTCCGTGGGGGTGTGCAGCACCTCGTACCGCGCGAAGAGGCCCGGGCCGCCGGTCGTGAGCAACTCCAGGCTGAGCGCGCCCGGGTCGAAGCGGAAGACCTGGCCGTCCGGGGGGCGCATCTCGATGCCCGGGGCGCGGGCGCTTGCCTCGTCCAGCATGTAACCAGTATAACCGGTACATGGTTCCCACGCACTGGAAAGTCGTCATCGACGCCACCGACCCGCACGCCCAGGCAGACTTCTGGGCCGCCGCCCTCGGGTACGAGGTGGAGGACAACAGCCCGCTCATCGAGCAGCTCCTCGCCGCTGGCGCGATCCCCGAGGCCGTGCTGACCCGCCACCTGGACCGCCGCGCCTGGCGCACCGCCGCCGCCGTCCGGCACCCCGACGACCCGTACGACACCAGCTCCGGCGCCGGCCTCGGCCGCCGGCTGCTCTTCAACCAGGTCCCCGAGCCCAAGCCCGAAGGCAAGAACCGCCTGCACCTCGACCTCCACCCCGAGTCCGGGCGGCGCGAGGCGGAGACGGCCCGGCTCGCGGAGCTGGGGGCCGCCGTCGTCCGACACGTCAAGGAGCAGGGTGGCGAGTGGACCGTCATGACCGACCCGGAGGGGAACGAGTTCTGTGTCCACTGACGGGCACACGCGCGAAGGCCGCCGCGTACGGGGAGGCGCGCGGCGGCCTTGACGGGCAGGAGTGCGGTCACTCCGCGGCGGCCTCCAGAGCCTCCGGGGTGACGGCGCCGACGAACACCTTGTCGTCCGTGATCAGCACGTTGACCAGCCGGCTCTCGAAGACCCGGCCGGCGTCCGTCTTGTCCGTGAAGAAGTCGAGGGCCGCCCCGACCCCGTCCCCGCCCAGCGCGTCGCCGGGCAGCGAGAGCTCGGCGATCGAGCCCCAGCCCTCGCCGTGGACCTTGACGTCCTCCAGGCCCGCGGGCTTGTCGCCCCCGGCCCGGTGCTCGCCGGTCCAGTCGCCGCCGAAGCCCTTGCCGAAGTCCCCGCCGAAGCCCTTGCCGAAGTCTCCGCCGAAGCCCTCGTCCAGGTCCCGCTCGGTCACCTCGGCGCCCGCCGGCGGCGCGAACAGATCCGCGTCCGGCTTGTTGAAGTCGACCTTCGTGAAGCCGGCGTCCACGACGGCCTTGCCGTCGTCCGCCGTCAGCGCCACCCGCAGCGGCACGCCGTTGTCGGCGTCCACCGCGATCGTGACGTCCCGGACCGTCGACGCGTCCTGCTTCGGCGTCAGCTTCAGCTCGTACGCGTCCTGCCCGGCCACCTGCGCCGTGCCGGCGACCTCGACGTCCGTCGTCTCGTCGGCGGCCTTCAGCAGCCGCTCCGCCAGCTCCTGCGGGGTGGCGTCCTGAAGGTCCTTCGGGAGGGCGAGCTCGTCGTGCTTCGCGGAGTCCTTCCCGGCGTCCTTCGGCAGCGTCGAGTGGAACACCTCGTCCGAGCCGGCGCCGAAGGTCCACACGTCCTCGCCGTTGCGCACCACCGTGTGGTCGCCGTCGGACCCGGGCAGCGTGACCCGCTGCTTCTCCGGACCGTCCGCCGCGACCCGCAGCTTGGTGTCGCCGGCGAGCAGCCGCGAGAGGTTCGCGCCCTCGCCGCCTCCGCCGCCGAAGGGTATCGACGGCAGGCCCAGGTCCGTGCTGATCTTCACGGTGCCGTCGACCGACTCGACCTCCGACGCCAGCGCCTTGGTGATCAGCTCCTCGGCCGTCACGTCGTCCGTGCTCGGCCCGTCCTCCTGGGCGAGCGCGGGCACCAGGCCGATGGTGGCGGCGGCGAGTCCCGCGATGCCCAGTGGCACCCCGTACCGCACCGCCTTTCTGCGCCGGGCGGCGGCGAGGTCCGCGGCGCGGTCCTCGGCCTCGTCGGCGGGTCGCTCCGGTGGGATCAGTGCCATGGGATGTACCTCCGTCTCCGCGGTGGCTCGCGGAAAATCATTCGCTGCGTCGCACTCGTCCACCCCGTCGGGCCATTGTCACCCGACGCGTCGTACGGGGCTTCCCACCCATCTCAACAAATCGGGCGGCCCGGGGCGTCAGCCCATGGGCGCACCTTGGATTACTCCTGTCGTATGACGGCATCCGCCGCGGGTGGGGACTCAGCCCTGATCGTTGTACGGGGCATCCACTTGCGGATCAGGCCGTGCGCGGCTATCCCGCCCGGTCCACCACCGCGTCGCACAGCCCCTCCAGCGCCGTCCGCGCCGGGCACGCCGGCAGCGCCGTCAGGATCGCCCGCGCCTCCGCCGCGTACCGCACGGTGTCCCGCCTGGCCTGCTCCACCGCCGGGTGGACCCGCAGCCGGGCCAGGGCCTCCGCGAGGCGCGAGTCGTCCGTCAGGTCGCCGCCGAGCAGCGCCGCCAGCTCCAGGTCCGCCGGTCTGCGGAGGCGCCGGGCGGCGGCCCGCAGGTGCAGCACCGGCAGCGTCGCGACGCCCTCGCGCAGGTCCGTGCCCGGGGTCTTCCCCGACTCGGCGCCGTCGCTGGTGATGTCGAGCAGGTCGTCCGCGAGCTGGAAGGCGATGCCGATGCGCTCGCCGTACTGCGTCAGCACCTCCACCACCGACTCGTCCGCGCCCGCCGTCAGCGCGCCGAAGCGGCCGGAGACGGCGATCAGCGAGCCGGTCTTGCCGGCGAGGACGTCCAGGTAGTGGTCGACCGGGTCGCGGCCCTCGGCCGGCCCCGCGGTCTCCAGGATCTGCCCGGTGACGAGCCGCTCGAACGCCTGGGCCTGGATCCGGACCATCTCGGGGCCCAGGTCGGCGAGGAGCCGCGAGGCCCGTGCGAAGAGAAAGTCGCCGGTGAGGACGGCGACGGAGTTGGCCCAGCGCTTGTTGGCGCTGGGTACGCCCCGGCGTACGGACGCCTCGTCCATCACGTCGTCGTGGTAGAGGGTGGCCAGGTGCGTCAGCTCGACGACGACGCCCGAGGGCGCGACGCCCGGCGCGTACGGATCGCCGAACTGGGCGGCGAGCATGACCAGCAGGGGGCGGAATCTCTTGCCGCCGGCGCGGACGAGATGCCGCGCGGCCTCGGTGATGAACGGCACATCGCTCTTCGTCGCCTCCAGAAGCCCCTCTTCGACGGCCGCCAGTCCGGCCTCGACATCGGCTTCCAGGGCCCGGTCCTGAACGCTGAGCCCCAAGGGCGCGACCACGGTCACGAGGGCTCCTCCTGTCTGCTGACGTTCACGTGGAACAGATTGTCGATGTGTCGTTAGCCACCACCATGCACCACGATCGCAGCGTAGCCGGTCACGCGACGATCACGTCGGGCGGCTTCCCCTAGGCCGACCTGGGGGTCGTAACCTGAGGTCCCCAGCCCACCGACCACGATGAGGCAGGACTCCGCGATGCCCGAGCACAGCCCGCTCGACGTGCCAGAAGGCGATCCCTTCGGGCCGCACAACCTTCCGTACGGCGTCTTCTCCACGCCCGCGGGCACGGACCCCCGCGTCGGCGTGCGTTACGGCGCATCCGTCCTGGACACCGCCGCCGTCGCCGCGGCCCTCGGCTCCCCGCACGCCGCGCTGCTCGCCGCCCCGACGCTGGCGCCGCTGATGGCCGCCGGGCGGCCGGTGTGGCAGGCCGTACGGGCCGAGGTGACCGCCTGGCTGACCGACCTGGCGCACCGCGCCGCCGTCGAGCCGCACCTGCACGAGCTGGACCGCGTCGCGCTGCACATGCCCTTCGAGGTCGGCGACTACGTCGACTTCTACTCAAGCGAGCACCACGCCGCCAACGTCGGCCGCATCTTCCGCCCCGCCGAGGAGCCGCTGACGCCCAACTGGAAGCACCTGCCCATCGGGTACCACGGCAGGTCCGGGACCATCGTGCCGTCCGGCACCCCCGTCACGCGCCCCGCCGGCCAGCGCATGGGCGCCCCCGACGACCCGGAGCCCGGCCTGCCCGGCCCCGTGTTCGGCCCCTCCGTCCGGCTCGACATCGAGGCCGAGGTCGGCTTCGTCGTCGGGGTGCCGTCGCCGATGGGCACTCCCGTGCCCCGTACCGACTTCCGCGCGCACGTCTTCGGTCTCTGCCTGGTCAACGACTGGTCCGCGCGCGACGTACAGCCCTGGGAGCAGCGCCCCCTCGGCCCGCACCAGGCGAAGTCCTTCGCCACGTCCCTCGCGCACTGGATCACCCCGCTCGACGCCCTGGAGGCCGCCCGCGTCGCCCCGCCGGAGCGTACGCACCCGCTGCTGCCGTACCTCGACGACACCGGTGCCGGCGAGCAGCCCGGCGGCTACGACCTGCGCCTGGAGGTGCGGGTCAACGGCGAGCCGGTCTCCCGGCCGCCGTTCGCCTCGATGTACTGGACCGCGGCGCAGCAGTTGGCCCACATGACCGTCAACGGCGCCTCCGTACGCACCGGCGACCTCTACGCCTCCGGCACCGTCAGCGGGCCGGAACCCGACGAGGTGGGCTCCCTGCTGGAGCTGACGAAGGGCAAGGGCCCGTGGCTCGCGGACGGGGACGTCGTCGAGATCGACGGCTGGGCCCCCGGCCCGGACGGGCTGCGAATCGCGCTCGGCGGGGTCCGCGGTCAGGTGAAGCCGACCGGCTGGACCCCGCAGGAACGCTAGGCCGCGGCCGGGGTCCGGGGGCGGCGCCCCCGGACCCCCCGCTCAGCGGACGAACACCCCCGCGTTCCCGGCCAGGTCCAGGAAGTACTGCGGCGCCACGCCCAGCACCAGGGTCGCGGCCAGGCCGACGGCGATGGCGGTGACGGTGAACGCGCTCGGCACGGTCACCGCCGGGCCCTCCGGCTTCGGCTCGCTGAAGAACATCAGCACGATGACCCGTACGTAGAAGAACGCGGCGATGGCCGAGGCGATGACGCCGACGACGACCAGCGGCGTCGCGCCGCCCTCCGCCGCCGCCTTGAACACCGCGAACTTCCCGGCGAAACCGCTGGTCAGCGGGATGCCCGCGAAGGCCAGCAGGAACACCGCGAAGACCGCGGCGACCAGCGGCGAACGCCGGCCGAGCCCCGCCCACTTGGACAGGTGCGTCGCCTCGCCGCCCGCGTCCCGCACCAGCGTGACGACGGCGAACGCGCCGAGCGTCACGAACGCGTACGCCCCCAGGTAGAACAGCACCGAGGAGATGCCGTCCTCGTTGGCCGCCGTGACGCCCGCGAGGATGAACCCGGCGTGCGCGATCGAGGAGTACGCCAGCAGCCGCTTCACGTCGGTCTGGGTGATCGCGAGGATCGCGCCGATGATCATCGTGATGATCGCCACGCCCCACATCACCGGCCGCCAGTCCCACTTCATGCCCGGCAGCACGACGTACAGCAGGCGCAGCAGCGCGCCGAACGCGGCGACCTTGGTGGCCGCGGCCATGTAGCCGGTGACGGGCGTGGGCGCGCCCTGGTAGACGTCCGGGGTCCACATGTGGAACGGCACGGCGCCGACCTTGAACAGCAGGCCGAGCAGCACCATCGCGCCGCCGATGAGCAGCAGCGCGTCGTTGCCCATGGTGTCGGCGAGCGCGGGCGTCATGTGCTGCGGGTTGCCCGCGACGACGTCGGCGATCTCGGCGTACTTCACGCTGCCCGAGTAGCCGTACAGCAGCGCGATGCCGAAGAGCAGGAACGCGGAGGAGAAGGCGCCCAGCAGGAAGTACTTCACCGCCGCCTCCTGCGACATCAGCCGCTTGCGGCGGGCGACGGCGCAGAGCAGGTACAGCGGCAGGGAGAAGACCTCCAGCGCGATGAAGAGCGTCAGCAGGTCGTTCGCGGCGGGGAAGATGAGCATGCCGCCGGTCGCGAACATCAGCAGCGGGAACACCTCGGTGGTGGTGAACCCCGCCTTGACCGCGGCCTGTTCGCCCTTGCCGCCGGGCACGGCCGCGGCCTCCGCGGCGAAGGAGTCGACCTGCTTGCCGTGCGCGGCCGGGTCCAGCCGGCGCTCGGCGAAGGTGAACACCGCGAGCACGCCCACCAGCAGGATCGTGCCCTGGAGGAAGAGCGCCGGACCGTCGACGGCCAGCGCGCCCATCGCGGCGGTCTGCGCCTCGTCGGTGCCGTGGCCGGTCGCGGCCAGGGCGATGACCGCCCCGAACGCCGCGGCCATCGCGAGCACGGCGAGCCCGACCTGCACGGCGTACCGGTGCCGCCGGGGCACGAACGCCTCGACGGCGACGCCCAGCACGGCCGCGCCGATCACGATCAGCGTGGGCGCCAGCAGGTCGTACTCGATGTGCGGTGCCTCGATCTTGTCGACACCGTCCTGCGCGATCCACAGGCTGTGGACACCCCTACTCATGCGCGGCCTCCACAGGGTTCACATCGGGCTCCGGGTCGGACTTCTGCACGTCGGACATGGTGTGCTCGACGGCCGGGTTGACGATCTCGGTGAGCGGCTTCGGGTACACGCCGAGGCCGATGAGCAGCGCGATCAGCGGCGCGACCACCAGCATCTCGCGGGCGCGCAGGTCGGGCAGCTTCGCGACGCTCTCGGTGACCGGCCCCGTCATCGTCCGCTGGTACAGCACGAGGACGTAGATCGCCGCAAGCACTATCCCGACGGTGGCGATGATGCCGATCGCCGGGTAGCGGCTGAACGTGCCCACCAGCACCAGGAACTCGCTCACGAACGGCGCGAGCCCCGGCAGCGACAGCGTGGCCAGACCGCCGATCAGGAAGGTGCCGGCCAGCACCGGCGCCACCTTCTGCACGCCGCCGTAGTCGGCGATGAGCCGCGAGCCGCGCCGGGAGATGAGGAACCCGGCGACCAGCATCAGCGCGGCGGTGGAGATGCCGTGGTTGACCATGTACAGCGTCGCCCCGGTGTGGCCCTGGCTGGTCATCGCGAAGATGCCGAGGACGATGAAGCCGAAGTGGGAGATCGAGGCGTACGCGATCAGCCGCTTCATGTCCCGCTGCCCGATCGCGAGCAGCGCGCCGTACAGGATGCTGACCACCGCGAGCACGAGCACCACCGGCGTCGCCCAGTCGCTCGCCTCGGGGAAGAGCCCGAGGCAGAAGCGGAGCATCGCGAAGGTGCCGACCTTGTCGACGACCGCGGTGATGAGCACGGCGACCGGGGCGGTCGACTCCCCCATCGCGTTGGGCAGCCAGGTGTGCAGCGGCCACAGCGGCGCCTTGATGGCGAAGGCGAAGAAGAAGCCGAGGAAGAGCAGCCGCTCGGTGTTCGTCGACAGCTCCAGCTCGCCGTTGCCGCGCGCCTGGAGGATCTCCTGGAGCGAGAACGTGCCCGCGCCGAGCTGGTCGTTGGTGACGGCGTACAGCCCGATGACCGCGGCCAGCATGATGAGGCCGCCGGCCAGGTTGTACAGCAGGAACTTCACGGCCGCGTACGAGCGCTGCCGCGCCGCCTCCTCCTCGCCGTGCTCGTGCGCCTTGTCCCCGAAGCCGCCGATGAGGAAGTACATCGGGATGAGCATGGCTTCGAAGAAGATGTAGAAGAGGAAGACGTCCGTGGCGAGGAAGCTGATGATCACCATCGCCTCGACGGCCAGGATCAGTGCGAAGAAGCCCTGGGTGGGGCGCCAGCGCGACGACGTGGTCCCGACCGGGTCCGCGTCGCGCCAGCCCGCGAGGATGACGAACGGGATCAGCAGCGCCGTGAGCGCCACCAGCACGACGGCGATGCCGTCGACCCCCAGCTCGTATCTCACCCCGAAGTCCGCGATCCACGCCCGCGACTCGGTGAGCTGGAAGCGGTCGCCGTTCGGGTCGAAGCGGACCGCGATCACCGCGGCCAGCACCAGCGTCGCCAGCGACACGCCCAGCGCGAGCCACTTGGCCAGCTCGCGCCTGGCCGCGGGTACGGCGGCGGTGGCGATCGCGCCCACGGCCGGAACCGCCGCGGTGATCGTCAGCAGCGGGAAGGAAGTGTCAGCCATGGGTTCAGACCGCCCTCATCAGCAGGGTGGCGGCGATGAGGACCACCGCGCCCCCGAACATCGAGACCGCGTAGCTGCGGGCG
Source organism: Streptomyces sp. WMMC500 (assembly GCF_027497195.1). Classification (NCBI taxonomy): domain Bacteria; kingdom Bacillati; phylum Actinomycetota; class Actinomycetes; order Kitasatosporales; family Streptomycetaceae; genus Streptomyces; species Streptomyces sp. WMMC500. Next base: position 3,702,788 of record NZ_CP114905.1, read on the forward strand.
TAGCCGTTCTGGATCCGCCGCATCCGGGCGGAGAGCCCGCCGAACGCCGCCGCGGTTCCGTTGACGATGCCGTCGACCAGCTTGTGGTCCAGGTAGACCAGGCCGCGGGTCAGGTACTCGCCGGGCTTGACCAGCGCCACGTGGTTGAAGTCGTCCTGCAGCAGGTCGCGCCGGGCGGCGCGGGTGAGCAGGGAGCCGCGCGGTGCCGCGGCGGGGACCGGGCGGCGGCCGTACTGCAGCCAGGCCACCGCGACGCCGAGCACCATGCAGGTGACGGTGGCGCCGGTGACCAGCCCGACGCTCAGGCCCTCCGGCAGGTGGCCGTGCTCGAAGCCGGTGACGGGCTCCAGCCAGTGCACGAACCGCTCGCCGATGTCGAAGAACGCGCCCGCGCCGACCGAGCCGACGGCCAGCAGCATCATCGGGATCGTCATGGACTTCGGCGACTCGTGCGGGTGCGGCATGTCGCCGTTCGCGTCCGGCTTCCAGCGCTTCTCGCCGAAGAACGTCAGGAGCATCACGCGCGTCATGTAGTACGCGGTGATCGCCGCGCCCAGCAGCGCGGCGCCGCCCAGGATCCAGCCCTGCGTGCCGCCCTTGGCGAACGCGGCCTCGATGATGGCGTCCTTGGAGAAGAAGCCCGACAGGCCCGGGAAGCCGATGATCGCCAGATAGCCGAGGCCGAACGTGACGAACGTGATCGGCATGTACTTCCTGAGGCCCCCGTACTTGCGCATGTCGACCTCGTCGTTCATGCCGTGCATGACGGAGCCCGCGCCGAGGAAGAGCCCGGCCTTGAAGAAGCCGTGCGTCACCAGGTGCATGATCGCGAAGGCGTAGCCGATCGGGCCGAGGCCGGCGGCCAGCACCATGTAGCCGATCTGCGACATCGTCGAGCCGGCCAGCGCCTTCTTGATGTCGTCCTTCGCGCAACCGACGATCGCACCGAAGAGCAGCGTGACCGCGCCGACGACCGTGACGACGAGCTGCGCGTCCGGCGCCGCCTCGAAGATCGCGCCGGAGCGGACGATCAAGTAGACGCCGGCGGTCACCATCGTCGCGGCGTGGATCAGCGCGGAGACCGGCGTGGGGCCCTCCATCGCGTCGCCCAGCCAGGACTGCAGCGGCACCTGCGCCGACTTGCCGCACGCCGCGAGCAGCAGCATCAGCCCGATCGCCGTCAGCTTGCCCTCGCTCGTCTCGCCGACCGAGTTCATCACCGGCTCGAACGCGAAGGTGCCGAAGGTGACGAACATCAGCATGATCGCGATGGACAGGCCGACGTCGCCGACACGGTTGACGATGAACGCCTTCTTCGCCGCCGTCGCCGCGGTCGGCTTGTGCTGCCAGAAGCCGATCAGCAGATACGAGGCGAGACCGACGCCCTCCCAGCCGACGTACAGCAGCAGGAAGTTGTCCGCGAGGACGAGCAGCAGCATCGCCGCGAGGAAGAGGTTCAGATAGCCGAAGAACCGGCGGCGGCGCTCGTCGTGCTCCATGTAGCCCACGGAGTACAGGTGGATGAGCGAGCCGACGCCGGTGATCAGCAGCACGAACGTCATCGAGAGCTGGTCGAGCTGGAACGCCGCTTCCGCCTGGAACCCCTCGACCGGAATCCAGGTGAAGAGGTGGCTGTGCAGCGCCCGCTCCTCGCCGTCCTTGCCGAGCATGTCGGCGAAGAGGACGAGGCCGAGGACGAACGAGGTGAAGGCCAGTCCGGTACCGAGCCAGTGGCCCGTACGGTCCAGCCTCCGCCCGCCGCAGAGCAGCACCGCCGCGCCGAGGAGCGGCGCCGCGACGAGCAATCCGATGAGTGACTCCACTGGTGCGTCCCCTTACAGCTTCATCAAAGCGGCGTCGTCGACCGAGGCCGAGTGGCGGGAGCGGTAGAACGACACGATGATCGCCAGGCCGACCACGACCTCCGCGGCGGCGACGACCATGGTGAAGAAGGCGACGATCTGGCCGTCGAGGTTCCCGTGCATCCGGGAGAACGTGATCAGCGTGAGGTTGCAGGCGTTCAGCATCAGCTCGATGCACATGAACACCACGATGGCGTTCCGCCTGATGACCACCCCGGCCGCGCCGATCGTGAACAGCAGCGCGGCAAGATACAGGTAGTTGACCGGGTTCACTCGCCCTCTCCCTTTCCGGCCTTACCGCCGGCGTTCGCGCTGACGGGGCCGTCCCCGTCGTCGTCGCCGGTGTCCGGTTCCAGGGCCTTGCCGTGGTAGTCGGCGGTGCGCTGCTCTATGGCCGCGAGATCCGCCAGCGCCTGCGCGGAGACGTCCCGGATCTGGCGGCGCTCGCGCAGCGTGCGGTTGACGGTCAGCTCGGACGGCGTGCCGTCGGGCAGCAGCGCCGGGATGTCCACCGCGTTGTGCCGGGCGTAGACGCCGGGCGCGGGCATCGGCGGCACCTGGACGCCGTCGCGTACGCGCTGGGCGGCCTGTTCGCGCTGGGTCCGCGAGGGCTCCGTCTTCTCGCGGTGGGTGAGGACCATGCCCGCCACCGCCGCGGTGATCAGCAGCGCGCCGGTCAGCTCGAAGGCGAAGACGTAGTCGCGGAAGATCAGCGCCGCCAGGCCGTCGACGTTGCCGCCGGCGTTGGCGTCTCCGAGCCCCTCGAAGGTGCTGAGGCTCGCGTTGCCGATGCCGGCCATCAGCAGCACGCCGAAGCCGATGCCGCAGAGCATCGCCAGCCAGCGCTGGCCCTTGATGGTCTCCTTCAGCGAGTCCGCCGCGCTGATGCCGACGAGCATGAGCACGAAGAGGAAGAGCATCATGACCGCGCCGGTGTAGACGACGATCTGGACGACGCCGAGGAAGTACGCGCCGTTGGCGAGATAGAAGACCGCCAGGATCACCATCGTCCCGGCGAGGCAGAGCGCCGAGTGCACCGACTTCTTCATCATCACGGTGCCCAGCGCACCGGCGACGGCGAAGATGGCCAGCACCCAGAACTGGGTCGCCTCCCCGGTGGACGTGGTGTAGCCGGCCTGGGCGAGGGCGTTCATGCCTGGGCTCCTTCGGAGTGCGGCTCCGGCTCCGGCGCCGGCTCGCCCTTGCTGACGGCGACCTGGCGCTCCGTACCCGGGGCGGCCTCGGTGACGAGGCCGCTGTAGTAGTCCTTCTCCGTCATCCCCGGGTAGACGGCGTGCGGCGAGTCGACCATGCCGTCCTGGAGGCCGGCGAGCAGCTCGTCCTTGGTGTAGATGAGCGACTCGCGGCTGCTGTCGGCCAGCTCGTACTCGTTGGTCATGGTCAGCGCCCGGGTCGGGCACGCCTCGACGCACAGCCCGCACAGGATGCAGCGCAGGTAGTTGATCTGGTAGACGCGGCCGTAGCGCTCACCCGGCGAGTAGCGCTCCTCCTCGGTGTTGTCCGCGCCCTCGACGTAGATCGCGTCCGCCGGACAGGCCCACGCGCACAGCTCGCAGCCGATGCACTTCTCCAGCCCGTCCGGGTGCCGGTTGAGCTGGTGGCGGCCGTGGAAGCGGGGCGCCGTCGGCTTCTTGTACTCGGGGTACTGCTCGGTCAGCCGCTTCTTGAACATGGCCTTGAAGGTCACGCCGAAGCCGGCCAGCGGGTTGACGAAACCCTGCTTGTCCTTCTTCTCGTCAGCCATTGTCGGCCTCCTCAGTGTCGCCTCCGGGGCCGTTCGTGCCCACCAGCTCGCGCTCGCGGCGCGACGGGCGGCGGGGCACGGGCGGCAGGGTCTGACCCGGCAGCGGCGGCACGGGGTAGCCGCCCTCCGTGGGGTCGAACTCCGGCTTGGGCTTGGCCGCCTCGCGGGCGGCCTCCTCCTTCTCCTTGCGGTCGCGGAACATGTCCGCGACGAAGGACAGCAGCAGGATCACCAGCAGCCCGCCGGCGATGTAGAGCACGATCTCGGTGAAGTCCACGTCCTCGTTGCGCAGCGCCCGGACGGTGGCGACCAGCATCAGCCAGACCATGGAGACCGGGATGAGGACCTTCCAGCCCAGCTTCATGAACTGGTCGTAGCGCACCCGTGGGAGCGAGCCGCGCAGCCAGACGAAGCCGAAGAGGCACACGACGACCTTGCCGGTGAACCACAGCATCGGCCACCAGCCGGTGTTGGCGCCCTCCCACACGGTGCTGATCGGCGCGGGCGCGCGCCAGCCGCCGAGGAAGAGCGTGACCGCCACCGCGGAGAGCGTCACCATGTGCACGTACTCGGAGAGCATGAACATCGCGAACTTGATCGACGAGTACTCGGTGGAGTAACCGGCGACCAGGTCGCCCTCGGACTCCGGCATGTCGAAGGGCAGCCGGTGCGACTCGCCGACCATCGCGACGAGGTAGACGAGGAACGACACCGGCAGCAGGATCGCGAACCACCGGTCGTCCTGGGCCGCGACGATCTCCGAGGTCGACAGCGACCCGGAGTAGAGGAACACCGCGGCGAAGGACAGGCCCATCGCGACCTCGTACGAGATCACCTGGGCCGTCGCGCGGACGCCGCCGAGCAGCGGGTACGTCGAGTTGGACGCCCAGCCGGCGAGGACGACGCCGTAGGCGGCGATGGAGGCGGTGGCCAGCACGTACAGCATGGCGACCGGGAGGTCCGTGAGCTGCAGCGCGGTGCGCTCGCCGAAGATCGACACCTGGTTGTCGGCGGGGCCGAAGGGGATGACCGCGATGGCCATGAAGGCGGGGATGGCGGCGAGGAGCGGCGCCAGGATGTAGACCGCCTTGTCGGCGCCCTTGACGATGATGTCCTCTTTGAGCATCAGCTTCACGCCGTCGGCGAGCGACTGCAGCAGGCCCCAGGGGCCGTGCCGGTTCGGGCCGATGCGGAGCTGCATCCAGCCCAGGACCTTGCGCTCGAAGACGATCGAGATGAGGACCGTCACCATCAGGAACGCGAAGCAGAAGACGGCCTTGAGGAGGATCAGCCACCAGGGGTCGCCCCCGAAGTAGCCGAGTTCGTCCGCGGCGAGGACGCTTGCGCCGTGCGCCGCGGGTGCGCTTGCGATCACCGTCGTGCCTCCGTCGTGTACGCAGCTACGCAGGTTCGCGTCCGCATCGCGGTCACGCTTCGACCTCCTTGGATACGGCGGAAACCTGAACCAGGTCGCCGGGGTTCGCGCCCGTCGCCGCGGCCACGCCCGGGGTCGTCGACTGCAGCGGCAGCCACACGACCTGGTCGGGCAGCTCCGCGGTGACCCGCAGGGGGAGCGTCACCGTGCCGGTGGGGCCGGTGACCGCCAGCGGGTCGCCGTCGACGACGCCCGTGGCCTCCGCGGTGGCGGGCGAGAGCCGGGCCGCCGCCTCGTGGCGGGTGCCGGCCAGGGCGTCCTCGCCCTCCTGCAGCCTGCCCTCGTCGAGCAGCAGCCGGTGGCCTGCGAGCACCGCCTGGCCGGCGCCGGGCTGCGGCAGCGGCGCGGCGCGGTCGTCGGGCGGGGTGGGGCGCGGTCCTTCGGCGCGGACGCCGAGGCGGCGCAGCTCGGCCCGTGCCGTACGGGCGTCGGGCAGGCCCAGGTGGACGTCGAGGGCGTCGGCGAGCATGTGCAGCACGCGCATGTCCGCGGGGGCGAGCCGGCGGGTCATCTGGTCCGGCTTCAGCGCGGCCTCGAAGGGGCGGAGCCGGCCTTCCCAGTTGACGAACGTGCCCTGCTTCTCCGCGACCGCGGCCACCGGGAAGACCACGTCGGCCCGCTCGGTGACCTCGCTGGGCCGCTGCTCCAGGCTGACCACGAACTCGGCCCGGTCCAGCGCCTCGCGGGCCTTCGCCGGGTCCGGCAGGTCGGTGAGCGTGACGCCGCCGACGACCAGCGCGCCGATGTCGCCGGCCGCCGCGGCGTCGAGGATCTCGCCGGTGTCGCGGCCGCGCGAGCTCGGCAGTTCAGCCAGGCCCCACGCGGCGGCGGTCTCGCGGCGCGCCTCGGGGTCGGTGCCGGACCGGCCGCCGGGCAGCATCCCGGGCAGCGCACCGGCCTCGATCGCGCCGCGCTCGCCGGCGCGGCGCGGGATCCAGGCGAGGGTGGCGCCGGTGGCCTCCGCCGTACGCACCACGGCGGACAGCGCGCCGCGCACGCCCGCCAGCCGCTCGCCGACGAGGATCACCGCGCCCTCCTGGCGCAGCGCGTCGGAGGCGGCCTTGCCGTCCTCGCCGAGGCCCGCCCCGGAGCCGAGGGCGTCGAGCCAGCTCGGCTCGGTGCCGGGGGCGGCCGGCAGCAGCGTGCCGCCGGCCTTCGTCAGGCCGCGGGTGGCGAAGGGAGCGATCGCGTAGACCTTCAGGCCCTTCTTGCGCCACGCCTTGCGCAGCCGGAGGAAGACGCCGGGCGCCTCCTCCTCGGCCTCCAGACCGGCGAGCAGCACCGCGGGCGCCTTCTCCAGCGCCGCGTAGGTGACGCCGCGTCCGCTGCCCGCGACCCGCGCGGCCAGGAACTCGGTCTCCTCGGCGCTGTGCACCCGGGCGCGGAAGTCGATGTCGTTGGTGCCGAGCGCGGCGCGCGCGAACTTCGCGTAGGCGTAGGAGTCCTCCAGCGTCAGCCGCCCGCCGGTGAGCACCCCGGCGCGCCCGCGGGCCGCCGCCAGTCCTGCCGCCGCGGCGCGCAGCGCCTCGGGCCAGCTCGCCGGCTGCAGCTCACCGCTGTCGTCGCGGACCAGCGGGTGGGTGAGCCGGTCGGGCATCTGCGCGTAGCGGAAGCCGAAGCGGCCCTTGTCGCACATCCACTCTTCGTTGACCTCGGGGTCGTTGTCGGCGAGCCGCCGCATGACCTTGCCGCGCCGGTGGTCGGTGCGCGTGGCGCAGCCGCCTGCGCAGTGCTCGCAGACGGACGGCGAGGAGATCAGGTCGAAGGGGCGCGAGCGGAAGCGGTACATCTTCGAGGTGAGCGCGCCCACCGGGCAGATCTGGATGGTGTTGCCCGAGAAGTACGACTCGAAGGGCACGCCCTCGCCCGTACCGACCTGCTGCAGCGCGCCGCGGTCCAGCATCTCGATCATCGGGTCGCCCGCGACCTGGTTGGAGAACCGGGTGCAGCGCGCGCACAGCACGCAGCGCTCGCGGTCGAGCAGCACCTGCGTGGAGATCGGCACGGGCTTCTCGAAGGTGCGCTTCTGGCCGTCGAAGCGGGTCTCGGCCTGCCCCGCGGACATCGCCTGGTTCTGCAGCGGGCACTCGCCGCCCTTGTCGCAGACCGGGCAGTCCAGCGGGTGGTTGATGAGCAGCAGCTCCATCACGCCGCGCTGCGACTTCTCGGCCACGGCGGAGGTGAGCTGGGTCCTGACGACCATCCCGTCGGTGCAGGTGATGGTGCAGGACGCCGACGGCTTGCGCTGGCCCTCGATCTCGACGATGCACTGGCGGCAGGCGCCGACCGGGTCGAGCAGCGGGTGGTCGCAGAAGCGCGGGACCTCGATGCCGAGTTGCTCGGCGGCCCGGATGACCAGGGTGCCCTTGGGCACGCTGACCTCGGCGCCGTCGATGGTCAGGGTGACCATGTTCTCCGGGGCGGCAGCCTTCTCCGCTGCCTTCTCCGGCTCCGTGACGGTCACGCGGACACCTCCTGGTGGTTCGTGGAGCCGGGGGTGTCGGCCCAGGCGGTGGACTTGGCCGGGTCGAAGGGGCAGCCACCGCCGATGACGTGCTGCTCGTACTCCTCGCGGAAGTACTGCAGCGAGGAGAAGATCGGCGCGGCGGCGCCGTCGCCGAGGGCGCAGAACGACTTGCCGTTGATGTTGTCGGCGATGTCGTTGAGCTTGTCGAGGTCGGCGAGGGAGCCCTTGCCGGCCTCGATGTCGCGGAGCAGTTGGACGAGCCAGTACGTGCCCTCGCGGCAGGGCGTGCACTTGCCGCAGGACTCGTGCTCGTAGAACTCGGTCCAGCGGGTGACCGCCCGGACCACGCAGGTCGTCTCGTCGAAGCACTGCAGCGCCTTGGTGCCGAGCATGGAGCCGGCGCCGCCGACGCCCTCGTAGTCGAGGGGGACGTCCAGGTGCTCGTCGGTGAGCATCGGGGTGGACGAGCCGCCGGGGGTCCAGAACTTCAGCCGGTGGCCGGGGCGCATGCCGCCGCCCATGTCGAGCAGTTGGCGCAGCGTGATGCCGAGCGGCGCCTCGTACTGGCCGGGGCGGGCGACGTGACCGGAGAGCGAGTACAGCGTGAAGCCCGGGGACTTCTCGCTGCCCATCGTCCGGAACCACTCCTTGCCCTTGTTCATGATCGCGGGAACGGACGCGATGGACTCGACGTTGTTCACCACAGTGGGGCAGGCGTAGAGGCCCTCGACGGCCGGGAAGGGGGGACGCAGCCGGGGCTGGCCGCGGCGGCCCTCCAGCGAGTCGAGCAGCGCGGTCTCCTCACCGCAGATGTACGCGCCGGCGCCGGCGTGCACCGTGACCTCCAGGTCGAGCCCGGAGCCGAGGATGTCCTTGCCGAGCAAGCCCGCGGCGTACGCCTCGCGCACCGCCTCGTGCAGCCTGCGCAGCACCGGCACGACCTCGCCGCGCAGGTAGATGAACGCGTGGTTGGACCGGAACGCGTGGCAGGCGATGACGATGCCCTCGATGAGGGAGTGCGGGTTGGCGAAGAGCAGCGGGATGTCCTTGCAGGTGCCCGGCTCCGACTCGTCGGCGTTGACGACGAGGTAGTGCGGCTTGCCGTCGCCCTGCGGGATGAACTGCCACTTCATGCCGGTGGGGAAGCCCGCGCCGCCCCGGCCGCGCAGGCCGGAGTCCTTGACGTACGCGATGACGTCGTCGGGCGGCATCGCGAGCGCCTTGCGCAGCCCCTCGTAGCCCTCGTTGCGCCGGTACGTCTCCAGGGTCCAGGACTCGGGGTGGTCCCAGAAGGCGGAGAGCACCGGGGTCAGCAGCTTCTCCGGCGAGTCGACGGTCATCACGCGCCCTCCTCCTCGGTGGGCTCATCCGCGGACGCGGAGTGCGGGTGCGCCGGGTCGGACGCGGAGGTCTGCTGCGGCGCGTCGTGCGAACTGGGGTGGCCGGCGGGCGGCTGGTCCGCCAGCGCGTCCGGCGGCGGGCTCTGCGGGTGCGGCTCGGCGCGCTGGGTGACCACGCGCGCGGCCGGCTCCTCGCCCTTGGCCATGCGCAGCCCGATGAGCGAGGCGGGGCCCGCGCCGCCGGACTCCTCGACGGCGCCGGGGCGCTGGTCGGGGAAGCCGGCCAGGATGCGCGCGGTCTCCTTGAACGTGCAGAGCTTCGCGCCGCGGGTGGGGTGTACGTCGTTGCCCGCGCGCAGGTCGTCCACGAGCCGCTTGGCGGACTCGGGCGTCTGGTTGTCGAAGAACTCCCAGTTGACCATCACCACGGGGGCGAAGTCGCAGGCGGCGTTGCACTCGATGTGCTCCAGGGTGACCTTGCCGTCCTCGGTGGTCTCCTGGTTGCCGAGGTCCAGGTACGCCTTCAGCTCGTCGAAGATGGCGTCGCCGCCCATGACCGCGCAGAGCGTGTTGGTGCAGACCCCGACCTGGTAGTCGCCCGAAGGTTTGCGCCGGTACATGGTGTAGAAGGTGGCGACCGCGGTCACCTCGGCGGCGGTCAGGTCCAGCATCTCGGCGCAGAACTGCATGCCGGTGCGGGTGACGTGCCCCTCCTCCGACTGCACCAGGTGCAGCATCGGCAGCAGCGCCGAACGGCTGTCCGGATACCGGGCGATGATCTCCCGGGCATCCGTTGCCAGCCGCTCGCGCACCTCGGCCGGGTAGTCGGGGGCGGGCAACTGGGGCATGCCCAGCGGGACGGCCGCCTGGCTGCTCACGTCGCGTTCCGCTGTCGTCATCGGTCGACGCCTCCCAGCACGGGGTCGAGGGATGCGATGGCCACGATCACGTCGGCCACCTGGCCACCCTCGGTCAGGGCCGCGATGGCCTGCAGGTTCACGAACGAGGGCTCGCGGAAGTGCACCCGGAACGGGCGGGTGGCGCCGTCGCTGACGGCGTGCACACCCAGTTCGCCCTTGGGTGACTCCAACGCCACGTACGCCTGCCCGGGCGGCACCCGGAAGCCCTCGGTGACCAGCTTGAAGTGGTGGATCAGGGCCTCCATCGAGGTCCCCATGATGTTCTTGATGTGGTCCAGCGAGTTGCCGAGGCCGTCGGGCCCCAGCGCGAGCTGTGCGGGCCAGGCGATCTTCTTGTCGGCGACCATCACCGGGCCGGGCTCCAGCCGGTCCATGCACTGCTCGACGATCCGCAGCGACTGGCGCATCTCCTCCAGCCGGATGAGGAAGCGGCCGTAGGCGTCGGCGGTGTCGGCGGTGGGGACGTCGAAGTCGTACGTCTCGTAGCCGCAGTACGGGTCCGTCTTGCGCAGGTCGTGGGGCAGCCCCGTGGCGCGCAGCACCGGGCCCGTGACGCCCAGGGACATGCAGCCGGCCAGGTCCAGATGCGCGATGTTCTGCATCCGGGCCTTGAACGCGGGGTTGTTGGTGGCCAGCTTGTCGTACTCCGGGAAGTTCTTGCGGAGCGTCTTGAGCGTCTCGCGGATGGAGTCGACGGCGCCCGGGGGCAGGTCCTGCGCGAGGCCGCCCGGGCGGATGAACGCGTGGTTCATCCGCAGGCCGGTGATCAGCTCGAACAGGTCGAGGACCAGCTCACGGTCGCGGAAGCCGTAGATCATGACCGTGGTGGCGCCCAGCTCCATGCCGCCGGTGGCGATGGCCACCAGGTGGGAGGCGATCCGGTTCAGCTCCATGAGCAGCACCCTTATGACGGTGGCCCGGTCGGGGACCTCGTCGGTGATGCCGAGCAGCTTCTCCACCGCCATGCAGTACCCGGCCTCGTTGAAGAACGAGGTCAGGTAGTCCATGCGGGTCACGAAGGTGGAGCCCTGGGTCCAGGTGCGGTACTCGAGGTTCTTCTCGATGCCCGTGTGCAGATAGCCGATCCCGCAGCGGGTCTCCGTCACGGTCTCGCCGTCGATCTCCAGGATGAGCCGCAGCACGCCGTGGGTGGAGGGGTGCTGCGGGCCCATGTTGACGACGATCCGCTCGTCGTCGGCCCGGTGGACCGACTCGACGACCTCGTCCCAGTCGCCGCCGGTGACGGTGTAGACGGTGCCCTCGGTGGTCTCCCGGGCGGCCCCGGTCGCGTGGGTGGTGCTCATCGGTACGACCTCCGCTGGTCGGGAGCCGGGATCTGGGCGCCCTTGTACTCGACGGGGATGCCGCCGAGGGGGTAGTCCTTGCGCTGCGGATGGCCCTGCCAGTCGTCCGGCATGAAGATCCGGGTCAGGGCCGGGTGGCCGTCGAAGACGATGCCGAAGAAGTCGTAGACCTCGCGCTCGTGCCAGTCGTTCGTCGGGTAGACCTCCACGACGGACGGGATGTGCGGGTCGTCGTCGGGCGCGCTGACCTCGACCCGGAGCAGCCGGGTGTGGGTGAGCGAACGCAGGTGGTACACCGCGTGCAGCTCGCGGCCCTTGTCCCCGGGGTAGTGCACGCCGGAGACGCCGGTACACAGCTCGAAGCGCAGCGCGGGGTCGTCGCGCAGGGTCCGCATGACGCGCAGCAGGTGCTTGCGGTCGACGTGGAAGGTCAGCTCGCCGCGGTCGACGACGGTCTTCTCGATGGCGTTCTCGGGGAGGAGCCCCTGCTCGTCGAGGGCGCCCTCCAGCTCGTCCGCGACCTCGTCGAACCAGCCGCCGTACGGGCGCACGGACTCGCCGGGCAGCCGGACGCCGCGCACCAGGCCGCCGTAGCCGGAGGTGTCGCCGGCGCCGCTCTCGGCGCCGAACATGCCGCGCTGGACGCGGATGGTCTCGCCCTGGTCGCCGCGGCGGCCCGGCAGGTTCTCCGCGTTCAGATCCTGGTCGGGGTTCACCCCGTCCGCGTTCTCCTCGCTCACCGGAGAAGACCCTTCATCTCGATCGTCGGCAGCGCCTTCAGCGCGGCCTCCTCGGCCTCCCGGGCCGCCTCCTCGCGGTTGATGCCGAGCTTCTCGTGGCGGATCTTCGCGTGCAGCTTGAGGATCGCGTCGATGAGCATCTCGGGGCGCGGCGGGCAGCCGGGCAGGTAGATGTCGACCGGCACGACGTGGTCGACGCCCTGCACGATCGCGTAGTTGTTGAACATGCCGCCGGACGAGGCGCAGACGCCCATGGAGATGACCCACTTGGGGTTCGGCATCTGGTCGTAGACCTGGCGCAGCACCGGCGCCATCTTCTGGCTCACCCGGCCGGCGACGATCATCAGGTCGGCCTGGCGGGGCGAGCCGCGGAAGACCTCCATGCCGAAGCGCGCCAGGTCGTAGCGGCCGGCGCCGGCGGTCATCATTTCGAACGCGCAGCACGCAAGGCCGAACGTCGCCGGGAAGACCGACGACTTGCGCGCCAGCCCCGCGGCCTCCTCGACCGTGCTCAGGATGAACCCGCTCGGGAGCTTTTCCTCAAGTCCCATTCGTGGTGCCTCCTAGTCCCATTCCAGTCCGCCGCGCCGCCACACGTAGGCGTAGGCGACGAAGACAGTGAGCACGAAGAGCAGCATCTCGACGAGCCCGAAGATCCCCAGAGCGTCGAAGGAGACGGCCCAGGGGTAGAGGAAGACGATCTCGATGTCGAAGATGATGAACAACATCGCCGTCAGGTAGTACTTGACCGGGAAGCGGCCCCCGCCGGGCGGCTGCGGTGTCGGCTCGATGCCGCACTCGTACGCCTCGAGCTTGGCCCGGTTGTAGCGCTTCGGACCCACGAGCGCCGCCGCGACCACGGAGAACACCGCGAAGGCCGTCGCAATGGCTCCGAGCACGAGGATCGGCGTGTATACGTTCACCGCTGCCCCGCTCCTCTCCAGTCGACGATGACTGCCTGCCAGTCCACACCGGACTCGCGTTCCTGCCCCACCAAGATCGCTCACATGTGAGGCAGTTCACAAGCCCTACTGATGGGCATCTTATGCCCACTGCGCTGTGATCTGTGACACGGGGGTCCCCTACGGCTTTGTGATCTTAAACACCCGGCGATCGATCGGACGGACGAATGCCCGCCGGACGGCGCCCGCGGTGCGAAGAAACGATCACCGGACCTCCGCCGGCGGCGAGCAACCGCAGGTCAGCGCCGCGAGGACCGTGGGGTTCGTGGCGCGGGTGATTTCACGGTGGCGCGGCCGGGGGCGAATTCGAGCGCGGCCGCGCTCAATTGTTTTCCGGGCCTCCGGGCGCTTGCGCGGGCCCTCTCAAGGCCCCCGAGCGGAGCACGGGACGCCCGACCCGACCGGAGTGATTTGGACCACAGCGGGGCTTCCGGGGCAACCGTCCTCGCTTGGTTTGCGGCGGGAGAAGTGATAACCGTCCGGCAACGTTCGGCGCGCGGCCCAAATGCCGTGCGTATCGGGCGGGTAACGACGCACGGGTCGCCGCGCATCGGAGAGCGTCGGGGGAACACACCGCCCAAATGCCCCATTTCACTGACGGGGCGGCCAAGTGTGGCGCATCCCACGACTGTTGAAAGACGGACCTTCCCCCTGATAGCGCTGGTGTTCATGTCCCGTAAACCGCACATACCCAGCCACCGGAAACCCCGGCGCCGGCAGGCCCCCGCGTGGGTCGTCCGCACCGGAGTCGCCGGTGGCGCCCTCGGCACGATGGTCGCGACGGCGGCGTCCGCTCCCGCCCTCGGCGACAGCAGCAGGACCACCGGGCCGACGGCCACGGAGTCGACCGCAGAACTCCCCGCCGTGAACGTGAGCACGGCGCTCTCCACCGGCGTCGAGCAGAGCGCCGACGCCACCCAGACCGCGGCCCTGCGCCTCGAACTGCGCACGGAGGCGCAGGAGGCCGCCCAGGACGCCCGCAAGGCGGCCGCGAAGGCCAAGAAGGAGGCGGAGGCCCGCGCCGCCGCCGAGGAGCGCGCCCGCGAGCGGGCAGCGGCCCGCGCGGCGGAGCGCGAGGAACTGGCCACGGCCTCCGCCGCGCCCGCCGCCGAGTCCACCCAGGCCGCCGAGACCCCCGCGGCGGCCCCGGCCGCGTCGGGCAGCGTCGGCACGGTGCTGGACTTCCTCAACGCCCAGCTCGGCAAGGCGTACGTCCTGGGGGGCACGGGCCCGTCCTCGTACGACTGCTCGGGCCTGACCCAGGCGGCGTTCCGCCAGGTGGGCGTGGAGCTCCCCCGCACCGCCGCGGAGCAGTCCACGGTCGGCACCCCGGTCGCGGTCTCCGACGTCCAGCCGGGCGACCTGGTCTTCTGGGGCGGCACCGGCTCGGCGTACCACGTGGCCGTGTACGTCGGCGACGGCAAGTACCTGGACGCGGCCAACCCGTCGAAGGGCGTGGTGATCCAGGAGATGTCGTACTACATGCCCACCTCGGCCGCCCGGGTCCTCTGAGCCGCTCCCCGGACCCTCCGCACGACGCGAGAGCCCCCGCCGGACGCCCGGCGGGGGCTCCGCGCCTGCGTGTATCGCTCTACCGCAGATAGGTGCGCTGCCAGTCCGCCGAGCTCATGCCCTGGGCGGCGTCGGCGAGCGCTATGGCGGACGCCGTCTTCAGCCTCGCCCGCGTGCTGTCCACCCATTCCTGGGCGTTGCCATAGCCCTGTTCGAGATACTCCATGCCCTGCAGCATGCACTCCAGTCGGTCCGCGTCATGCGCCACGATGACCTCGACCGAGTCGCCGTTCTCGTACTCGTCGACGACCGCCTGAATCCCCGCGGCCACGGCGGGATGCGCGTCCGCGAGCTGGTCGGCGGTCACGTCCTCGTTCTTCGCCGCGCTGAGGTAGCGGCGTCCCACCCATGGGATGTCGCCGACACGGGTCTCCTGGGTGTCATGGAAGGTGCACAGAAGCGCCACCTTGGCGGGGTCGGCACCCTCGAGCATGGCCAGCACCGCACCGATGACCGCGGTACGGAAGCTGTGCTCGGCGACGGTCTCGGGGTCCTTCACGCCGACGATCCACCAGCCGGTGCGCCGCGCCCGCTTCAGGGTTCCCATCTCCAGCAGGTAGCCCACGGAGCCCTTGGCGAGGGCGTCATCGGTCATAAGGTTTCTTCCCTCCGATAGGTCATGGCCTGCTCAGCCTCAGACCGTAATGCAAGGAATCCAGTTCGCGCCGGGCCCGTCGGGACACACGGTCGGTGTCAAGCAGCACGGCGACCCGACGCCGGAGATCCCCTTGGTGGTCTGTCGCGAGGAGACCGGGATGGGAAGCGACGAGGGCCCATACCGAGTGGACGTTGAGGTCCACGCACCCGAGTGCGGGATCGAGACGGTCTGCGAGTCGTCGCAGCAGCGCCCCGGGATCCCAGGAGCGAGGTGCCGGGTCGGCCATGAACGAGTCGTCGGATCGTGGCAAACGGTCCAGCCCGAGCCAGTGTGCCCAGTAGTTGAGGTTGGCGGTCTCGCCGGCGTCGCTGCTCATCCCACGCTCGATGAAGGCGTGGAGCATCTCGACGTCGCCGTGCCGGGTCAGGGAGGTGGCCAGAGAGCGCGCATCGGACCAGGCCGGCGCCCACGCGGAGTGGGTGAGCCGCGTCGCCCGGCGGCTTTGCATCGCGCCGAGCCATGCGTGCGTATCGGGAGCGGAGTCGTAGCTGCACAGGTACAGGGCCTGGCGGCGGAGCAGTGCGCCCTCCTCGCCGGCGCCGTCGGCCAGCTCCGCGGACCGGCGGAGGTGGTCGAAGAACCGCCGCCGCTCGTCGAAGCTCAGCGACGGTGCGGCGGGCGCCGGCCCCCGCCGTCTCGGCACATGCCTGGCGGGCTGGGGCAGGGCTGCCGGAGCCGACCCGTTGATCGCCCACGTGAGCATGTGGGTCGCCGAGCGGGTGAAGACCCATCCCGCCAGTGGGTGGTCACGGAAGTCCGCATTCGCGCGTCCGGCCTCCAACGCATAGCCGATCACCGAATCGGCATCCATGGCGGCGTCCAAGAGCACCAGCAGCGCGGGATCCGCGCCGGTCCTCAGCAGATGCCGACGCAGGGAGAGGAACTGCGCCGCGGGAATCGCGGTCAGCGGGCGGCGGCCTGACTCCCCCCCTGGACCGTTGTCGAGTCGACGCCGAGATCCTCCGCCAGCTCGCACTGGGTGCGTGGAAGCCGCTCCCGGGCGACCTTGAAGAGGTGCCCCGTCACGACCCCGCCGCGGGGCCGCGTTCGCGAACCCTGCGCACCGGTCGGTGTTCCCTCACCTCTGCGAGACCCAGTCGGCGTCATGGCTCGCTCCCCGCGTGTCCGGGCCCTGAGTAACTCGTACCTTGCGTCAGTTTCGTGCCCCGCTCAGTCACCGTACGTTCGTAGCCCGGTGAACAAGCGCGGTAACGCACGCCTCAGCGTAGTCGCGCTGAGCGACCGCAGGCATACAGATCGTGCTTTCCCGCTCCACGTGACGACACCCAGGACAGAGGAGATCGGTGACGACGGTGGCACAGCACTTGCAGAACGCCGACACGCACACCGTCCACGAGTGGGCGATGCGTTACACCATGGTCAAGCGGTCAGTGCGGCTGACGCGCATCCACACCCGCCGCACACTGACCGGTTGGAGCTGGCACGGAGACATCGATGACGCTGTCCTCGTCGTTTCCGAACTGGTGACGAACGCGGTCCAGCACGGTCGTCTGGCCGGGCACCTGCTCGCGTTGCGCCTCACGCTCCTCGAATGCGGCGCCCTGGTGATCGACGTCTCCGACCCGGTTCCGGGCTTCCCGAACTTCGCCGGTGCCCTCGCCCGGGATGCCGATCCACCGCACCGCGAGCGGGGGCGCGGCCTGCTTGTCGTGGCCCGGCTCGGCGGCGAGATCACCTGGTTCGAGCGGCGGTTCTGCGGCAAGACCGTACGCGCACGCCTCGCCGGCACGCGGGCCTGCCGGCGCTGCGACGACGGCTTGTGCACCAATTCCCAAGGGGGCCCGTAGGTGATGCCACCGCAAATGGTTACGCGCGGGGGGCTACCTTCGTCAGGCCGTTGATGATGCGGTCCATGGCGTCGCCGCCCTGGGGGTCCGTGAGGTTCGCCAGCAGTTTGAGGGCGAAGCGCATGAGGACCGGGTGGGTCAGGCCGCGTTCCGTGGCGAGCTTCATGACCTTCGGGTTGCCAATGAGGCGGACGAAGGCGCGGCCCAACTGGTAGTACCCGCCGTAGGTGTCCTTGAGGACCTTCGGGTAGCGCTCAGCGCTAGGTTCGGACGCAAGTCCACGATGGCAACGTGGGCGCTGCAGGGGGAGCACATCGGACACTGACGTGGCACCGCCCTCCGGGCTACGGACGAAGCTCAGGAAGATACTCAGCGAGCTTCACCGTGATGCGGTCACGAAGTCTGTCAACGGAACCGCCGGCCTCGAGGAGTGCCTCCGGCGCGACCTCCAACGCGAAGTAGGCCAGAGTTGGGGCATCAGTGCCGATGACCCGCCAGAGATTCAGTTTGTTGGGCGTCTGCGTCGCGGAAACCTCAGTGTCGAAGACGTAGATCCATGCTTGCGGAGATTCTTCAAGATCAACATCGGGCTTGCTGAGCCGATAAGTTCCATCCGGCGCTGGAATCAATTCAGGCGCACCGAGGTGCTTTTGCCAGCTACCCCAAACAGCGCGAGGAATCGCGAAAATGCATCCCGCCGAGGTATCATGCGCGCCCACCTGAAACTTCAGAATCATCTGATAGAAGGTACGCTTGAAGATGTTCGAGTAGTTTGGACCTTCGACACGCTCAGCAAGCAGGTGCCGGTGACCATCGATCTGCTGCTTGAACTCATCGGGATACATACGCAGGTTCTCACTGATATTACGAACAGCCTGCTCGTATGTCCCATGAAAGTCAGCAGTCTGAATCTCGAAGATCCCGTACTTCCCTACACACAACGATCCGGCCGAATCCTTAATTACCTCAACCATTGTTGAGTCAAACGAAAAGGCCGGAGAGCGTTCGGTTTCGCTAAGCTTAATCTCACCACCGAGATTGTTCTGGAAGTAGACTATTGTCGGCTGGCCAGCAGCAACGCGATCACGCAGCTTTTCAATTTCCACATCCTTTTCAAGGAGAGGGGCCGGCGTGAGAGTGATTTCGTCAGCGATGTCGTACTCGAAGAGGCGGTGCGCGGCGTCACGGAGCATAGCCGTGTCGAGAGCACGAAAGGGGCACGCCAGCCAGTCCTGGCGCTCAGGGCTGCGTCTACTGATGCTGCTGATCGTACATACGCCTCGCGACTTCCCATCGTTTCTCTCGACCTTCACACACTGATAGTCCGTTCCCGTGGCTTCGGTGAGAAAAGGGCAACGCTGCGCTTGCTGATCACGGATGCTGGTGTCCGTCTGTGCGACCTCGGGATAGAGTCGGTGCCCGTACCACTCGGCGATAAAGTTGCTGGGCGCCTTCTTCTTCCGAGGCGTCCCTTTGGACTTCGACATTCAAGACCCCGATTCACTGGATTCGACTTCTGGAATGTCGATCGCAAGCTGCCCGAGAATTTGATCGGCGTTCCTTTTAGCTGCATCGCAAAACTCAGAATTGAGCTCAAAGCCGATAGCCCTCCGGCCTGTTTGAGCAGAGACCGTCAACGATCTCCCGGTGCCACAGAACGGGTCAAGAACTGTTCCCCCGGGTGGACAGGAACTAAGGATGCGCGGCCTGATGAGGGAAATCGGGAAGGTTGCCGAATGACCGTCTGATCCCGACCGGACATGAGTGGTCACGACATCGCTTTCGTTCCCCTCTACGACCTGGAAGTCGTAGTAGGCCGGCTCTGTGTCCTCGTATCCAGCTTCGTCGAACTCGTAGAAGGCAACATCGCGTGCTCCTTCTTCCACTTGCGCCATATCGTAGTGGTACTTCGGGCGTCCTTCCTTTGCCCGCTTGACGAAGTGAAAGAAGTGTTCATGGGAAAGCCGTAGTCTATCCTTTTCGGGACGCGGAGGAACATTCGGCTTGTGCCAGATCAAATCATTCCTGAGAATCCATCTGCGCTCTTGCATTGCAATAGCGAAGCGCGCAGGAACCATTAGGAGCTGCTTCTCCTGCCGGTATCCCCCCATGGGTGTCCGTCGCCGAGATCGTGGATTGTCACCCAGCCCTTGCCTGCCGTCGTGCCGAATGCTCGACCAGCGTGCGAAGTAGGTGTCGCCAACGTTGATCCACATACTGCCTTCGGCCTTGAGCGCCTGCGCTCCCCGCTGGAGGATCTCAACGAGATGACCGATGAACCACTCAGGGAGGGGCTCAAGGCCCAAAACCCCCCCGTGCTCGCGGTACCACTCGTACGGAGGCACGTCGGTCTGCACCCTGGAGGAGTCTTCGGCAAGCCACTCCTTCAAGATTTCCTCGTTGTGCTCCTGACCATAGGTTCGGAGACCCCAGTACGGTGGTGAAGTGATCAACAGGTCGATAGACTCGTCCGGCAGATCCGCCATGAGGTCATACGAGTCGCCGTGACGTACCTCGATCACGTCATCACTGGCACCCGCCCGATCCAGGTCGGACGTTCTGCCCTCTTCAACCCCTACCTGCGTAACCACAAGGAGATCCTAGTAGGTTGGAGTGACAGCCGTGGCCATCAATGCTTCGGGAGCCAACCGGGGACGATGAGGGCTCTTCATCGGCATCCCCCCTCGCCTCGCAGGTTCGGGTGCCGGGTGGTGCGGGTGCGCGATTCTCAAGCTCGGGGGGCTACCTTCGTCAGGCCGTTGATGATGCGGTCCATGGCGTCGCCGCCCTGGGGGTCCGTGAGGTTCGCCAGCAGTTTGAGGGCGAAGCGCATCAGGACCGGGTGGGTCAGGCCGCGTTCCGTGGCGAGCTTCATGACCTTCGGGTTGCCGATGAGGCGGACGAAGGCGCGGCCCAACTGGTAGTACCCGCCGTAGGTGTCCTTGAGGACCTTCGGGTAGCGCCGCAGGGCCAGCTCGCGCTGGGCGTAAGTCGCGCGGCTGTGGGCCTGGACGACGACGTCCGCGACGATCTGGCCGGACTCCATCGCGTACGCGATGCCCTCGCCGTTGAACGGGTTGACCATGCCGCCGGCGTCGCCGACGAGGAGCAGGCCGCGGTCGTAGTGCGGCTGCCGGTTGAAGGCCATAGGGAGGGCGGCACCGCGGATGGGGCCCGTCATGTTGTCCGGGGTGTAGCCCCACTCCTCCGGCATCGAGGCGCACCACGCCTTGAGCACGTCGCGCCAGTCCAGCTCCTTGAAGGCGGACGAGGAGTTGAGGATGCCGAGGCCGACGTTGGACGTGCCGTCGCCCATGCCGAACACCCAGCCGTACCCGGGCAGCAGCCGGTCCTCGGGGCCGCGCTTGTCCCACAGCTCCAGCCAGGACTCCAGGTAGTCGTCCTCGTGCCGCGGGGAGGTGAAGTACGTCCGCACGGCCACGCCCATCGGGCGCTTCTCGTTGCGGTGCAGGCCCATGGCCAGCGAGAGCCGCGAGGAGTTGCCGTCGGCGGCGATGACCAGCGGGGCGTGGAAGGTGACGGGCGTCTTCTCCTCGCCGAGCCTGGCGTGGACGCCCGTGATCCGGCCCGTGCGCTCGTCGATGACCGGCTGTCCGACGTTGCACCGCTCGTAGAGCTGCGCGCCCGCCTTCTGCGCCTGCTGCGCGAGCTGCTGGTCGAAGTCGTCGCGCTTGCGCACCAGCCCGTAGTCGGGGTAGGCGGCCAGCTCCGGCCAGTCGAGCTGCAGCCTGTTGCCCCCGGCGATGATCCGCAGGCCCTTGTTCCGCAGCCAGCCGGCCTCTTCCGAGACGTCGATGCCCATGGCGACGAGCTGCTTCGTCGCCCGCGGGGTGAGCCCGTCGCCGCAGACCTTCTCGCGGGGGAACGCCGTCTTCTCCAGGAGCAGGACGTCGAGCCCGGCCTTGGCGAGGTAGTACGCGGTCGTCGAGCCGGCCGGCCCGGCCCCGACGACGATCACATCGGCACTGCGGGTGGACTCAGAGGCGTCGGTCACGGCGGCTCCCATATAACGCGGGTCGTTCCCCGCAGTCTAAGTGCCGCCTCCGACACCGCCGCGCGCGCCCCGGGGCGCGACAGCGCGTCGACCTAGCACACTCAAGCACGCGAGGTAGCAGCTTCCGGACCGTCTGGCGGGGGCTCGGCGTCCGGCGCTAGTGTGAGCTTCGGCCGTGCAGCGGCCCCGGCTCTGCCGACAGCCCGTGACTGTCGGTTTCCAGAGCCCGAAGGTGCGTCGCATTCTGCACAACCGTTCGCTTCTTCCTGCGTTCGCCCTGGTAGGCGTGCCGGGTCACGGGTCTGTCGCGCCAGAGTCAGGACGACACAGTGGTGAGGAACCACCGCCGTAAGTATGAGGCGAAGCAGCGCCAGGCGGACACCGGCGAGAGCTATCAGGTCGCGCTCAACGCGGTGCGTAACGACACCCACTTCGCCGCCGCCCTCCTCATCGCACGACGGGCTTTCAGCGCGGACGACAAGGCGGAGGTGGACCGCTTCGGGGTCCAGTGGCTGGGGCTGGACCCGCGGGAACTCGATGCGATGCGGATCGCTTTGGAGCGCGTACTGCTGGACATACGCCCCGGCGACGGCGTCACACCCGACCAGGCAGAGGTGCGGCGGCGGCTGAAGTCCACGCACGAGCGCTGGCAGCGCTTCCAGCAGGAACCGGTACGCGGTGCGCTGGTCCTGGCGGGCGAGAACGAGGTACGAGACCTCTGTCGTTCGGTGCATCCACTGCTGGTGAGCGACGCGGCTGTCCATGCGGTAACGCTGGCCAGCGAGCTGGACGACCACCGGTTCGCGGTGGCGTTCGCGAAGCTCGACCCCGCGGCGCAGACCGTCGCGAAGACGTGGGCCTTCCTGGGCTCCTCCTGGCAGGCCGCGGCCGTCTTCTGGGGTCTCCCGCCCGACTACGGGGAATCGGTCAGACACCATCTCAAGATCAGCGCCAAGCGCTTCACGGGCCCGCGGAGGAGGCGGGTGGAGTGACACTGCACATTGCTCCGATCAACGCGCTGGTTTTCGTGCTCGGCTGCGTCGTAGCCCACCTCGTTTACGCCCGCGGCAGAAAAGCCCAGCCCCATCGCACTCCGGGGCCAGAGCAACTAGCCGCGGCCATCGCCTCAGGCGCGGCGGTCGTCGCGAGTCTGGCTGTCCTGCTCGGAGTCGGCGACGGGCCGGGTGCCGTGCCGCCGGGTGGAGAGCCGTCTCCGGGCGTGTCGTCGCCGGCAACGCCTCCGCCATAAGGCACGTGCCCCGAGGCCGCGGGTTCAGTCCGGGGCGTAGCCGCGGTGGAGGGCGACGATGCCGCCGCTCAGGTTGCGCCACGCCGGGCGGGTCCAGCCGGCGGCGGCGAGGCGGGCCGCCAGCGCGGGCTGGTCCGGCCAGGCGCGGATGGACTCCGCGAGGTACACGTACGCGTCCGGGCTGCTGCTCACCCGCTCGGCGATCGGCGGCAGCGCGCGCATCAGGTACTCCGTGTAGACCGTCCGGAACGGCGCCCAGGTGGGGTGCGAGAACTCGCAGACCACCAGCCGCCCGCCCGGCCGCGTCACCCGCCGCATCTCGCGCAGCGCCGCGTCCGTCTCCTGGACGTTCCGCAGCCCGAAGGAGATCGTGACCGCGTCGAACACCCCGTCCGCGAACGGCAGCCGCGTCGCGTCCCCCGCCGTCAGCGGCAGCCGCGGGTGGCGCCGCTTGCCCTCGCGCAGCATCCCCAGCGAGAAGTCGCACGGCACCACGTACGCGCCCGCCGCCGTGAACGGCAGCGACGACGTGCCCGTACCCGCCGCCAGATCCAGCACCCGCTGCCCCGGCCGCGCGTCGACCGCGCGGGCGACCGCCTTACGCCACAGCCGGGCCTGGCCGAGGGAGAGCACGTCGTTGGTGAGGTCGTAGTTCGCGGCGACGTCGTCGAACATCGCGGCCACCTCGCGCGGCTGCTTCTCCAGGGTCGCGCGCGTCACCGGTCGGCCTCCACCAGCGTCAGCTCGGGGTGCGCCGTGCCGCCCTCGATGGCGGTGGACGACAGGTGCGACACGACGCGGTCGTCGACGGGGTCGTGCGCCGGGTCGTCGTGCACCACAAGATGCTCGTATGTTGTCGCACGCTGCGCCGGCACCCGGTCCGCGCCCCGGATCATCTCGATGATCTCGCGCAGGTTCGAACGGTGCCGCGCCCCGGCGGAGGACACCACGTTCTCCTCCAGCATCACCGAGCCGAGGTCGTCCGCGCCGTAGTGCAGCGTCAACTGGCCGGCGTCCTTGCCGGTCGTCAGCCAGGAGCCCTGGATGTGCGCCACGTTGTCGAGGAAGATCCGCGCGATGGCGATCATCCGGAGGTACTCCAGCGTGGTCGCCTGCGTGCGGCCCTTCAGCTTGTTGTTCTCCGGCTGGTACGTGTACGGGATGAACGCCCGGAACCCGCCGGTGCGGTCCTGCACGTCGCGGATCATCCGCAGGTGCTCGATCCGCTCCGCGTTCGTCTCGCCCGTGCCCATCAGCATCGTGGACGTCGACTCCACGCCCAGGCCGTGCGCGGTCTCCATGATCTCCAGCCACCGCTCGCCGCTCTCCTTGAGCGGCGCGATGGCCTGCCGCGGCCGGGCGGGCAGCAGTTCGGCGCCGGCGCCGGCGAAGGAGTCCAGGCCGGCGGCGTGGATGCGGCGGATGGCGTCCTCGGCGGTGGTGCCGGAGATGCGGGCCATGTGCTCGACCTCGGAGGCGCCGAGGGAGTGGATGACGAGCTGCGGGTACGCCTTCTTGATCGCGGAGAAGTGCTCCTCGTAGTACTCCACGCCGAAGTCGGGGTGGTGGCCGCCCTGGAACATGATCTGCGTGCCGCCGAGCCGCACGGTCTCCTCGCAGCGGCGCAGGATGTCGTCCAGACCGCGGACCCAGCCCTTGTCCTTGGCGGTGGGCGGCGCGTAGAAGGCGCAGAACTTGCAGGCGGTGACGCAGACGTTGGTGTAGTTGATGTTCCGCTCGATGATGTACGTCGCGATGTGCTCGGTCCCGGCGTAGCGCCGGCGGCGTACGGCGTCGGCGGCGGCGCCCAGCGCGTGCAGCGGGGCGGAGCGGTACAGGTCGAGGGCCTCGCCGGGGGTGACGCGGCCGCCCTCGGCGGCGCGGTCCAGGACTGCCTGCAGATCGGTGGTCAAGGTGACCGGCCCCTTCCGCGAGTGATGCGTACGAGCGGACCCCAGCCTACGCGGAGCGGATCGCCGGCTCCGGCGCAGGGGGAGGGCGGTGGTGCGGAGGGAGGGCGGCCGGGGACGCCCGTCCGCCGCTCAGCCGGAGCCCTTCGTCAGCGTCGCGCGCGGGTTGCCCGACGCCTCCGCGTCGGAGCGGTACTCGACCGTCGTGCCGCCCTTGTGCGTCAGCGTGACCGTCGACTCACCCGGGGCGCAGACGCCCTCGCTGTTCTCCCGCGCCGGGTCGTCCTCCTCGTGGAGGGTGAGCGTGGTGTCGGTGGCGGCGGTGAGCTTGGCGCGGCTGTAGCAGTGCGCGACGTCGTAGAGGGAGTAGTCGAAGTACGCGACGTACTCGCCCTTGCCACCCTGCTTGATCTCCACGCTGACGTCGCCGTTCGGCACGCCGTCCTCCTGGATGACCTCGCCCTTCCAGCCGCCGGCGAACTTCTCCGGTACGCCGTCGACCGCCGCCCCCGTCGGCTCCTGGGAGGGGCTCTCGCTCTCCTCGCCGGTGTCGCCGCCCGTACCGCCGCCGGTGGTCTCGCTGCCGCCACCGGTGCCGCCGCCGGTGCCGCCGCCGTCCGCGGCGGCGCCGGTGGGGGTGTCTCCGGCCTGTGAGCCCTTCTCGTCGCCGTCCAGCAGGCCGGGGACGAAGAACAGGCCGAGCATCAGCGCCGCGAGGGCACCGGCGACGGAGAGCACCAGGGTGCAACTGAACCGGCGCGAGCGCAGGCCGACTTCCGCGCGCCGCTCGGGCGCCGTCGCCGCGGCTGCGCCGAAGGCGGCGGCTCCGCCGGCCGCGGGACCGCCGGGCGTAGCACCGGCGGTCCCGGCGCCCGCGGTCCCGGCGCCCGGTCCGCCCGGCGGCGTCGCGCCCGGCGGCGTCGGCGGGCCCGCCGCGCCCGCCGCGCCCGCCCCCGGCGCCGTCCCGTCCAGCACCGGCGGCGGCCCGAACGCCCCGGGCCCGTACTCCGCCTGCTGGAGCGGCACCGGCCCCGACGGCAGCCCGTCGTTCCGCCGCTCCGGCGCCGCCGCGGGCTGCGCCTCCATCGCCAGCAGCTCCACCGCGCGCCGGCTGATCTGCTCCGTGACCGGCGGCGGCAGCCATCCGGGCCGTACGAGGTGCGCCGCCTCGCCGCCCGCCGTCAGCCTGCCCACCACCTCCGCCGGCGCCGGCCGCGCCGCCGGGTCCTTCGCCAGGCACGCGAGGGCCAGATCCGCCAGCTCGCCGGTCAGGCCGTGCAGTTGCGGCTCCTCGTGCACCACCAGATACAGCAGCGTGGGCGCGCTGTCGCCCGGGAACGGCGACTGCCCGGTGGCGGCGAAGACCAGCACGGCGCCGAGGCTGAAGACGTCGCCTTCGCCCGTGACGGGCCGGCCGAGTATCTGCTCGGGCGACATGTAGCCGGGCGAGCCGACCGAGGCGCCGGACGCGGTCAGCGAGGCGGTGCCGTCGGTGGCGCGGGCGATGCCGAAGTCGATGAGCCGGGGGCCGTCGAGGGTCAGCAGGACGTTGGAGGGCTTCACGTCGCGGTGGACGAGCCCGAGCCCGTGCACCGCCGCCAGCGCCTCCGCGAGGCCCGCGCCCATGGGGCGCAGCGTCTCCTCGGGCAGCGGCCCGTGTTCGGCGACGGCGTCGCTGAGGCTGGGCCCGGCGACGTACCCGGTGGCGACCCACGGCACGTCGTCGTCAGGACCGGCGTCCAGCACCGGTGCGGTCCACGCGCCGCCGACGCGCCGCGCGGCCTCGACCTCGCGGCGGAAGCGGGTGCGGAACTCGTCGTCGTGCGCGAAGTGCGGATGAACGAGCTTGACGGCCACGGTCGCGCCGCCCGGGCTGCGGCCCAGGAAGACCCGGCCCATGCCGCCGGAGCCGAGCCGGCCCAGCACCCGGTACGGCCCGACGACCTCGGGATCACCGCTCTGTACTGGCTGCATGCGCTCCCCCCGGACCCGCCCGCCTACGGTCCCCGCGTAGGCCCCTCCTGTGGCCGATCCTGTGGCCGGCCCCGCTTAGGCTGCCCCAGCTTAGGCCGACCCGGCCGCGGGGAGGAGCCGTACCCGCGCCTCGTCCGGGAAGCCCGCCCGGCAGGCGAACTCGTCGATGCCCTCCAACTGATCCGCGCCCAGCCGGAAGTCCAGCGTGCGGAAGTACCGTTCGAGCAGCGGCGGGTCGAATGACTCCCACCGCGCCGCCTGCTCCGCGACCTTGCCGACCTCCGCCAGCGACAGGTCGCGGGAGTCGAGGAACGCCCGGTGCACGTTCGCCACCAGCTCCGGCTCGCGCGCCAGGAAGTCGCGGCGTACGGCCCACACGGCGAAGACGAACGGCAGCCCGGTCCAGTCCTTCCACATCTGCCCGAGGTCGTGCACCTGCAGCCCGAGCCGCGGGGCGTCCTGCAGCGAGGCGCGCAGGGCGGCGTCCCCGATGAGCACGCCGGCCTGCGCCTCGCGCATCATCAGCGAGAGGTCGGGCGGGCACGAGTAGTAGTCGGGCGCGATGGCGTACTGCTCACTGAGCAGAAGCTCGGCCAGGCGCACGGAGGTGCGGGAGGTGGAACCGAGCGCCACGCGCTCCCGGTCCAGATCCGCCAGGGGCCGCTGCGAAACGATCACGCAGGACATCACGGGCCCGTCGCAGCCGACGGCGATGTCGGAGAGGGCGACGAGGTCGTCGGCGTGTCGCAGGTACTCCACGAGGGTGACGGGGGCGATGTCCAGCTCGCCGTCGATGAGCTGCTCGCTCAGGCGTTCCGGGGTGTCCTTGGAAAGTTCCAGGTCGAGCAGGGTGCCCGTACGGGCGAGGCCCCAGTAGAGGGGGACGCAGTTCAGGAACTGGATGTGGCCGACGCGCGGCCGGCGCCTAGCTCCTGCGTCAGGAGGCGGTGCTGTCACGGCTCCGAGGCTAACCGCAGGCCGACCGCACGCGGGTACGGGGGCTCACCGGAGCGTGATCCTTTCCCTACCGGGCCGGGCTCGCGCGTGCTAGGCTCGGCAGCAAGTTGCAGTTTGGTTTCCTTGCAGTACCGTGCCTGCGGAGATTCTGACGCCGCGGGCATGTGTCGTTTTCAGGCTTCTTCGAGGCTCTGGGGCAGGGCGACCCTTTGGCCCAAGGAGGGCTCATGGCTACCGGAACCGTCAAGTGGTTCAACGCTGAAAAGGGCTTCGGCTTCATCGCCCAGGACGGCGGCGGTCCCGATGTCTTCGTCCACTACACCGCTATCAACGCCCAAGGCTTCCGCTCGCTCGAAGAGAACCAGCAGGTGACCTTCGACGTGCAGCAGGGCCCGAAGGGTCCGCAGGCGGCGAACGTCTCCCCGTCGTGACGCACGCCCCACGCTGACCTGAGGAACCCCCGTCATCCTGGCGGGGGTTTTCTCATGCCCGGACTGTCGGTGGGGCCGGATACGGTGGCGTCGTATGAGCGACGCGGAGACGGGCACCGAGCCCGGGCACGAGACGGACACGGCGGCGGGGGACGGGCCTGCGGGTGATCCCGCGGGCGGCGCCGCCGGGATCACCGCCGAGCTGATCCGCGAGCTGCTGCGCGACCAGCACCCCGACCTCGCCGGCCACCCCCTCAGCCTCGGCGCCCGCGGCTGGGACAACCAGCTCTGGCGGCTCGGCGACGACCTCGCCGTACGGCTCCCGTGGGCGACGGAGTCCGCCGACGAGCTGCTGCGCAAGGAGCACGCCTGGCTCCCGGAGCTGGCCCCGCTCCTGCCGCTGCCCGTGCCCGTGCCGCAGCGCCTGGGCGAGCCCTCCGCGCGCTTCCCGCGCCCCTGGATCGTCACCACCTGGGTCCCCGGCACCCCCGCCGACCGCGCCCCGGTCACCCGCGGCCCGGCCGCCGCCGACGCCCTGGCCGCCTTCCTGACCGCGCTGCACCGCCCCGCCCCCGGCGGTGCCCCCGCCGGCCGGGGCCGCGGCGGACCGCTCGCCGAGGCGGCCGAGTGGTTCGGGCAGCGGCTCGCCGAGGCGGTCGGGCTGGGGCTCGTCGCGGACGCCGACGCCGTACGGGCCGTCTGGGACGACGCCGTCGCCGCGCCGGTCTGGGCCGGGCCCCCGCTGTGGCAGCACGGCGACCTGCACCCCGCGAACGTCCTCACCCGCGACGGGACCCTGTGCGGCGTCGTCGACTTCGGCGACCTGTGCGCCGGCGACCCCGCCCTCGACCTCGCCGCCGCGTGGATCCTGCTCCCCGACGACGCCGCGGCCGACCGCTTCCACGCCGCGTACGGACCGGGCGTCGACGCGGCGACGCTGCGCCGCGCCCGCGGCGTCGCGGTGGCGCGCGCGCTGGGCGGGCTGCTCATAGGCGAGGCGGGCGTACGGGGCCGGGCGGGCGGCAAGGAGACGTGGGGTCCGCCGGCGGAGGCGTCGCTGCGCCGCCTGCTGGCGGCCGCGGCACGGGGGTAGGCCGCGCCCCCGGGTCCGGAGTCCCCGGTCGGGGGTCAGCGTTCGGCCGCGTACAACTCGTCGATGACGTGCCCGAAGTCCCGTACGATCGCCGCCCGTCTCAGCTTCATCGACGGCGTCACGTGCCCGCCCGCCTCCGTGAAGTCCGCCGGCAGCACCGCGAACCGGCGGATCGACTCCGCGCGCGAGACCAGCTCGTTCGCCTCGTCCACCGCCCGCTGGAGGTCGGCGCGGAGCAGCGGGTCGCGGAGGAGTTCGGCGCCCGGGACGTACTCGCGCTTGCGCATCATCCGCCAGTGCCGCAGCCCCTCGGGGTCGAGGGTGAGGAGCGCCGCGACGTACGGGCGGTCGTCGCCGACGACGAGGCACTGGCTGACCAGCGGGTGCGCCCGCAGCCGGTCCTCCAGGGGCGCGGGCGCGAGGTTCTTGCCGGAGGCGGTGACGATCAGGTCCTTCTTCCGGCCGGTGATCGTCAGGTAGCCGTCGGCGTCCAGTTCGCCGATGTCGCCGGTGGCGAACCAGCCCTCGTCGGTGTCGAGCCGGGTGACGCCGGCCTCGGCGTCCCAGTAGCCGGAGAACAGGTGCCCGCCCCGCACCAGCACCTCGCCGTCGTGCGCGATGCGTATCCCGGTGCCCGGCAGCGGCCAGCCGACGGTGCCGAAGCGGGGCTTCAGCGGCGGGGTGACGGTGGCGGCGGCGGTGGTCTCGGTGAGCCCGTACCCCTCGAAGACCATGACGTCGGCGCCCGCGTAGAAGGCGGCGAGGCGGCGGCCGAGCGGGGAGCCGCCGCAGATCGCGTACTTGACGCGGCCGCCGAGCGCGGCCCGGATGCGGCGGTAGACGAGCGCGTCGTACAGCTTGCGCAGCGCCCTGAGGCCCGCCCCCGGGCCCGGGCCCTCGCCGTGCAACTCGGCCTCGATGGCCTCGGCGTAGCGGACGGCGACCTTCGCGGCGCGGTCGAAGGAGGCGGCGCGGCCGATGCCTTCGGCGGTGGCGCGGCCGGTGTTGTAGACCTTTTCGAGGACGTACGGGATGCCGACGAAGAAGGTCGGGCGGAAGCCGGCGAGGTCGCGCAGCAGGTCGTCGGTCTGGATGCTGGGCGCGTGGCCGAGCTTGACGCGGGCACGCAGGCAGCCGACGGCGGTCATGCGGCCGAGGACGTGGGAGAGGGGGAGGAAGAGGAGGGTGGACGGGGGGTCTTCGGTGACGGCGGTGAAGAGGGGGTAGAGCAGCTCGATGGCGTTGTCGACCTCGGCGAGGAAGTTGCCGTGGGTGAGGACGCAGCCCTTGGGCAGGCCGGTGGTGCCGGAGGTGTAGATGACGGTGGCGACGTGGGCCGGGCCGAGGCCGGCGCGGCGCTGGCGGACCAGGGTGTCGGGGACGTCCCGGCCGGCGGCGGCGAGCTGGCCGAGGATGCCGGTGTCGAGCTGCCAGAGGTGGGCCAGGTGCGGCAGGTTCTGGCGCCGGCCGCTGATCAGCCGGGCCTGGTCGACGCTCTCGACGGCGCAGGCGATGGAGCCGGAGTCGTGCAGGATGTGGCGGGCCTGGATGGCGGAGGACGTCGGGTAGACGGGCACGGTGATGAGGCCGGCGGCCCAGGCGGCGAAGTCCAGCAGGGTCCACTCGTACGTCGTACGCGACATGATCGCGATCCGGTCGCCGGGGCGCAGCCCGTACACGATGAGGCCCTTCGCGACGGCGAGCACGTGCTCGGCGAACTCGGCGGCGGTCACGTCGACCCAGGTCCCGTCGGGGCCGGGGCGGGCGAGCACGGGGGCGTCGGGCTCGTGGGCGGCGTTGTCGAAGGGGATGTCGGCGAGCGAGCCCTGCGTGACGTGCGGCGCGGCGGGCGGTACGACGGCTTCGCGGACGCCGCCGGCGTCGGCGCGGACGGCGGGGGGCAGCAGCGCGGGGACGGCGGTGCCGGGGAGAAGCCTGGAGTTGATCTCCTTGAGGTACTGCGACTGGGGAGCGGGCGGCCGGGGGTGCTGCTGTGGTACGGACTGCGTCATGGGGGACTCCGTGACGTTCGCGTCGGCTCGGTAAGACTCGCCGGGCGGCAACGGACGCCGCATTCTCGCGAACACCCGGCCACTCCGCCAGAGGACGCCGCACCCGGTACTCCCGGTTCCGCTTGCGCCGTCAGCGGACGACGGTGAAGGCCCGTTCCCCCGCGTGCGCGTCCTCCCCGCGCAGCGCCCCGACGGCGACGGCGACGAGGGCGGACCCGACGAAGGTCCCCATCAGGATCAGCGCGACCCCGACGGCGAAGAGCCCGCTGTTGTCGTCCGACCAGTCGTGGTACGAGGCGAAGGTCAGCCCGGCGGTGGACCCCAGCACGGCGGGCACGAAGTGCCGCACGTACGCGACGACGACCACGGCGACGAGCACCGTCCCCACCAGCCCGCCGACCTGCCACGCCGCGTACGGCCCGCCGCCCGCCTCCGCCTCGCCGCCGCGCTCCTGGTCCCAGCCGAGCCAGGCGGCCCAGGCGCCGCCGGCGGCGGCGGTGAGGAGGGCGAGGGAGAGCAGTCGGAACAGAAGAAGACGCAGCACTGGATGCATGCCACCAGCGTCACGGCCGGCGCGGGGGCCGAGCCAGAGCGAAGGTACTCAGCCGCACCTGAGTAGAAACCCGGAGCCCCTCACTCCGCGGCCTCCGCGGACTCCGCCGCCTCCGCCCGTTCCGCCAACTCCGCCGACTCCCCGGGCCGACCCGGCGCCATCGACTCCCCGGGCCCACCCGACTCCGCCGCCTCTCCCGACTCTCCCACCGCTCGCCGGAAGACCTGCCGCGAACCGCCCTCGGGCCCGGGCGGGGCGTCCTCGGCGGGGCTGAACCCGAGCCGCTCGTAGAAGACCCGCGCCCCACTGGCCGCGGCCCCGGGGTGATCACCCCCGAACGTCACCACCTCGATGCACCCAGGCCCCCGCCCCCGTACGAACCGCCCCTCCGCCTCCGCCATCAACGCCTGCCCGACCCCCCGCCCCCGCACCTTCTCCGAAACGACGAGCCAGTGCACCCGATACACCGGCGCCCGCCCCCCGAACAGCAGCCCCCCGACGACCTCGTCCCCGGAAACGGCGACGAGCGCGGCACCCCGCCGGATGTGCTCCGTCACCGCATCGTGAAACCCGGACTCCCCGACCATGGGCCCGAACCACTGCTCCACCTCGGCGGCAAGCCCGAGAAACCCCGAAAAGTCCCGCTCCCCCGCAACTCTGACGATCACCCACGCAGTCTGACAGACCCCCCACCGCCGGGGCCCGGCCGGGAGAGGCGTCGAGCGGCCCGAAGTGAGTAGCCCCAGCGAGGGAGTTCGTAGGGGAGGACTCGGAACGCGTCACCGGGGAACCGCACTTCCGTGTGCGGGTACGGGTGCGTACCCGTACCCTGGATCAGTGGGAAGGAGTCTGCCGATGCCCGACGCCAACGTCCGCATCCCCGAGGAAGCCAAGGACCGACTCGCCGCCGTCGCGGCGGCCGAAGGTATGTCCCTGCGCGCCTACCTGGCCCGCCTCGCCGAGGGCCTGCTCACCCCGGCAGAACGTGCCGAACGGGCGGAGAAGGCCCGGGAGACGCTCAGGGCGTGGAACGGATACGCGCCCACCGCGGCCGAGCAGCAAGACCTCGACAGCGAGTTGGACCGCCGCCTGGCCCGAGCGACCGGCCTGTGACCGACTTGCACATCGTCCTGGACGACACCGCGATGGCGTCGGCCGGCCAGGGCAACGTCCTCGCGTCCCGGCTCATCCACCGGGCTCACGCCGAACCGGGCTGGTTCCTCTACGCACCGGCGTGCGCACTCGTGGAAGCCGACCGGAGGCGGCCGGGAACAGCCGAGCATCTCGCAGCCCTGCCAGGCGTCACCGTCCTGGACCTGGACCTGCCCGCCGCCCTGGCCGTGGCACAGCAGGAGACCTGGGCCGCGGCCCACAGCGCGCACGCGGCCCGTCCCACCCCGGACCGTCCCGACGGGGCAGTACTGGCCACCGCCGACCCGCGGCGGTGGGAGGGCGAACAGGTGCGGGTTCTGGACCTCAGCGACTGAAGTGCCCCGCCCCCACACCCAGGCAGGACGTCGGCCGACCGAACCCACCGCAATCAAGATCAACGGTCAGATGGACGCCACCTTCGTGGGCACTTGGACGGATGCACTGCGGCCATATAGCCGCCAGGCGACGCGCCCTTCTCCAAGTCGACCGGGTCCGGTCGTGCGGAGCCGGCCGCTTCGGCGCGCGCCTCGAAGATCGCCGGGACTCCTGCTTTCTATCAGACAGATCATAAAATCTGCCGCATGTCTGAGACCGACGACCTTGCCCCGGGTGACGGGCCGACCACCAACGTCTCCGTCTCCTTCCACGCCGGCACGATCGGCGCGGTGCGGTCCCGTGTCGGAAAGCTAGGCGTCTCGGCCTACATCGAGGCGGCAGCCCAGCGTCAGATCGAGCGCGACAACCTCCAAGAACTCATCGACGACCACTTCTCCCGCCACGGCGACCTCACCGCCGAAGAGCTCGCGGCCGCCGAAGCCGAGCTCTTCGTACCGCCACCGGGGCCGATGGCCAAGGGCGCGATACGTGAGTCGCACCCTCGTGCTGGACGGCGAAAGGCTGTCCCTGCTCGTTCAGGACGACCAGACGTCCCGGAGAATCTTCAGCGTCGTCGTGTCATCGCTGCGAGTGTGATCGAGAAGGTACAGGTCTTCAGGGTCGGCCAAAGGGCACCGCAAGCTGCCAGAGCTGGACTCAATCGAGATCACGCCGCGCAGCGCAGGCCGCTTCGGGTCGTATCAGGCGGGTATCCACGAGGGCCACCAGGGCGGGATGTTGCTTGCCGGGCAGAGACCGGAGTCTCCGGGATACCCGTCCAGCGTGCCGTAAGACGCGAACGCCGCCCACCCGACAAGCAGGGAGACCTCCAGTGCGATAGGCACCACGGTGAGGACGGCCGCCTTCCGGGAGTGGGGCCGAACCAGGCACCACAGGCCCCCCGAGGCGATCGCGGCGGCGAGGGTACAGCCGAGCAGGGTGGCGGGGGCTTCGAAGGAGATGAGGCCGAAACGGTGGCCCGGCTCGTTCCCGGCGTCGCAGTAGACGCGCGAGCGCATGATGAGCGAGACCGCGAGGGCCCCGCACAGCGCTCCTGTCAGCGGAGCCAGCCAGAAGACGGGCAGGAAGCGGCGCGACGGCCATCTGGTGTGCCCAATGGTCATCATGACGCCCCACCCGGACGAACGGTTGTGCAATGAACCCTCCGCTACCGAGCGGGCGGGTGGATTCCATCGAAATCAGGCCGCGCAGCGCTGAGTCGGGCCCGGAGGCGGAACCTCTCGCTCTGTACCCCAGGCCGGACCGGTCCGCCGCAGGGCCGCTTCCGCAGCGTGATGTCGATACGCCGGGAGCCACCGGGCTGCGCACGCCGCGCGTCGGGAACAGCGTGGTTGACGACGTTCCCGACCAGCTCACCAATCACCAGCTCTGCATCATCCGCAAGCCAGGACAGGCCCCAATTGTCCGGCACCGACGTGACCAGCTTCCGCGCCGCGCGCAGGAAATCGGACGCTTCCGCATGGAGGGTTCAGCGCCCGGAACTGCTCCACCGGCGGGGCAAGGGCCGCAGCCTGGGGGCCGCCGGACTCGCCGTGGGCGCGGGGGATTCCCTCCAATTACTCGCTGATAGGAATTCCGAACTTGCCGATCCTCTTGGGCACATCCTCAACAGCGTCCGCATCCGTGAACCGCCAGAGAAGAAAATCTCCATCTCCCCCGGGGCGGTAATAGCCATCGAGTTCCTCGCCAGACTCCAGGGCTTGAGCTGTGTGATGCAGCAATGACGTAATGGAACTCCACATTGGATGTGCGGAGCGGAGATCCGCCCCCTCCTTGTCGTGCTCGCGGATGTGCCGATCTTTCCAGTTTCTGGCGTCGAGATACAGCTCACCGCCGCACCCATCAGTGGCGAACTGTACATAGTGCGCAGAAAAGGGATGATAATCGCTACCAGCCCAGACACTTACTTTCACTTCCCATGCCTTCACAATCTCAAGCGTGCTGAGCATCCCGAAGTGCGGTGGGAGGGTAAAGGCTCCGCTGCCGTTGTGATAGCGAAGGGACTCGGAAACCTCGGGGGGCAGACGAACGCCAAGTCGGCCCTCCACAAGAGCAATGTCTCGTTCGGTTGCGGGCGGAGCAAGTTCGCGCATTTCGTCGCGGTCGCGAAGCCATGACTCAATGCGCGACCAGGAATGACCGATTGAATTCACCGTGAGCCACTCCATTCATGACTGATACATCAATGGGATTTTCCGGGCGGACGACGACCGGGGCGGAGGGCAGTCGGAACAAGGCGTTCTCGCCGAAGCGGATCAGCTCCGCGCCCGTGTCGCTCAGGCGAGCGGACCGGCAGGCGGCAGCCATCACCCGTTCTGCTCGTGCCGACGTGAATCCCTCTTCCGATGCCCGAGCAGCGTCCGACGCCATGCCGGTACCAGCTCCCCTCGTCGCGCGCGGTCAGCCGGTGCGCGCCCGGAGTCAACAACCCCACGCGCACCGGGCACGACACCGACCGTACCCACGAGCTGCAGGGCTGACGAGGGTGCACAGGCGGACGCCCGCAGCCCTGCTGCTGCGGGGTGCGGGCGTCGCGTGGGTGGGCGTTGTGGTTACGCCGCTGCTGTGACCGGGGTCTTGGGCCCGGTGGCGTCCACCGGGTCCGGGTCGTCCAGGTCGAAGCTGGTGGCGTTGTCGTACATGTCGCGGTCCAGGATCTTCTCCTGCGACGCGACCAGCACCGGGATCACCGCCTGGCCCGCGACGTTCGCAGCCGGACCTCATGCAGGCATGTTGGTCCGGCCGGGGAGAAGAAGAAGGACCACCCGTGTGAGCTGCGTTGGAGGAAGGTCGTCTGGGAGGCCACAGAACGCCTTGCGGCGGCGGCCGAGAGGGCGTACGGCGCTGCAGTCGACGTGAGGATCGCGTCGGTGTCGTACTCAGCCGCCAAGCGACGTTCACCGCATCGGCCAGGCCGGGATGGCGGCTTGTCCCGCGATGTTCATGACCGCGCGAGCCCTTGTCTCCCTGTCCTGACAGTCAGCCAAAGGTCCACTGCGCGAGCCTCATGTGAGAGCAATATTCACAACAACCCCATGTTCTGTACACTACAGCCATGTCTGACACGTACGCGATCGCCGAAGCCCGCGGAAAACTCGGCGAACTCGCCCGCCGCGCCGCCCAGCACGAACACATCACCCTGACCGATCGTGGCGTCCCCACCGCCGTCCTCATCTCGCCCGCCGAACTCGCCGACCTCGAAGACGCCCTGGTCATCGCCAAACTCGAGCGCGACCGGGCCCTCGGCATCGCCAGGCCGGGCATCCCGCACGCCGAGGTCAAGAAGATGCTCGGCTTCACTGACGCCGAACTCACCGAAGCCGCCGAGCGCATCGCCGACGAGAACGGCCGGTGAGCGGCTACGCCGTCGTCTGGGAGCTCGATGCCACCAACAAGGTGGCCGGATACCTCGGGGACGCGACCACCCCTGAGACCCGCCGCAGCCTCGCCGAGGTGTACGTGCGCGTCGACGAGCTCGCTGAGAATCCCTGCCCACCCGACTCCCACTCCTGGGGCCCGGATCACCGCAGACTGCACCACGGCATGTGGCGCATCCTCTACCGCGTCGACAAGGCCGCCCGCACGATCTACGTCGAGCACGTCGGCCGCCGCCGCTAGCCGGCGGACAGATGGCGTACGGCCCGTCCCGGCAGAGGAAGACGTCATCGAGCAGGTACGGCCGCCCCTGACGAGAGCGCAGACGCCCGGTTCCCGCACCCCACTTGGCTGGTGCGAGCACCGGTGCGTCGTGGCGTGGGTCAGGCAGCTACCGTCGCCGGCTCCTTCTCCGCGGCCGGTATGGCGTCGTCACGCGCTTCCGGGTCGTCCAGGTCGAAGCTGGTGGCGTTGTCGTACATGTCGCGGTCCAGGATCTTCTCCTGCGACGCGACCAGCACCGGGATCACCGCCTGACCCGCGACGTTCGTCGCCGTGCGGACCATGTCCAGGATCGGGTCGATCGCCAGGAGCAGGCCCACGCCCTCCAGGGGGAGGCCCAGGGTGGAGAGGGTCAGGGTGGTCATGATGGTGGCGCCCGTGAGGCCCGCGGTGGCGGCGGAGCCGATGACCGAGACGAAGGCGATCAGGATGTAGTCCTGGATGCCCAGGGAGACGTCGAAGATCTCGGCGATGAAGATGGCCGCCAGGGCCGGGTAGATCGCGGCGCAGCCGTCCATCTTCGTCGTCGCGCCGAAGGGGACCGCGAAGGAGGTGTACTCCTGCGGGACGCCGAGGCGTTCGGTGACCTTCTTGGTGACCGGCATGGTGCCGACCGAGGAGCGCGAGACGAAGGCGAGCTGGAGTGCCGGCCAGGCGCCGCGGAAGAACTGGACGGGGTTGACCTTGGCGACCGTGGCCAGCAGGAGCGGGTAGACGCCGAAGAGGACCAGGGCGCAGCCGATGTAGACGTCGGCGGTGAAGGTCGCGTACTTGCTGATCAGGTTCCAGCCGTAGTCGGCGATCGCGAAGCCGATGAGGCCCACGGTGCCGAGCGGGGCGAGGCGGATGACCCACCACAGCGCCTTCTGCAGCAGCTCCAGAATCGTTTCGCTGAACGCGATGAGCGGCTGGGCCTTCTCGCCGAGCTTCAGGGCGGCGACGCCGAGGGCGGCGGCCATGAAGACGATCTGCAGCACGTTCAGTTCGGTGAAGGGCGTGATGACGTCGGTCGGGATGATTCCGGTGAGGAAGTCGATCCACGAGCCGCTCTCCTCCGGGGCCGCGCCGTCCTTCGGGGACAGGTCCGTGCCGGAGCCGGGGTTGGTGAGCAGGCCGATGGTCAGGCCGATGGCGACCGCGATCAGGGAGGTGGCGAAGAACCACAGCAGCGTGCGGGTCGCGAGGCGGGCGGCGTTGTTGACGTTCCGCAGGTTGGTGATCGACACCAGGATGGCGAAGAACACCAGCGGGGCGACCGCGAGCTTGAGCAGTTGGACGAAGATGGTGCCGATCTGGTCCAGGGTGTCCTTCAGCCAGGCGACGTCGCCGGTACGGGCGGCCCAGCCGAGGAGCACGCCGAGGACGAGGCCGGCGAGGATCTGGGCCCAGAAGGGCACCTTGGGTATCCGGAAGCCGCTGCGCGGCTGCGCGGTGGGGGCGGGGGTGGGTGTGGACACGGGCGTCTCCGTGACTGGGCGCGCCGGGCCGGTGCCCGTGGCCGCGCACGGTGGCGGGGCAGGGGGCGGCAGGCGCGCGTCTGCTACTGGGGAGTGGGGTTCGTAAACCGGTCAGAGCGTGCGGGACTGGCCGCTCTGACATGCCGCGGACAGGCAGCGGCAGAGATCGACGTGCAGGCGCGCCACGAGCAGCGGGCTCGTGGGCATGCGCAGCGCGGCTACCGTCGTCATGACGAGAAGACTAACACTCCCACTTTGACTTTCCCATAGTGCGGCTTTGGTGAGAGCCGTCACGCCCTACGCAGCGCCCGACGCACCCGACGCGCCCCGCGCCTCGTCGTCCGCCTCGTCCTCCCGGCTGCGGTTCGCCGCCAGCCGGTCCTTCGACTTCTGCACCCGGCCCACGATCTGCTCCGACATCTCCTCCCGCTGCCTGCGCAGCAGGATGAAGCTCAGCGGCGCGGAGACGACGATCGCGAGCAGCATGACCCACAGGTAGTTCGAGTCGCCCAGGCCCGCCGGGAGGGCGCGGATCCGGACCAGGACGGCGAGGATCACGAACGACGCGACGAAGACGCCGAGGCGCATGGCGGTGTAGCGGACGGCGGGGTTCGGCTTGGGGGTCACGGCTGACAACTTCTCTCTGCTCTCTGCTCCGTCGGTCAGGGTGGTGCGGTGTGCGGCCCGTAGGGGGCCAGGGCGCGCGTGCGGCGCGTATCAAGTATGCAGCGGCAGCCACATCGTGATGTCGTCGCGGTAGTCGTCCTCGGCCACGCGTATCGCGTCCGGCACGCGGCCGACCTCCTTGTAGCCGCAGGACGCGTAGAAGTTGTCGACCCCCGTCCCGCCCCGGCACGTCAGCCGGATCCCCCGGATCCCCGGCAGTCGGCGCGCCGCGTCCGCCGCGGCGGCCATCAGGTTGCGGCCCTCGCCCGTGCCCTGGCGGTCGGGGTGAACCATCACGGTGTAGAGCCAGCACCAATGCCGCATCAGGCGATGCGTGTTGAGCGTCAGGAAGGCGGTCCCGGCCGGGCGGCCCGCCGCGTCCAGGGCGGCGAGCAGGTGGGTGCGGCCCTCCGCCATGGCCGCGAGGTGCTTGACCAGCTCCGGGCGGATGTCCGCGGCCGTCACCGGGGGTACGAAGCCCACGGCGCCGCCCGCGTTGCTGACGTCGGCCCAGAGCGTGCATATGCCGTCCCGCAGCGCAGGGGTGATCGCCGGGTCCAGCTCGTAGCGCAGGGTCATCGCGTCCTCAGAAGCGCATCGGCTGCGGCGTCTCGCGCCGCTCCGGATCCGGGCCCTCGTGCTCGCGGACCGCGGCGTAGCGCGCGTCGCGCTCGACCGGGTGCAGGCCGGCGTCCTGGATCAGCTCGACGAGTTCGCCGGCCGGGAGGGTGTCGGCCGCCTCCGGCGCCGGGGCGAAGTCGTCCGCGCCGTGCACCAGCGCGAGCTGCGCCGTCTGCGTGCCGTACGCGGTCCACGCGGCCCGTACGTGCGGCACGTTGTCCAGCAGCAGCCGCGCCACCGCGAACGTCTTCAGCACCTCCGCGCCCGTGACCCGCCCCGCCGCCAGCGGCACGACCGCCAGCAGGCCGGCGCCGGCGTCCTGCCGGTCGCGCAGGGCCAGGAGCGCGTCGACGGTCTCCGCCGCGGAGCCCTCGCCGTACGACACCGCCGCCACCGGGTCGGAGGGGGCCGCGGACGTCGCGAAATACCCGCGCTCCCCGTGCCGCCGGGTCCGCGCCTCGTGCGCGAGCCCGCCCAGCCACGCCAGGTCACCGCTCCCGTACAGCGCGACGCCGTCCTCCCGGCTCAGCCGCGCGCCGCCGCGCGCCTTCTCAGCCAGCTCGCGCCTGAGCCCTGCGTCCACGCCGCGCCTCCCAGCCCGTAAGTCACGTTCCTGCGCATCTGCGCGCATCCGAGCCTACGCGGCCTACTCCTCGGCGATCTGCCCCACCCTGCTCTCCCACATCGTGGACAGCACCACCGTCGTCGCCGTCTGCGAGACGCCCGAGATGCGCGACAGCCGCCTGACCGTCTTCCCCAGCCCGTCCACGTCCGGCGCCCGCACCTTGAGCATGAACGAGTCCGCCCCGGCGATGAAGAAGCAGTCCTCGATCTCCGGCAGGTCCCGCAGCCGGTCCGCGACGTCGTCGTGGTCCACGGCCTCGGCGAGCGAGATCCCGATGAGCGCGGTGACGCCCAGGCCCAACTGGGCGGCGTCGACCGTGGCGCGGTAGCCGGTGATCACTCCGGCGGACTCCAGGCGGTTGATCCGGTCCGTGACGCTGGGTCCGGAGAGCCCCACGAGCCGGCCCAGCTCGGCGTACGAGGCCCGGCCGTTCTCCCGCAGTGCCTGGATGAGCTGTCTGTCGACGGCGTCCATGTGCGATCTCAAGCCTTCCGTGCTGCTGTACCGGCGGAAACCGGCGGTGTCGGCTGTGTGGCTGTGTGCCTGTGCGGCTCTGTGGCTGTGTCGTGCGTCAGCGGGGGCGGCGCCCCAGCTCCCCTTCCCATCTGCGATAGAGCTTGTGCGCCACGCCCGCGGCGTCCAGGGCGCGGCCGGCGACGAAGTCCACGAGGTCCTGGATGCCGGTGGCCCCGGCGTAGAAGGCCGGCGCGGCCGGGAGCACCACGGCGCCCGCCTCGTCCAGGGCGACCATCTGCCGCAGCGTCGGCCCGGGCAGCGGC
The DNA here is from genome assembly GCF_027497195.1 of Streptomyces sp. WMMC500. Lineage (NCBI taxonomy): Bacteria > Bacillati > Actinomycetota > Actinomycetes > Kitasatosporales > Streptomycetaceae > Streptomyces > Streptomyces sp. WMMC500. Next base: position 3,743,168 of record NZ_CP114905.1, read on the forward strand.
GTCTCCCGTACGACGACGACCAGCGGCCGGCCCTCCTTCAGCGTCACGCTCGCCGCGCGCTGCAGCAGGTCCTTGGAGAGCCCGAGCGCGATGCCGGCGACCGCGGCCGTCGACGCCGGGACGACGATCATGCCCTTCACGGGGTACGAACCGGAGGAGGGCCCGGCCGCCAGATCCCCGGCCGCCCAGTGCCGTACGTCCGCCAGATCCGGCTCGGCGCCGAACGCGCCGGGCCGGCCGTCGGCGCCGGCGGCGAGCCAGCGCCGCAGGTCGTCGCGCCAGTGCGCGTCGCGGAACGGGCCCCCGGTCTCGTCCAGCACCGTCAGCCGCGCGGCCCGGCTGACGACGAGGTCGACGGCCTCCCCGGCGTGCAGCAGCGCGCGCAGCACGGCGGCTGCGTACGGGGTCCCGGAGGCCCCGGAGACGCCGACGACCCAGGGCCGGCGTCGACCCCGGCCGGGCCGTTCGGCGTACGGCTCCTCGTACGACTGCCCGTGCGGGTCCTCGTACGGCGTCTGGTGCGGCGGCTCCACGCGGCGAGCCTATCCGGCCACGGGAACCGAGGCGCATGCCGCCTGCGTTTCTCCCTAACGAGGACACACTGGTCCGAAGGGGGCTCGGGTGATGTACGAACCTTACGGGCGCGGCACCCCCGCCGCGCGGCCGCGGCGGGCGGCACGACCGCCGCGCGGGCGAATATACGTGAAGCGCGCCGCGCTGCTGATGCTCGCGTGGGTGGCGCTGCTGTGGGTGCTGGAGGCCGTCGACCAGGCGGGCGGCAACGAGCTGGACAGGTACGCGATCACGCCGCGCGAGTTCGGTGAGCTGCGGGACGTGCTCCCGGCGTCGTTCATGCACTTCGGCTGGGACCACCTGTCGGCGAACACGGGGCCGCTGCTGGTGCTCGGCTTCATCGCGGCGATACGCGGGGTCGGCCGGTTCGTCGGCGTGGCCGCGGTGATCATGCTGGTGAGCGGGCTCGGGGTGTGGCTGGTCTCACCCGCGGGGTCGAACACGGCGGGTGCGTCGGGCGTCGTCTTCGGCCTCTTCGGCTACGTGGTGGTGCGCGGCTTCGTCGACCGGCGCATGGCCGACGTGCTGATCGGCATCGTGGTCGCGTTGGTGTACGGCTCGATGGTGTGGGGCGCCCTGCCGACGGACCAGGTCGTGGAGCAGTCGATCTCCTGGCAGGCCCACCTCTTCGGCCTGCTGGGCGGGGTGCTGGCGGCGTTCTACTTCAGCGACCGCAGGCGAATGGCGAGCGGAGCGGGCTGAGGCGGAGTGGCATCTTCTGTACAGTTGATGCATGAGTGAGACACTGCCCATCGCACAGGCACGCAGCCGGTTCGGCGCGCTCGTCCGCCGTGCCGCTCTCGGCCGCGAGCGCACCATCATCACCGACCACGGCGAGCCAGCCGCCATGATCGTCGGCATAGGGGACATCGAGGACCTCGAAGACGCCCTCGCCGTCGCGCAGTACGAAGCCCGCAAGGCCCGCGGCGAGGACACGTACGTGCCGCACGACGAGGTGCGCAAACGGCTGGGATTCGACACGTGAGCCACGGGGTCGTCTGGGAGACCGACGCCTTGAACGCCGCCGCGGGCTTCCTCGATGACGACCCCGCCGGGCTCCGGGCGCTCTTCGACGGCATCGACGCCCTCGCTACGGAGCAGCGCCCGAAGAACTCGGCTCCCTGGGGCGGTGACAAGCGACGACTAGGGGTCGGCCGCTACCGGGCGATCTACCGCATCGACGACGGCAGGGTCACCGTGCTCGTACTCCACGTCGGCCGCACCGCGGAGTGACGACGGCGACGTGTCACAGACTGAGGTCGCGTACGAAGAGGTCCGTCGCCGCGCAGCAGAAGAGGACGATGCCGATCACGCCGTTCAGCGTGAAGAACGCCCGGTTCAGCCGGCTCAGGTCGTCCGGGCGCACGATGGCGTGCTCGTACGCGAACACCCCCGCCACCACCGCCAGGCCCACCCAGAACGGCGCGCCCGCGTCCGTCGCCAGCGCGTACCAGACGAGCAGCGCCATCGTCACGACGTGCGCCGCCCGCGCCCCGTACAGCGCCCCGGCAACGCCGAAGCGGGCCGGGACCGAGCGGATGCCCTGGGCGCGGTCGCTGTCGACGTCCTGGCAGGCGTAGATCAGGTCGAAGCCGCCGATCCAGATGCCCACCGCGAGCCCCAGCAGCACCGCGGGCCACGACCACTCCCCCGTCACCGCCAGCCACGCGCCGATCGGCCCGATCGCCTGGGCGAGCCCCAGGATCGCGTGCGGGTAGTTCGTGAACCGCTTGCCGTACGGATAGACCACCATCGGCACGGCCGCGACCGGCGCCAGCGCCAGGCACAGCGGGTTCAGCAGCGCCGCGGCGCCGAGGAAGATCGCCAGCGCGATCAGCGCACCCGTCCACGCCGAGCGGACGGAGACCGCGCCGGTGACCAGTTCGCGGTGCGCGGTGCGCGGGTTGCGGCCGTCGATCTCGCGGTCGATGATCCGGTTCGCGGCCATCGCGAACGTCCGCAGCGCCACCATCGCGACCGTGACGAGCAGCAGCGTCCCCCACTCGACGGTCCCGTCGCCGTCGACCAGCATCGCCGTCAGCGCGGCGATGTACGCGAACGGCAGCGCGAAGACCGAGTGCTCGATCATCACCAGCCGCAGAAAAGCGCGTACCGCGCTGCCCGGCCGGGCGGGACCCGGGCCGACGACGCTCCCCGCGGCCGTCACAGGCCGTACTCCCGCCAGCGCGCGTCGACCTTCGCCGCCGTGGCCGGATCGGAGACGACCATGTCCGGCCAGCCGCGCGTGTAGCCCTCCTCGGGCAGCTTCGCGGTGGCGTCGATGCCCGCCTTGCCGCCCCAGAACTGCTGGTAGGAGGCGTGGTCGAGGTGGTCCACCGGGCCCTCGACGACGGACAGGTCGCGGGCGTAGTCGGTGTTGCCGAGTGCCCGCCAGGCGACCTCCTGGAGGTCGTGCACGTCGCAGTCGGCGTCGACGACGACGATCAGCTTGGTCAGCGACATCATGTGCGCGCCCCAGATCGCGGACATCACCTTCTGCGCGTGCTTCGGGTACTTCTTGTCGATCGAGACGATCGCGCAGTTGTGGAAGCCGCCCGCCTCCGGCAGGTGGTAGTCCACGATGTCCGGCACGATCACCTTCAGCAGTGGCAGGAAGAACCGCTCGGTGGCCCGCCCCAGCGGCCCGTCCTCGGTCGGCGGGCGGCCGACGACGATGGACTGCAGCAGCGGGCGGCGGCGCATCGTGACGGCGTCGATGGTCAGGGCGGGGAACGGCTCCTGCGGGGTGTAGAAGCCGGTGTGGTCGCCGAACGGGCCCTCCGGCAGCTCCCTGCCGGGCTCCAGCCAGCCTTCGAGCACCACTTCGGCGTGCGCGGGGACCTGGAGCGGCACGGTCTTGCAGTCGACCATCTCGACGCGTTTGCCGCCGATGAAGCCGGCGAGCATGTACTCGTCCATGTCGCCGGGCAGCGGCGCGGTCGCCGCGTACGTCACGGCCGGCGGGCAGCCGAAGGCGATGGCCACGGGCAGCTTCTCGCCGCGGCGGGCGGCGACCTGGTAGTGGTTGCGGCTGTCCTTGTGGATCTGCCAGTGCATGGCGATGGTGCGGCGGTCGTGGCGCTGGAGGCGGTAGAGGCCGAGGTTGCGGACGCCGGTCTCGGGGTCCTTGGTGTGGGTGAGGCCCAGGTTGTAGAAGGACCCGCCGTCCTGGGGCCAGGTGAAGAGCGCGGGGATCGTGTCGAGGTCGACGTCGTCGCCGGTGAGCACGACCTCCTGCACGGGGCCGTCCTTCGCCTTCCGCGGCGGCACGTGCGCCATGGAGCCGAGCTTGCCGAACGCCTCGCGTACACCAGTGAAGCCCTGCGGCAGCTCGGGCTTGAGCAGCCCGCCGATGCGCTCGCCGATCTCCGCGTACGAGGTGAGGCCGAGGGCTTTGAGGAGCCGGCGGTCGGTGCCGAAGACGTTCATCGCCAGGGGCATGGCGGAGCCCTTGACGTTCTCGAAGAGGAGGGCGGGGCCGCCGGCCTTGTTCACGCGGTCGGTGATCTCGCCGACTTCGAGGTACGGATCGACCTCGGCCTTGATGCGCTTGAGGTCGCCGTCGCGCTCGAGGGCCCGCAGCAGCGAGCGGAGATCGTCGTAAGCCATGCGCCCCAGTATCCGCCAGGGGCCCCGCACGTTCGGCGAAGGGGTACGCAGCGGGGCGCGGGCAGGGGGCGGGGCCGGTGCGGGGCCGGTGCGGGGGCGATGCGGGCGGCGCTGCCGGGGTGCCGGCGCCACGGACTACGCTGGACGGACCGCGGGGTCCGTACGGGACCGCACAGAACCCGGCGCGGGAAACCGCCGCATCCCCGCGCCACCGCACGTCGAAGGGCCGCACATGCTCAGGTATCTGCCGTTTCTCCTGGTCCTGGCAGTGTGGATCTACGCGTTCATCGACTGCCTGAACACCCCGGAGAAGGAAGTACGGAACCTGCCCAAGCTGGTCTGGGTGGCGATCATCGTGCTCTTCGGCTCGGTGCTCTTCGGTCCGCTGGCGTGGCTGGTCGGCGGCCGGCCGCGGGGCCGCCCGGTGATCGCCGGCGAGGGCGCCGGCGGGGGCGCGGGGCGGCCGGGGCGGCGCGGCCGGTGGGTGGCGCCCGACGACAACCCGGACTTCCTCCGCTCGCTGGAGGAGGACCGGCAGGAGGAGCAGCGGCGGGAGGAGCGGCGGCGCCGGGAGGAGAAGGACGAGCGCGGCCGGGAGCGGGACGAGGAAGGCCCGGAAGGGCGCCAGGGACCCGACGGGGACCGTCGCTGAGACGTTAACCTGACGCGGAGACGCAGTGGGGGCCAAGGCGAAGCCCCGCGACATTCAGGGGGTTTGCCGCGTGCTCCGCTACCTGCCGTTCATGATCTTCCTCGGCGTGGTGATCTACGCGCTGATCGACTGCGCGACCACGAAGAAGGAGGACGCCAAGCACCTCCCCAAGGTCGCCTGGCTCATCCTCATCGTCCTGTTCCCGCTGCTGGGTTCCCTGGGCTGGCTGATAGCGGGCCGGAACCGCCGCCGCCCCTCGGCCGCGGGCGGGCGCGCCGGCGGGGGGTCCGGCGGGGGCACCGGGGGCGGACGGCGCTCGACGTGGGTGGCGCCGGACGACAACCCGGAGTTCCTGAAGAAGCTGGGCGACGAGAACGCGAAAGACGACAGCAACGAGGGCACTGAGGACGACGGGGACGAGAAGGGCGACGGGGACGGCAGGCGGGACGGCGGCCCGCGCAAGGACTGACCCGAAGGTGCCGGCGTAGAACCGTAGCCCCCTACGCCCAGCGTGACGCGGCTCACACCCGCCCCTGTCACGTACCGCCCCGGCCGTCTGTCCCATGGTCGCTCCCGCGCTCCCGCGAGGAGCCGCAGACCGGACAGACCACCGGAGGCCCAGATGCCCACTCACCCCCGCGGCCACCGCATCGTCGTCGTCGGCGCCGGTTACACCGGCATGTTCGCCGCCGTACGCACCGCCCACCGCACCCGCCGCCTCGGCGCCCGGATCACGCTCGTGAACCCCTCGCCGCGGTTCACCGAGCGGCTGCGCATGCATCAGGTCGCCGCCGGGCAGCGGCTCGCCGACCACCGCATCGCGGACCTGCTCGCCGGCACCGGCGTCGAGTTCGTGGAGGGCCGTGCCGTGGCGATCGACCCCCGGGCGCGGCGGGTGACGGTCGAACGGACCGCCCGGGGCGGTTCCGGCGACGGACCGGCCGCGCGGCGCGGGGTCACCGACGTTCCGTACGACACCCTCGTCTACGCCCTCGGCAGCGTCACCGACGTCACCCGCGTCCCGGGCGCCGACACGCACGCCGTGACGCTCGACGACCCGCGCGCCGCCCACGCGTTCGGCGTCCGCCTCGCCGCCCTGGCCGCGGCCGGCGGCCGGGTCACCGTCAGCGGCGGCGGCCTCACCGGCGTCGAGGCCGCGGCCGAACTCGCCGAAAGCCACCCGGGTCTTGAGGTCACGCTCCTCAGCCGCGGCGTACCCGGCGCGATGATGGGCGACCGGGCGCGCGCGCATCTGGACCGCGCGCTGGCTCGTCTGGGCGTGACGGTACGCGCCGGGGCCGACGTCACGAAGGTGCTGCCCGGCGCCGTCGAACTGGCCGGTGGCGAGCAGGTGCCGTCCGATCTGACCCTGTGGACCGCGGGCGTACGGGTGTCCGGGCTCGCGGCCCGCGCCGGGATCGAGACGGACGCGCGCGGGCTGGTCGTGGTGGACGACCGGCTGCGGTCGGTGTCGCACCCGGAGGTGTACGCGATCGGGGACGCGGCGGCCGTGCGCCAGGCGTGGGGGCAGGTGCACGGCACCTGCCAGAGCGGGTTGCCCACGGCGCAGCACGTCGCGGACGCCCTCGCGCGGACGCTGCGGGGGCGGGCGGTGAAGCGGTTCCGGTTCGGGTACTTCCACCAGCCGGTGAGCCTGGGGCGGCGGGACGCGGTGATCCAGTTCACGTACGCGGACGACGCGCCGCGGCGGGTGTACCTGCGGGGGCGGTGGGCGGTGCGTTACAAGGAGGCGGTCAGCTCAAGCCCGGTGATGATGTACCGGCTGGGCAGGCGGATGAACGTCCGCGCGGTGCTGTCCCGGGGCGGACGGGCGACGCGGCGTGCGGCGCGGCGCGGCTCGTACGACGGCACCCTGCGGGTGGCGGGGGGACGGTGATGGCGTTGCCGCGCGGCGGGAGCGCAGAGAGCATGGGGCGATGAGCGGCAAGGAGCGGGAGACCGGGCCCGCATCCCCGGCGGGTGACTCGGCGGGCGACCCGCCCCCCGGCCACCCGCCCCCCGGCGACCCGTTCTCCGACCACCACCGGCTCCTCTTCGGCACCGCGTACCGCCTCCTCGGCAGCGTCGCCGACACCGAGGACGTACTCCAGGACGCCTGGCTGGCCTGGCACAGGACCGACCGCACCGCCGTCCGCAACCCCCGCGCGTACCTCGTCCGCACCGTCACCAATCTCTCCCTCAACCGCCTCACCTCCGCCCGCGCCACCCGCGAGCGCTACGTCGGCCCCTGGCTCCCCGAGCCGCTGCTCACCTCGCCCGACGTCGCCGACGAGGCCGAACTGGCGGAGAGCGTCTCGACCGCGATGCTCGTCGTGCTGGAGACGCTCTCGCCCGTCGAGCGCGCGGTGTTCGTGCTCCGCGAGGCGTTCGGCTTCTCGCACGCCGAGATCGCCGGGTTCCTCGACCGCCCCGAGCCGACCGTCCGCCAGATCGCCCGCCGCGCCCGCGCCCACGTGGACTCCCGGCGCCCCCGCTTCGACGCCGACGCCGACCGTCGTACGGAGGTCACCACCCGCTTCATGGCCGCTGCCGCCGGCGGCGACCTCAACGCAGTCATGGAACTGCTCGCCCCCGACGTCACTGCCTGGACCGACGGCGGCGGCGTGGTCGCCGCGGCCCGGCGCCCGCTGCACGGGCCGGACCACGTGGCCCGCTGGCTGCTCGGCGTACTGCGCAAGCCGATCTCGACGGACGTACGCCTGCGGCCCGCGACGATCAACGGCGAGGCGGGGATCCTCATCGACCAGTCCGGCACGGTGATCGGGACCCTGTCGTACGACCTCACCGCCGGCCTCGTACGCCACCTGCACATCCAACTGAACCCGGCCAAACTCCGCGGCCTGCACGGCAGTCCCCCCGGCCGGCGATCACCCGGGTGCGGGTCTACCGTCGAGGTGTCCCCACCGGCGGGACAAGACGACGGGAGTGAGCGCCATGAGTGACCTTGCGTGGGTGCCCGAGTCCTGCACGCTGCCCACCGCCGAGCGGCCCCTGCGGATCGCCGAGTGGGACGCGCTGTTCGCGGAGCCGGCGGCCCCGCCGTCCCGGCCGGACCCCCTGCGGCTGCGGGTGGTACTGGCCGGCGGGCCGGGGGTCGAGGAGCGGGTGCGGGAGCTGGCGGCACGGGAGAGCGGCTGCTGCTCGTTCTTCACCTTCGCCACCGGCCGCGACGAGGACGATGCGGCCGCCCTGCTGTGGCTCGACATCGCCGTGGACGAGGCGCACGCGACCGTCCTCGACGCCCTCGCCGCCCGGATCGCCGCCGCGACGGCGCGCTGAGCCCGGACCTGCGGGGCGGGTGGCCGCCGCCGCAGCCGGCCGCTCCGGTACGGCTCACCCCGGCCGGCGCGCGGCGGCGGGGCGTTCCATGGCCGTGTCCAGATGGGCGATGACGGCCGGTACGTCGTCGCTTTCGGTGCTCGCGATCAGTTGCAGCGCCGGACGGACGAGCCCGCCCGGGCGGGCGATCAGCCGGGCGAGCACCTCGGCCCGCACGTCGAGCCGTTCGAGGGTGGCCGCGCGCTCCTCCTCGCTCTGGCCGGCGAGCAGCACGGCGTTGTGCCACGCCTCCTCGCGGGACTGGCGGACGCTGAAGTCGAGGATCCGCTCGTCGGTACGGGCCCCGACCTGGTCCAGCAGCGACATCAGCGGCGACAGGTCGCCGATCGCGTCCTGCACCTTCAGCACCACCCCCGCCAGGATGTCGTTGATCAGCAGGAAGTCGCGCCGCAGCGAGTGGATGCCGGCGCCCGGGGCGGTCCGCGCGGCGGCGATGGCCAGGTCGAGGTTGATGTGCGCGTTCACCCCGAGGATCACGTGCTGGATGATGACGGTGTCGGCGTCGTCGAGCAGCCCGAACGCCTCCCGCCAGCAGCGCGGCCCGCTCCGGTCGCGGCGCCACGCGTCGTACGCGTCGAAGTAGCGGTTGCCGAAGAGCGTGTCGAAGCGGTCCATGCGGGGCCCGTCGTCGAACCGCCCCTCCTGTATGGCCGTACGCACCTCGACGGTCACCTGCCGGTACAACGCCGCGAAGTATCCGGCCCGGTCACCGGCCGCGCGGGCCTGCCCCACGATCTCCGCGAGCTCCTCCACGACTTCGTCGATGTTCTCCGCCACCGCACCCAACTCCCTCTCCAGGTCGACTGATCCCGCGCCGGAACCGTCCTACCACCGCCGCCCGGGGAGGGGCCCCCGGCCGGGCGCGGGCACGGCCCCGGCCGGCTGGTGAGGGCGGCGGTCAGGCCGGCGTGGCGGGGTGGGGTTCGCGGGGTTCGCGGGGTTCGCCGTGGAAGACCTGCCGGGCATGCCAGTCGCGGTGAGCGGCGGCCACGGGACGTACGCCGGGCTGCGGACCGACGAGCGGCCGGCCCGCGAGGGCGACGACGTACGCGCGGGCGGCGGGGCTGTGGCCGACGAAGCGCTGGGAGACCAGGATGCGTTGGCCGTCTCCCACGCCGAGGACGCCTTTGTCGAAGAGCTTGTGGTGCAGCGCGCACAGGCACAGCCCGTTCTCGATCTCGTCGGGCCCGCCGAACGCCCACCACCGCACGTGGGCGGCCTCCAGCCCGACCGGCACCGCGCCGATCCTGCCGTCGTACCCGCAGAAGGCGCACCGGTACTCGTAGGCGGTCAGCACCAGTTCCCGCATCCGCGGGTCGCGCCGCCCGCGTACCGCCGGGGACTGCCCGGCCTGCGCCGGCTCCAGCCCCAGGCCGACGGCTTCGCAGAGTTCCCCGTGCAGGGAGGGCGGGAAGTGCAGGTCGAGCAGGCGTCGGGCTATCTTGCCGAGCAGGTCCGGCTCACGCCGCAGTGCCGCCCTCAGGTCGGGCGCGAGCCGCCCGGTGGCCCCGGCCGCGCGAAGGTCCCGTACCCCGGTGCCGGGGCTGCCCGGTCCGCGAGCGGTGCGGACTTCCCAGACGCCGTCGCTGACCAGGTGGTGGAAGGGGTAGGCGGGCGTCGTCCTGTGGGGCGGCCCGTACTCGGTCAGCAGGCGCTGCAGGTCGCGCTCCACCGCGGTGTACGGCAGGCCGCCGTCGGCGTCCTCCTGGAACCGGCCGAGGGCGTACAAGAGCAGAAGCGGCTTGTGCGGAGCGCGCGTTCCGCTCCTGGTCCACTGCCTCAGCTTCGCGATCCGCTCCAGCCAGTCCATGGCGGCCGATGGTAAGGGACCGGCTCCGGACGACGATCTACTTGAAGACGACTTACTTGAAGACGACGCGCCAGGCGCTGCCCTCGGTCCAGTGCTTCTGGATCAGTTCGTGCTCCGGCACCACGAGGGCGGCCCTGTCGTTGACGAATCCAGCCGGGACCAGGGGCTCCCGTTCGGTGATCCGCCCCGCCGTCAGCCGGAGGTCGAGCGTCAACAGCCCTTCGTCCGTACGCCTGGCCATGGTCTGCCGGACGTAGGTGATCTGCGCGGGGTCGCTGCTCCGGACGGCGATGCAGTACAGCCGCTGCGTGCCGTGGATCGTCGAGTTGGTGTCGCCGTCGTGGAAGGAGCAGCCGGCGAGCCGCTGCGGGTCCAGGGCGGCGAAAAGGATCCGGTAGGCGGCCTGTCCGTAGGACCCTCCGCCCAGATCGTCGATGTCGAAGAGGATGCCGACCTCGTGCGCGGCGGATGTGCCGCCCGCCCGTCGTGCCTTCCTTCTGAACAGTCCCACGGCTACCCCCTCGTGGACGAGTGCTCCGGGCGAGTACTCGGACACTAGGCGGGCCGGACAGGGACCCCTCCCGACGCGGATGCAGCCGGGCGGCGCGTGCGGTCCGCCCTACGGCTTGCGGGCGACACCGCAGTGGATCGCCGCCTTCTCCGGCGCACCGGCCGTCGCCGGCCCGGGCCGCCACAGCGGGGTCGACACCACACCCGGCTCGACCAGCTCCAGGCCGTCGAAGTACGCGGTGATCTGCTCGACGCTGCGGTTGGTGTACTCGTGGCCGGGGTTGCTTCTGTTGAACTCCTCGACCGCGTGCAGCCGCGCCGGGTCGGTGGTGTCGCCGTCGCTGATCACCAGGTACGACCCGGGGCAGACCGCCTCCAGAACCGCCGCCCGGATCTCCCCCACCCGGTCGAGGTCGGGGATGTTGCCGAAGATGCCGAGCATCACCACCCCCACCGGCCGGGCGAAGTCCAGCGTCTGCGCCGCCCGGTCGAGGACGCCGCCGATGTCGCGCACGTCGGCGTCGACGTACGCGCAGGCCCCCTCCGGGCTGGAGGTCAGCAGCGCCTGGGCGTGCGCCAGGACGATCGGATCGTTGTCGACGTACACGATCCGGCAGGCCGGGTCCACGCGCTGGGCGACCTCATGGGTGTTGTCGTTGGCCGGCAGCCCGCTGCCGAGGTCGAGGAACTGACGGACGCCCGCCTCCCGCGTCAGGAACCGCACGGCCCGGCGCAGGAACGCCCGCTGCTGGCGGGCGTCGACCACGATCCCGGGAAAGACCCTCCGGACGGCGTCGCCGGCTTCCCGGTCGGCCGCGTAGTGGTTCTTCCCGCCGAGCCAGTAGTCCCACATCCGCGCAGAGTGGGCCACACTCCGGTCCACGCGGGCGTTCCCGTCCGCCAGTTCGTCCGGCACGTGGTCCTCCCGGTGAGCCGCAGGTCAGGGCCAGACCCCACAGTACGGCTGGTTGCGGGCTCGTGCAGGCCGACGACGCGACGTGAAGAAATCCCGTGCGACCTGCAACCTGGCTCGGGGTCGCACGTCTATCGGGGTGTAGGCGCGCTGGAGCAGAAGTTCGTCCACCCGATTCGAGGAGTGCTATGTCCGCACGTCACGTCACCGACCGCCGTGTTCCCCGGAGGCGGCTTCGTACGGGGCTGGCGGCTTCAGCCGCCGCCGCCGCGCTGATCGCCGGCGGCGCCGGGGGTGTGCAGGCCGACACGGCCGAGCAGACCCCGGATCCTGTCAGCGCACACCTGCAGGCCGTCCCGGAGCACGAAGTCGTGAACCCCGACGGCGACCACCTCCAAGCCGTCCCCGAGCACGAAGTCGTGAACCCCGACGGCGACCACCTCCAAGCCGTCCCCGAGCACGAAGTCGTGAACCCCGACGGCGACCACCTCCAAGCCATCCCCGAGCACGAAGTTCCGGGGGCGGCTCGATAGGGCGGTCCTGCGGAAGGGGCGCCGGGGCAAACCCGGCGCCCCGACCCAGCGTTCAGGAGTGTCATGACGCCAGCGACGTTTCCGGCCGCCCGTGCCTGCCCCCACCCCCGCGCCCGCGCCCGCACGCTGCGCCGCGGCTGGTGGCGGCTGCTGCGCAGCCGACCGGAGCGGGGGAGTCCGCCGCCCGGCGCCGGGCGGGCCGCGGCGCTCCCGTCCGCCGACGGGAACCCCGGGATCGACGCGCTCTACTACCACCGTCGCCTGGAACTCGTGCGCCTCGCGCTTCTTCTCGTCGACGATCTGCCCACCGCCGAGGACGTCGTCCAGGACGCCTTCGCCGCGCTCTTCCGCAAGCACGGGACGCGGTTGAGAGGGCTGGACGACCCGGAGGCGTACCTGCGTACGAGCGTGGTGAACCGGGCGCGTTCCGTGCTGCGGCGGCGCAGGACGGCACGCGCGTACACGCCCGAGCGGGAGCGACACGTACCGCCTGCCGACGAGCACGTCCTGCTCGACGAGGAGCACCGCGAGGTGCTTGCCGCGCTGCGGCGGCTCACCCGGCGCCAGCGCGAGGTGCTCGTTCTGCGCTACTGGTCCCACCTCACCGAGGCGCAGATCGCCGACGCCCTCGGGCTGTCGCGTGGCACGGTCAAGTCCACGGCCAGCCGCGCCCTGGACGCCCTGGGCCGGCAGTTGGGGGTGTCCCGATGAACGGAACGGGAGGACCGGATCCCGCTTCCGAGCCCTCTCAGTCGCGGGAGGCGCTCGAACACCGCCTGCGAGCCGCGCTGGACGCTCGCGCGCTGAGCCTCGGCTGGAGCGATCTACGGGCCGCCTCCCCGCCGTCGGCACGTGCGCCGGGAACGGGCTTCGCGCGCGGCACGCGCGTCCCGGCACGTGCCGCCGCCGCCCTGCTGCTCCTCGCGGTGGCGGCCGTGGTCGCGTACGCCCTGCTGGCACTCGGCGCGGGACGGCAAGTCGAGCCCGCCCGGTCCCCGACCCCGCGGCCCTGCACCGCGCAGCTCTGTGCCGAAGAAGAACCCCGGCCCTCCGCCCCCGGGCACACCGAACCGGCAGGTCAGCGCCCCTGAGGCCGGGCCCGCCGACTGCTCGCCCCGGTGCTGTCGTCCCGTGATGGCCCTCTACCGCCCGTCAGGCGATCGACGCTGTCATGCGCGCCCGCGCCGGCAAGGACGCGGCGGCCAGGAGACTTCAGGGCCAGACCAGGCAGTACGGCTGGTGACCGGCCTACGGACTCGGCACGACGCGCGGGCCCTCAGCCCGGCGTCGGAGATTCTTTTCGCCAACTGGGCGAAGTCACTGCCGGACCCGTTCGGGGGCCGGGCACGGGCAGAGGGGGCCGCGGATGCGGTCATGGTGTTGAGTCCCTTTTCGGCGGTACGTTATGTGATCTCCCACCTGTCGTCCCGGGGGACGGCGGCGAGGCGGAGACGGGAGGACATCGGGGATCTCCTCCCGGCGGGGCCACCACCCGTGTTCGCAGCGCGATGTGTTCGCGGATCCTGCCCCGTACCATCGGCCGGCGGTCGCCGAGGGCCAGGGGAAGGTGGGGGTGAGCGGGGGCCCGAGCGGCAGGGTGACCTTGCCGCCGGCGTCCTCGTGCCATGCCCCGTCCTGGACTTCCCGGACCCGGGTGACGAGGCCGTCGACGACATCGACGACGGCGCGAAGTAACGCCCGCTTGTCGCGGGCGACGGTGAAGCCCATGCGGTCGGCGTCACGTTGGCCCCGGCTGTCCTCGCCGTGGCCTGTCTCGCCGTATCGCCCCTTCGTGGTGCGGCAGCCGCGGTAGACGACCATGACCACACCCGCGGCGCGTTCACACGCCCGAACGGTCCTGGGATCCAGCCCCAGCAGGGTCGCCGCCTGACTGACTCCACCGGCTCTCGCGACGATCGCGCGGATCACCCTCGCGTACTCGGTGCCGAGCACCCGCTGCCGGGTTCGATTGTGTGCACCCGATCGAGAAGATCGCGCATGCGAGTCCTTCATGGCATGGGCCGTAGGCCCTTACGCCCCATGGGATGTATTTCCCGTGCCGACGTCAAAGCCGGAGATCACGGGAGGCCAAAAGCGGGCCGCGCCCCGCCCCCGGTCTGCCCCGGACTCCCTGGGGGAGCAGCGGAACGCAGGGTCGCGGGTGGTCCGTGCTAGGCTGGGCGGCAGTTGCAGTTGTGGTTCCCATGTACTTTGTGTGCGCCTGCTGGCTTTGAGCTTCAGGCGCATTTCTGTTTTTTCGGTGCTTTCCGGACCTGGTAATCATCGCGGCGACGCGGGATCGCGCACCGTGCGGATCTCCGGCACAGCCACCAAAAGGAGAAAAAGACATGGCCACCGGCACCGTGAAGTGGTTCAACAGTGAAAAGGGCTTCGGCTTCATCGCCCAGGACGACGGCGGCGCCGACGTCTTCGCCCATCACTCCAACATCAACGCTCAGGGCTTCCGCGAACTGGCCGAGGGCCAGAAGGTGGAGTTCGACGCCGTGCAGGGGCAGAAGGGTCTGCAGGCGGAGAACATCACCCTCATCTGAACCCTGATCCGAGGACGTGGCGCAAGTCACGAGCACGGGCCGGCGCCGCAGGGCGCGGGCCCGTGCCCCGCGGCCGGAGCGCTCCTCGCACCGCGCCGCCGTTCGCCCATTCCCCGGCCCGTTCCTGCGGCTTCCGTGCGGCTCGTCACCGCCGGGATCTCCTCGACACGCGCCGTGACGACGGAGGTTCCATGAACCGCAGTGCGCCCCGTGCCCCCGACAATCCGGCCCGTCGCCGTTCGCGTGGTCAGACTGCCCGCCGATCCGGCCGCCGGAAACCCGCCGCCGCGCAGGGTGAGTTCGCGCTGCCCGCGAACACCACTCCCCCGCTGCCCCCGGTCGCGTCGTTCGCCGACCTGGACATGCCGCCCGTACTGCTGACGACGCTGCGTCATCAGGGGGTGAGGGTTCCGTTCCCCATCCAAGCGGCCACCCTTCCCGACTCCCTCGCCGGCCGGGACGTCCTCGGCCGCGGCCGCACCGGCTCGGGCAAGACCCTGGCCTTCGGTCTGGCCCTGCTTGCCCGTACCACCGGCCGGCGTGCCACCCCCCGCCGCCCGCTCGCGCTCGTCCTGGTGCCCACCCGCGAACTGGCCCAGCAGGTCACCGAGGCTCTCACCCCCTACGCCCGGGCGGCGCATCTGCGGCTCGCCACGGTGGTCGGCGGCATGTCCCTGGCGCGGCAGGCCGCCGCGCTGCGCGACGGCGCCGAGGTGCTCGTGGCCACCCCGGGGCGGCTGCGGGATCTGACCGACCGCGGGCACTGCCACCTGGACCAGGTACGTATCACGGTGCTGGACGAAGCGGACCAGATGGCCGATATGGGCTTCCTGCCCCAGGTCACCGCCCTGCTACGGCAGGTGCGGGCGGACGGCCAGCGGATGCTGTTCTCGGCCACGCTGGACCGCAACGTCGACCGGCTGGTACGGGGCTTCCTCACCGACCCCGTCGTCCACTCGGTCGACCCGCCCGCCGCGACCGTGGCGACGATGGAGCACCACGTGCTGCACGTCACGGACGGCGACAAGCGCACGGCCGCCACCCACATCGCCGCCCGCGACGGCCGCGTGCTGCTGTTCCTGCACACCAAGCGCGCCGTCGACCGGCTGACCCGGCACCTGCGGGCCAACGGGATAAAGGCCGCGGCGCTACACGGCGGCAAGTCCCAGTCCCAGCGCAACCGCACCCTTGAGCAGTTCAAGTCCGGCGACGTCACCGCGCTGGTCGCCACCAACGTCGCCGCCCGCGGAATCCACATCGACGACCTCGACCTGGTCGTCAACGTCGACCCGCCGGCCGACCACAAGGACTACCTCCACCGCAGCGGCCGCACCGCCCGCGCAGGCGAGTCCGGCACCGTCGTGACCCTCGTCCTGCCCGACCAGCGCCGCGAGATGAACCGGCTGACCACCGCCGCCGGCATCACCGCACACACCACCCGCATTCAGCCCGGCAGCACGGAACTCGCCCGCATCACCGGTGCCCGCACACCCGCCGGTGTCCCCGTCACCCCCGCGGCAGCCGCCGTGACGCCCGTGAAACGCAAGGGCTCGGGAGGACGCCGCGGCCGGCGCGGCAACCCCGCCCTGACCCAGCGCGCCTCCTTCCGCACCGGCTTCCCGGAGAAGACAGCGCCGCGCAGGGCGGCGGCGTAGCGCCACAGCACCGCCAGGGCACCACGCTGGTGGAGGAGGCCGGGCGGCAGCACGACGTCCGTAACCCGTGCCGCTCCAGCTCGGTGAAGCCGACGCCATCGACTTCGCTCGCGGGCACCAAGCCCCGGCGGGTCTGATTCACCGCATCGGCGAGACCTCTTCGACCGTCAGGGCCAGACGAGGCAGTACGGCTAGTGGCCGGCCTCGTGCAGTCTGTCGGCGAACTCCTGCCATTCGTGGAGCCAATGATCACAGCGGATCGCTGACCTGCGACGATGCACCGATATCGCCGGTGACCAGCGATATCCAGCTTCAGCAGTTGGGGCTGATCACCGGCATTTTCGACCAACGGGACCGAGCCGGGGCGAACCACTGCACCGGACCTCGCGCAGAAGATCGGGCATGTCCTGGTGTGCTGCCGTGTATGCCGCGGTGTCCCGGAGCCGGTAGACGCAACGCATGTCGCTCCACAGCTCGGCCGAGGAGCACGGGGTGCCGGTGAACACCGGGGCCAGGTCGTAGCGGCACAGCCCCCCGTGCGGTCGCGGCGGCCGAGACCACAATTAGTTGCCGCCCCAAACCGCGTCGTACAGGCGGCCGATCAGGTGGTTGGGGCGCGCAGTGCAGAACGGACGCGATCTGATTGATCAGCGCCGTCCGTTCCGGCTCCGCAGCTGGTGCCGGACCAGTTGTGGGAGTTGTTCCGGGACCGTGCGCTGCTGGCTGAGATCGTCTTTGTGGCGACAACCGGCTGTACCTGGCGACAACTGCCGCCGTCCTGCGGCGCCTCCGGGTAGACGGTGCAACGGCCCTTCACCGGCACGTCATCTTCGGCTGCTCCGGCCTGCCCATCTCGATCGGCATCTCCACCGCCAACGTGCACGACAGTCAGGCCATCGCAGGGCTTATGCCGGGCATCCCGCCGATTCCGCTCTCGCTACGGCCCTACGTTCGGTTCTGCCATTGTGTGAGGTAGTTCCGGGTCCGGAGGGTGTCGGGATGGTCGAGGCCCAGCACGCGCTCGCAGTCGGCAAGGAGTTCCACGAATGCGATTGCGGCGCCTGCCGGGTCTCCTGCCTCGCCGCGCCACCGAGCGACGTTGCTCCGTGCGGTCAACGTCTGGCGGTGGTCTGCGCCCATCACCTCGGTTACCTGTTCAAGCAGCCGCTCGAACTCCGACGCTGCACCCGCCGCGTCGCCTGCTCTTCCTCGCCAGAACGCGAGGTTGTTCCGGGCGGCGAGGGTGTAAGGGTGATGGGAGCCGAGCAGTCGTTCGTCGTCTTTCACCAGTTCGGCGAGGGCTCTGACGGCTCCATCCGGGTCTCCTGCCTCGCCTTTCCAGGACGCCATACTGTTCCGGGCGTTGAGCGTGTCCTGGTGGTCGGGTCCCTGTGCAGCTTGCCGGAGGGCCAGTAGTTCCTCGAATGCGGAGGCCGTGCCCGCCGCGTCACCTGCCTTTCCCCGCCAGTACGCCAGAGAACCTCTGGTGGTGAGGGTGTTCGGGTCATTCGGCCCCAGTACTCGAAGGTGGAGGGGCAGCAGTTCTTCGTAGGCCCGTACGGCTCCGGCCGCGTCACCGGCATGCCCGCGCCACCGGGCAAGGTTGTGCCGGCAGACGAGAACACCGGGATGGTCCGGGTGGAAGTGTCGCAGCCAGTCGGACAGCAGCTCTTCGTACGCCCTTGCGGCGCCCGCGGCATCGCCTGCCTCCCCGAGCCATTGCGCGGCATGGTCCCGGGCAGTTAGGCAGCCGATGCGGTGTGGCCCCAACTGGCATGCAGCCTCCTGTGCCAAAGAGCTGAAGTAATCGCGGGCAGCGGCGGCCTGACCGGATTCACCGAGGCTGACACCCGTGCGGTAGAGGATGTCGAGACCGTCGCGATACCTCCACAGGTCATCTTGGCTCCGGCTGATGAAGACGCCAGCGTTGGCGCGGAGCGCCTGTGCCAGGCGCCTGTCTCTTTCGACGGCGGGCCAGACGGTGATCAGGGCTTTGGCGACGGTGTGGGCGAGACATGCAGACTGTTCGCGATCGAGGCTGTCCCAGGTCGCCCGTTGGATGAGTTGGTGAACGCGAACGGCTTGGTGGGGGGTGGTTGGGCTGTGGTCGATAAGGCTGAGCCGGTGGAGGGCCCGCAGCGCAAGCACGGCGTCTTCGGCCGAGACCTGGGCCGATGCCTGGGTGTCACCCCTATAGGGGGTGCGGTGCTCGGTGAGGTGTGCAAGGGCGGGCTGGGAGGTGAGGACCGTGGCGGGGATGCCGTTGGGGTCGAGCAGGGCTGCCAGGTGGAGCATGGTGCGCGCCAGTCCCGCCGGAGGGATCTTGTTGGCGTGTTCGATGGATAGGGCCCAGGTTGCGGCGACGGTGGAGGTTTGGTCGTCGGGCAGAGCGTCGTCTTCGGGGATGAGGTCGGCAAGTTTCCTCTTCTGGTCCGCCAGCAGGTCGCGGTAGGCGGCGCAGGGTAGGAGTGTGTCGGTGAGGTAGGCCGCGGCCTGGGACAGTGCCAGCGGAAGGTACCCCAGGTCGCGGGCGAGACTGACGAGTTGGTCGTCGGGTTCGCTGCGGCCGTAGGTGTTCAGGGCGTCGGTGAGGTAGGCGACCGCTTCGGCTTCGGTGAACAGACCGACGGTCACCACGCGGCCCCGGCCCGTCAGGGCGGCATCCCGGCGGCGGGTGGTGACCAGGGTTCGCCCGGTCGGGGAGGCGGGTGGCCATAGGCCCCGCACATGGGCGGGATTGGTGACGTCGTCCAGGACGACCAGCCAGCGGCACGGCCTGATGCCGGGTTTGGGCTGGAGCCAGGCCAGGAAGGTTCGCGTGGCCTGCTCGGCGTTGCCGGTGTCGGCGCCGCACAGTTCCTCGCCGGCTTGGGCGTAGCCGGCCACGATCGTGTCGCGGCTGCCGGCGCTGATCCAGATCAGCACATCCACCCCACCGGGCTCGGGTCCGAGTTGCCAGGCGGTGCGGGCGTAGTCGGCCGCCAGCTGGATCTTACCGACACCGCCCATCCCGGACAACACCTGGGACAGCACCGCAGTGCCGTCCTCGGCGACCGCCTCCCGCAGTTGCTCGGCATTCTCGCGGTGCTGGAAGGCCCCGGCCTGCGGTGGAATCGTCCCGACCTGGTGCGGCCAGGTCGCCGGTGAACGAGGCACCTTCAGCGTAACGTCGCCGTGGACATCTCCGCCAACAGCGATACTGCCGCCCGACGCGACGGCGCTGACCCATCGTGGAGGAGCGGCCGGGTCAGGTGGCCGACCGCGGGGTGGGCTTGTGTGCGCCGGGTCTCCGCTCAGCCCTGGGGCGGAGTCGGCATCGAAGGGTGGCTGATGCTCGCGTTTCCGTGCAGGACGCCAGTGGCGATAGAGCCGCCCTCGGCGGTGATATGCGTGTCCCGCCCGGCGGCCAGGCCACCATCCCCGGCCGACGCCCCACCATCGGGCGGCGCATGCTCATCCAGCAACGCTCGCAGTACGCGGCCGGCCTCGTCCCGCTCATTCTCCTGAAGGCTTTCCAGCAAGTCCTGGAACCTGCCCCGCCACATCGCCTCATGCACGAGCAGAGGCTGGCCGTCTCCACGTTCGGCGGCCGCAGCCAGTTCGGCGGCCGTGGCGTCCAAGCGCCGCATGGCCGCCTGCTCCCGCTCGGCATCGCCTCGTCCGAACCAGCCAGCCACCCTGGTACGGAAACTGATCCAGGCATCCGTGCCCGCTGCCTGCGCCACGGCCGCACCACCCGCGGCAGCCAACGCCATCAGCGCCCCCTCAATCAACCTGCCATCCCTCCCCGACCCGAACCGGTGGTCCTGCGTGCCACCGTAGCGCCCTGCCAGGAAGCGGCGCAGCGCTCTCACATTCGCCGGCTAAGGGCTGTCCCGCAATGATCGGTTGAGTGCAAACGAGGCGGACAACCTGCTGTCGGTGGATGCTGGGGCGGTGTGAGCAGACCCGCCTATGCTTCCGCCATGCAGCAGCCTGGAGCCGTAGCGATTGTCGATGACCTGGTTGCGGCGTTCCCACACCAGCTTGCCAATGACGTTCGCGCGGTCTCGGCGGTCATGCCGGCCGCCCGGATCGCCCCCGTGTCACCGTTCTCGGTGTATGTGGGCGACCAAGCCGTCGCCATTCCGTACCGGATCTATCAGGATGAGCCGCCCGTCGACGTGGTGCGCGCGCTGACGGGAGTGCAGCAGGCGATCCTTCACTGCCTGTACTCACGGCACAGCGACGGACGGGTCCGCCAGCGTCACCTCGAACGCATCGCCAGTTCCGACGAGCCGTGGGCGGTGCCGTTCGTGGTGCAGTTGGCCGGCGAGTACGTCTTGGAGATCTTGGAGTGCATCCAGCACGGCCTTTCCGACCTGCTCTCCAAGCGGCCTGCCCAGCGGCTGGCGTACGGAGACTTCATCGCGCAGAATCCGTGGTTCTTCGCGAGGACCGAGCGCCGGGTGGTGAGCTACTGGTCCTGCTATTACCGGTGGAGGTTCCCCGTGTTCGGCACCTACCCGGGCTGCCATCTGCTGGATTTGCTGCGAGCCGCTGCAGTCGACCGCACGGGCAGGCCATGGCCCCGCCACACGCCGCCGGACTATCGGAGATGAATACGGTCGTCGTCACCCGGTGAGTGCGAGGTTGTGCAGGTGGGCGATGCCGAGCATCGCGTGATGGACGCCGTCGCCTCTCAGTCGGCAGTCGCGAAGGATCTTCCACGTCTTCATGCGAGCGAAGACGTGCTCGACATGGGCCCGGACCTGCTTGTGGGACTTGTTGTGCGCCTGCTTCCAGGCGGGCAGATCCTCGTCCTTCGTGTGGCGGCGATGTGGGATGACCAGCCCTGTTCCTCGGTAGCCGCCATCGGCGATGGTGGTCGTGGTGCCAACGGCGGTCCTGGCGCCGGACTCGCTCCAGGCGCGGCAGTCGTTGCGGTTGCCGGGCAAGGGCTGGCCGACGACGACCAGGCGCGTGGCTGCTCTCCGCGCATCCGCCCCGGCCCGGGTTGGTCGGGGCGGTTCGCCTGTAGTCCTTGAGGTCCCCATGCCCATGCCCCGCGTCCTCTGGGACGATCTGCCGTCCGCCGCCCGGAGCGCGGTGCAGTACCGCACCGGGCCGGTGCTCGAAGCCCGCACCACCGGGGGCGGGGTGAACTCCGGCATCGCCACGGCGCTCACCACCGCCAGCGACGAGGTGTTCGTCAAGGGTGTACCGACCAGCCATCCGCAGATCCCCACCCAGCACCGCGAGGCCGCAAGTCGCGCCGTACCTGCCGCCGTCCTGTCCGCGGCTGCTCTGGCGCGTTCAAGCCGCCGGGCTGGGACCTGCTCGGTTACGAACGACTGCACGGCAGGCACGCCGACTACCCCCGGCTCCCCGGATCTTCCGGCGGTCGCCGCCGCCGTCACCGAATTGCAGCGCACCGCGTGCCCGGACGGCGATCTCCTGCCACTCAAGCGCGCGGATCAGCGGTGGGACTCCTACGCCGACGCCGGGACTGCCGAGCTGTTCACCGGCGGCACGCTCCTGCACACCGACCTCGCCCCGCACAACGTCCTCGTAGACAAGCGGGCGCACCTCATCGACTGGGCCTGGCCGACCCGCGGGGCCGCCTGGATCGACCCGGCTGTACTGATCCTGCGCCTGATGGAGGCCGGCCACACCGCAGCCGACGCCGATGCCTTCGCCCACCGCTGGTTCCCGTCCTGGGCGACAGCACCGACCACGGCCGTGACCGCCTTCTCCACGGCGTGCGCACGCATGTGGGACGAGATCGCCCGCCACGACCCGCAGGAGTGGAAGAAGAACATGGCCCGCCTCGCGCACGACTGGCTGACGCACTGGGAGCACACCCCGCACACCGCCTGACCCCCGCCCCGGGCGGCTGGCCGCCGCGCCCGCGACGCATGCACGGCCTCCTGCATGTCCCCCGAAGTGCCCTGGCGGCCTGATCACCGCCTTCGTGAGACCCCTGAGGCCCCTCCCGCAACCGAGACCGTAACCCACTAAAACGCAGGTCAGGGCCAGACCAGGCAGTACGGCTGGTGGCCCGCCTCGTGCAGTCTGTCGGCGAACTCCTGCCATTCGTGGAGCATCCGGTAGACGTCGAAGGCGTCGCGGGGGCCGCCGCGGTCGGGAACCGTGGACCAGATGAAGGCGGCGGCGCCGACCTCTTCCTCGCCGATGCCGCGGAGGGGGTCGACGACCGTCATGGGGAGGCGGACCACCGCGTAGTCGGGGTGGAGGACGACGAGTTCCAGGGGCGGGACCTTGTGGAGCGGTATGCCCTCGATGCCGGTGAGGACCATCGCGGACATCGTCTCGGGCTTGACCTTGGCGAAGAGCCCGCCCTGGCCGAGTTCGTCCCCGCCCAGCTCCTCCGGGCGCATCGAGATGGGCACGCGGGCCGCCGTCGCGCCGTCGGGCGCGCCGAAGTACTTGTACGTCACGCCGCCAGACCGGCCGTCGTTCTTGTTCACGCCCTCGCCGCCGTGGTTCACCCGGCGATGGCGTCCGGACCTGGCACGCCGGGGCCCTCGGTCATCGGTCCCCTCGCCCAGTTCGCCACCGCGATGCATATCTCCACCCGACTGCTCTCAGATGTGCACTGCCCCCGCCGCGCAACCCGATCATCGTCTCAGCTACATCCCCAGCAACGCGCCCGCGAAACACCCCGGCGCGGGTCGTCTTGCGACTCTGAGACCATGGTTTGCGTGACCTATCCGTACCAGGCTCCAGTCTCGCAGAAGCTCTTCGACCGTGCGGCCGCCGTGACGCCGGGCGGCGTGAACTCTCCGGTGCGCGCGTTCCGCGCCGTGGGCGGTACGCCCCGGTTCATGGTGTCGGGGAAGGGTCCGTACCTGACCGATGCCGACGGCCGGGAGTACGTCGACCTCGTCTGCTCGTGGGGACCGATGATCCTCGGCCACGCGCATCCCGAGGTGACCGCCGCGGTGCAGGAGGCCGTCGCGCGGGGGACGTCTTTCGGCACTCCGGGCGCGGGTGAGGTGGCGCTCGCGGAGGAGATCGTCTCCCGGGTCACCCCCGCTGAGCAGGTACGACTCGTCTCGTCGGGCACCGAGGCGACGATGTCGGCGATCCGGCTGGCGCGCGGGTTCACCGGGCGGGCGAAGGTCGTGAAGTTCGCCGGCTGTTACCACGGGCACGTCGACGCGCTGCTCGCCGCGGCCGGCTCCGGGGTGGCCACCCTCGGGCTGCCGGACACACCGGGGGTCACCGGCGCGCAGGCCGGCGAGACGCTCGTGCTGCCTTATAACGATTTGGCAGCCGTCCGCGCGGCGTTCGAGGAGCACCCCGGCGACATCGCCTGCGTGATCACCGAGGCGTCGCCCGGGAACATGGGTGCGGTGCCGCCGCTGCCCGGCTTCAACCAGGGCCTGAAGGACCTGTGCGCCGAGCACGGCGCGCTGTACGTGTCCGACGAGGTGATGACCGGCTTCCGTACCTCCAAGGCCGGCTGGTACGGCGTCGACGGCGTGACGCCGGACCTGATGACCTTCGGCAAGGTCATGGGCGGCGGCTTCCCCGCCGCCGCGTTCGGCGGCCGGGCGGACGTCATGGCGCGGCTCGCGCCCGCCGGGCCCGTGTACCAGGCGGGCACGCTCTCCGGGAACCCCGTCGCCACCGCCGCCGGGCTCGCGCAGCTCCGGCTGCTGGACGACGCGGCGTACGCGGCCCTGGACGCCGTCTCGCGGCAGCTCCGGCAGCTCGTCACGGAGGCGCTGAGCAAGGAGGGTGTGGCGCACCGGGTGCAGGCGGCGAGCAACATGTTCTCCGTCTTCTTCACCGACCCCGACTCCCCCGTGACCGACTACGAGGGCGCGAAGGCGCAGCGGACGGAGCAGTTCACGGCCTTCTTCCACGCGATGCTCGC
The DNA here is from genome assembly GCF_027497195.1 of Streptomyces sp. WMMC500. Classification (NCBI taxonomy): domain Bacteria; kingdom Bacillati; phylum Actinomycetota; class Actinomycetes; order Kitasatosporales; family Streptomycetaceae; genus Streptomyces; species Streptomyces sp. WMMC500. The sequence goes on from NZ_CP114905.1 coordinate 3,767,220, forward strand.
CGAGGGCGTGTACCTGCCGCCGTCCGCCTTCGAGTGCTGGTTCGTCTCCACGGCCCTGGACGAGGGCGCGGTGGAGCGGATCGCCCGCGCGCTGCCGGTCGCGGCCCGCGCCGCGGCCGAAGCGGGGGGCGGTTCCCGGGGTGGCGGGTAGGACGTTCCAAAATGGCTGACATGCGCGGTAAAGATGAAGGGAATCTCACCGTCGTGCACGTGGTACGGCACGGTGAGGTCCACAACCCCGACGGCGTCCTCTACGGCCGCAACCCCGGCTACCACCTCTCGGACCTGGGCCGCCGGATGGCCGAGCGCGTGGCCGAGCACCTCGCCCACCGCGACGTCCGGTACGTCGTCGCCTCCCCGCTGGAGCGCGCGCAGGAGACCGCCGCGCCCGTCGCGAAGTCGCACGGCCTGACGGCCGCCACCGACGACCGGCTCATCGAGGCGGCCAACGTCTTCGAGGGCAAGGCGTTCGGCGTGGGGGACGGCGCGCTGCGCAGGCCGGCGAACTGGAAGTACTTCACCAACCCCCTCCGCCCCTCCTGGGGCGAGCCGTACATCGAGCAGGTCGTCCGGATGATGGGCGCGCTGCAGTCCGCGCGCGAGGCCGCCCGAGGCCACGAGGCGGTCTGCGTCAGCCACCAGTTGCCGATCTGGGTGCTGCGCAGCTTCGCCGAGGGGCGGCGGCTGTGGCACGACCCGCGGTCGCGGCAGTGCACGCTGGCGTCGCTGACGACGTTCACGTTCGACGGCGACGACATCGTCTCCGTCGGCTACAGCGAGCCCGCCCGCGACCTCGTGCCGCCGCACCTCCTCGCGGGGGCGCAGCGCAGGTTCGGCCGAGGCGCCATCCGCGGTGCGGCGGCCAACGCCCCGCGGGCGTAGGGCGTAGGGCGTGGAGCGAGGGACGCAGAGGGCGGGGAGCGCGGGGCGCGTACCGCATGGGTCCGGCTCCAGGGCTCACCGTCCCCCGGCTTCCGGTTTCCCGCCCCGTACGCGGACCCATGAGCAGCCCCTCTTCCCCGCCGCCCCGCGCTAGAGGGGGGTGGAGAAGATCCCTCTCCGGCCCATGCGAAACTTTTCACATGATTTCTGCGAGGAGGCTCCACCGCCGGACCCTCGCGGCCGCCGCCGCGGCCGCAGCCGGCGCGCTGGTGCTGACCGCGTGCGGCGACGACGCGACGTCCTCCGGCGGCAACACGCAGTTCGTCAGCGGCACCGGGCAGCTCACCACGGTCAAGGCGAGCGAGCGCCTCGCCGCCCCGGACATCTCCGGCGAGACCACCGACGGCGGGGAGCTGGCGCTCTCCGACTACCGCGGCAAGATCGTCGTCCTCAACGTGTGGGGCTCCTGGTGCGCCCCCTGCCGCGCCGAGGCGCCGAACCTGCGCAAGGTCTCCGAGGACACCGCGGACCGCGGCGTGCGGTTCGTGGGCATCAACACCCGCGACCTCGACGTGGCCAACGCCGAGGCGTTCGACCGCTCCTTCGGCATCGAGTACCCGAGCCTGTACGACCCGTCCGGCAAGCTGATCCTGAAGTTCCCGAAGAACAGCCTGTCGCCGCAGGCCATCCCCTCCACGCTCATCCTCGACCGGCAGGGGAAGATCGCCGTACGGGCCCTCAAGCCGCTCTCCGAGAAGGAGCTGCGCGAGGCGCTCGAACCGGTCATCGAGGAGAAGTGACCTGACGCCCATGGAGCCGAACCAGACCGTGCTGACCGGGGCCCTGCTGCTGGCCCTGCCGGTCGCGCTGCTCGGCGGCCTGGTGTCCTTCTTCTCCCCGTGCGTGCTGCCGCTCGTGCCCGGCTATCTCAGCTACGTCACCGGGGTCAGCGGCACCGACCTGGAGAACGCCCGCCGCGGCCGGATGGCCGCCGGCGCCGGGCTCTTCGTCCTCGGCTTCACCGCGGTCTTCGTCTCGACGGGGGCGTTCTTCGGCGGGGTCGGCAACAACCTGCTGGAGCACCGGGAGACGATCTCCAAGGTCGTCGGGGCGCTGACCATACTGCTCGGGCTGACGTTCATGGGGATACTGGGCGGCACCCTCGGCGGCCTCACGCAGCGGGAGTTCCGCATCCACAAGCGGCCCGCGGTGGGTCTCGCCGGGGCGCCGATGCTCGGCATGGTCTTCGGCATCGGCTGGACGCCGTGCATCGGGCCGACGCTGATGTCGGTGCTCGCGCTGTCCACGAACGAGGCCAGCGCCGGCCGCGGCGCGCTGCTGACGGTGGCGTACTGCCTGGGCCTGGGGCTGCCGTTCATCGTCGCCGCCATCGCCTTCCGGCGGGCGCTCGGAGCGTTCGCCTGGGTGAAGAAGCACTATGTGTGGGTCATGCGAGTCGGCGGCGGCATGCTCGTCGTGACCGGCATCCTGCTACTCACCGGCGCCTGGGATCGCATCATCAACGAGATGCAGGTCTGGTCGTCGACCTTCACTGTGGGGATCTGACCATGAGCACGACGGACGAACGCGAGCTGACTGCCGCCGCGTCCCAGTTGTCCACGGCGCCCGTCGACGACTCGCCGCAGAGTCCGCTGCCGCAGGGCGGCTCGTTCGGGCGCGAGCTGGTGGCGTGGGCGCGCTGGTTCTGGCGGCAGCTCACGTCGATGCGCGTGGCGCTGATACTGCTGTTCCTGCTGTCGCTCGGCTCGATTCCCGGCTCGCTCATCCCGCAGACGACGGTCGACGAGATCGCCGTCAACCGGTTCCGCGAGGAGCACGAGACGCTCGCGCCGATCTACGACAAGCTGCAGCTCTTCGACGTCTACAGCTCGGTGTGGTTCTCGGCGATCTACATCCTGCTGTTCGTCTCGCTCGCCGGCTGCATCATCCCGCGCTCGTGGCAGTTCGTCGGCCAGCTCCGCGCCCGCCCGCCGCGCGCCCCGCGCAACCTGACGCGGCTGCCCGCGTACACGACGTGGGAGACCGAGGCCGAGGCGGCGGAGGTGCGCGAGGCCGCGGAGCGGATCTTCCGGCGGCGCCGGTTCCGCTACGCCGTGGCGCCGGCCGGCGACGGCGGCGCGATCGCCGCCGAGAAGGGCTATCTGCGCGAGGCCGGCAACCTGCTCTTCCACATCGCGCTCTTCGTCCTCCTCGTCGCCTTCGCCGCCGGGAACCTCTTCCGCGTCGAGGGCGGCAAGCTGATCGTCAAGGGCGACGGCTTCGCCAACACCCTCACCCAGTACGACGACTTCCAGGACTCCACGTTCGGCGCCGACCTCGACTCGTTCGGCTTCACGCTGGACGACTTCACGGCGACGTTCGAGAAGGACGGGCCCCAGCGCGGCACAGCGCGCGAGTTCTACGCCGACGTCACCTGGTGGGAGGGCGCGGCCGGCGAGCAGCACAAGGAACGTATCGAGGTCAACCACCCGCTGCAGATCGACGACACCAAGATCTTCCTCATCGGCCACGGCTACGCGCCCGTCGTCACGGTCCGCGACGGCCAGGGCGACGTGGCGTTCAGCGGCCCGGTCGCGTTCCTGCCGCAGGACGGCAACCACACCTCGACCGGCGCGATCAAGGTCCCGGACTACCGGGACGAGAACGGCAAGAAGACGCAGATCGCCTTCCAGGGCTTCTTCACCCCGACCTTCGGCGGCTACAGCAAGGAGGGCATGGTCTCGCAGTTCCCGGGGCCCGAGTACCCCGCGCTGTTCCTCAACGCCTACCGCGGCGACCTCGGCATGGACGCCGGCGTGCCGCAGAACGTGTACCAGCTCGACACGGAGCGGCTGACGCAGTTCAAGGACAAGAAGGGCGAGCCGCTGAAGAAGGCGCTGCGGCCCGGTGACACGTTCACGCTGCCGAACGGCGCGGGGTCGCTGGAGTTCGAGCGGCTGGACCGGTGGGCCAGCTTCCAGATCTCCCAGCAGCCCGGCAACTACTGGGCGCTGGCCGGGTCCCTCCTCGCGGTCGTCGGCCTCGCCGGGTCGCTGTTCATCCAGCGCCGGCGCGTGTGGCTGCGTACGGCGACGGGCGCGGACGGCCGTACGGTCGTGGAGCTGGCGGGGCTCGGGCGCAGCGAGAGCGCGCGGCTGCCGGAGGAGCTGGCGGACCTGGCGGTGGCGCTGCAGACGGACGGGGCGCCGGCGGTGGCCGACGCGCAGGACGCGGCGGCTGACGAGTCGGTTGACGAGTCTGCCGGCGCGGTGGCGGTCCCGAGGCAGTCCCGGGCCCCCGGGGACAAATCCGGCGCAACCGGGGGTGGGTCCGCGGCGGCCGGCCCGACGTCCGTAGAGTCCGAAGGCACGTCGCAGGAGCCCGAGTCCGACGAGTCCGAGCCCGCCGCGTCCGCCTCCCGCGGGACCGGGGCCGGTACGTCCCAGTCAGAAGATCCCGACGAGCCCGAAGGGCCCGAAGCCAAGCCCGACGAAGGAGCGCGCGCGTGAACATCGCTGCCGCGACCAACCAGAACCTGGCGGACATCAGCAACGTCCTCGTCTACTCGTCGATGGCCGTCTACGCCCTCGCCTTCTTCGCGCACGTCGGGGAGTGGGTCTTCGGCGGCCGGAGCCGCGTGGGCACGACCGCCGCGGCGCTCACGCCGAAGCAGGCGGCCGCCGACGCGCCCGCCGTCTCCGTGACGGTCAAGAAGCGCGGCGGCGGCACCGCCGTGCTGGAGCGCCCGAAGGTCGTCACGCGCGCCACGTCCGGCGAGCGGGACGTACCCGACGGTCCCGGCGCCGCGGGCGGCGACGAGCAGGGCGACCTCTACGGCCGCGTCGCCATCTCCCTCACGGTGCTGGCCTTCGCGCTGCACGCCGCCGGGGTGCTGACGCGCGCCCTGTCGGTGCAGCGGGCGCCGTGGGGCAACATGTACGAGTTCTCCACGACCTTCTCCGTGGTCGCGGTGGCCTCCTACCTCGCCTTCCTGGCGGCCGGCAAGAACGTCCGCTGGATGGGCCTGCCCCTGGTCACCACGGTCCTGCTCGACCTCGGCCTGGCCGTGTCCGTGCTCTACACCGACAGCGACCAGTTGGTGCCCGCGCTGGACTCGTACTGGCTGTGGATCCACGTCTCGCTCGCCATCGCCTGCGGGGCGCTGTTCTACCTCGGCATGGTCTCGACGGTCCTCTACCTCTTCCGCGACCGCTACGAGGCGAAGCTCGCTAACCCGAAGGGCGCGCAGCCCGGCTCGTTCGCGCGCTCGGTGCTCAGCCGGCTGCCGGCGGCGGGGTCGCTGGACAAGTTCGCGTACCGGGTGAACGCGGCGGTCTTCCCCTTCTGGACCTTCACCATCGTGGCGGGCGCGATCTGGGCCGAGAGCGCCTGGGGCCGCTACTGGGGCTGGGACCCCAAGGAGGTCTGGTCGTTCATCACCTGGGTCGCGTACGCCGCCTACCTGCACGCCCGCGCCACGGCCGGGTGGAAGGGCCGCAAGGCCGCGTATCTGGCGATCTTCGCGTTCCTGTGCTTCCTCTTCAATTACTACGGCGTCAACATGTTCGTCGACGGCCTGCACTCCTACTCGGGGGTATAGCACCGCCCGCGAAACCCCCTTCTGTTTGCCGTGCCGGGTGCGCGAAGCGCAGACTGGAATAGCGACAGAAGGGAGGTATCGCGATGCTGGAAGTCAAGACCATCGAGAAGCCGGACGAGCGGCGCGACTTCCCCCGCGGTCATATCGAAGCGCTGCACATGACCGGCCTGGATTTCGCGGTCGCCACTTTCGAGCCGGGCTGGCGTTGGTCGGAATCGGTGAAACCCCTGGCGGGTACCGAAAGCTGCATGGTGCACCACAACGGATACGTCGCTCAGGGACGCATGCGCATCCGCATGGACGGCGGCCAGGAGTCCGAGGTGCAGGCCGGCGACGCCTTCGTCTGCCCTCCGGGACATGACGCCTGGGTCGTCGGGGACGAGCAGGTCATCGTCTACGACTTCGCCGGCCAGATGGCGTCGGAGTACGCGAAGGAGAGCTGACGGCGAGCCGCCCCCGGGGCCTTCGCGCCCCGGTGCCGCGGCCGGAAGTATCCGCGCGGCCCTGGTCGCGGAACGGCCCCCGCGGTCATTCTGAGGTCATGGTCACCTCCAACGGCTACGTGCTCGACGAGTCCCCCCGCCGCCTCGGCGAACTGCACGCCGTGCCGGACTCCGAGCGGGGCGACCGGCGGGCGTTGTGGGAGCGGCTGCGGCGGGAGGGGTACCTGTGGCTGCGCGGGGCGCTCGACCCCCGCGGCGTACGGGACTTCCGCCGCTTCTACTTCGCGCACGTCGACCCCGAACTGCCGCGCGGCGAACAGCGCGCGGCGCTGTTCGGGCGGGTGGTGCCGGGAGCGGAGTACGCGGCGTTCTGCGCGCAGCCCGCGGTGCGGGACTGGTACGCCTGGTTCCTCGGCGGCGACACGTTCCTGCACCGGCGGAAGATCCTGCGCCACACCCGGCCCGGCGAGGCCGGGGTCGGCACTGCCACGCAGGCCCACTACGACCTCGTCTACCTCCGCGAGGGTACGGACCGGGTGCTCAGCTCGTGGATCCCGCTCGGCGACTGCCCCGTGGAACTGGGCGGTCTCGTTTACCTGGAGGGCAGCCACGTGCGGGTGCTCGCGGAGGAGGCGGCGGGCACGCTGAAGCGCCCGGCCGCCTCGCTCACGGCCGACCTGCCGGCGCTGGCGGAGGAGTACGACGCGCGGTGGCTCCTGGCGGACTACGCGGCGGGCGACATGGTCGTCCACTCGGCGCACATGGTGCACGCGTCGCTGGACAACACGGCCACCACGTACCGGCTGTCGACCGACATCCGCTACCAGCGCGCCGACCAGCCCATCGACTGGCGCTGGCAGGAGCACTGGCACGACCTCGACGGTCTCTGATCAGCCGATCCCCTGATCCGCAGCCCGGGCCGGGGAATGCGACGGCGCCGGCTCCGGCCACAGCTCCGGGCGCCGCGCCGCCACCGCCGCCGCCATCCGCGCCACCGCCTCCGCCACCGGCAGCGGCGCCGGCCGCCGCCCGTCGCGCAGCCGCACCGCCGCCGCCCCCACGGCCGCCTCCCGCGAGCCGATCACCACCTGGTACGGGGCCAGCCGCGCGGCCCGTACCCGCGCGCCCAGGGTGCCCCCCTCCGGCCCCGCCGACTCCGCCCGCAGCCCCGCCTCGACGCACCGCCGCAGCAGCGCCTGCGCCGGCGCCGCCTCCGCCTCACCCACCGGCAGCACCACCGCCTGCACCGGCGCCAACCACGGCGGGAACGCCCCCTGGTGCACCTCCACGAGCTGCGCCACCGCCCGCTCCGCACTGCCGACGACCGACCGGTGCACCATCACCGGGCGGTGCCGCCCGCCGTCCGCGCCCACGTACGCGAGGCCGAAGCGCGCCGGCTGGTGGAAGTCGACCTGCACGGTGGACAGGGTCGCCTCGCGGCCCGCCGCGTCGCGCACCTGCACGTCGATCTTCGGCCCGTAGAACGCCGCTTCGCCCTCCTCGGCCTCGTACGCGATCCCCGCCGCCGCGAGCGCCTTCTCCAGCAGCGCCCCGGCCCGCCGCCACAGCTCGGGGTCGCGCACGTACTTGCCGCCGGTGCCCGGCAGCGAGAGCCGGTAGCGGGCGGCCTCCAGGCCCATCGCGGCGTACGCCTCGCGGATCATCCGCAGCGCCGCCAGCGCCTCGTCGGCGACCTGCTCCAGGGTGCAGAAGAGGTGCGCGTCGTTGAGCTGGATGGCGCGTACGCGGGTGAGGCCGCCGAGGACGCCGGACGGCTCGGCGCGGTACATGCCGCCCAGCTCGGCCATGCGCAGCGGGAGTTCGCGGTAGCTGCGCTCGCAGGAGCGGTAGATGAGGGCGTGGTGGGGGCAGAGGCTGGGGCGGAGCACGACTTCCTCGCCGCCCGGGCCGCCGTCCTGGCTGCCGAGGCGCATCGGAGGGAACATGTCGTCGCGGTAGTGCTCCCAGTGGCCGGACAGCTCGTACAGCTCGCGCTTGCCGAGCACGGGTGAGTAGACGCGCTGGTAGCCGGCGCGGCGTTCGGCGTCGGCGACGTACTCCTCCAGCGCCTGCCGGACGGCGGCGCCGGCGGGCAGCCAGTAGGGCAGGCCGGCGCCGATGAGCGGGTCGGTGCCGAAGAGGTCGAGTTCGCGGCCGAGGCGGCGGTGGTCCTTCACGGTGGGCTCCTCGCGGGGTGGGTCGGGGGCCGCCCGCGGGGTCGTGCACGCCGAAGCCCCGGGGCGGTCGCCCCGGGGCTTTCTGCTGGGTCGTGGGTCAGCGCGCCGGGACGGTGTCCGGCGTCGTCGTCTGCACAGCGCGCTTCATGGGCAGGAGGCTAGCAGCGGCCGGGTGCGGGCTCCGACTCCTTTTCCGGTTCGGGCCGGGCGCGTACGGGACCCGCGCCGGGACCGGCAGGTACGGAGCCCGCCGCCGGGCCGAAGCGGGCCCGGTACGCCGACGGGCTCAGCCCGGTACGCCGCCGCACCTGCGTCCGCAGGTTCGCCGCCGTGCCCAGACCGCTCGTCCGCGCCACCACCTCCAGCCGGGTCTCCCCGCGCTCGATCAGCCGGCACGCCAGCGCCACCCGCTCCCCGGTGAGCCACGCCAGCGGCGTCGTGCCCAGCTCGCGGACGAAGCGCCGGTGCAGCGTGGCGGGGCTGACGGCGGCCTGCCCGGCCAGGTCGGCGACGGTCAGCGGCCGGTCGAGGCGCTCCGCCGCCCAGGCGAGCACCGGGGCGAGCGAGGCGTCCGGCACCGCCGGCACCGGGCGCTCGATGAACTGCCGCTGGCCGCCGTCGCGGTGGGCGGCGAAGACGAGGCGCCGGCTGACGTGGTTGGCCACCTCGGCGCCGTGGTCGCGGCGGATCAGGTGCAGCCCCAGGTCCAGGGCGGCGGCGCTGCCGGCGGCGGTGAGCACGTCGCCGTCGTCCACGAAGAGCACGTCGCGCCGGACCCGTACGGCCGGGTGGCGGGCGGCGAAGCGGTCGGCCCAGCGCCAGTGGATCGCCGCCGGGCGGCCGTCGAGCACGCCGGCGGCGGCCAGGGCGTACGCGCCGGTGCAGAAGCTCACGAGCCGGGCGCCCCGGTCGGCGGCGCGGCGGATGGCGGCGACGACGGGGGCGGTGGGCGGGGTGTCGTCGGGGCGGTTGGGGACGATCACGGTGTCCGCGGTGTCGGCGGCGGCGAGGCCGGGGACGCCGGAGAGGGTGAAGAAGCCGTCGTGCATGCGCACGCCGGGGGCGGGGGCGCAGAGCGTGAAGTCGTACCACGCCACGTCCAGCTCGGGCCGGCGCAGCCCGAACAGCTCGGTGGCGATGCCCATCTCGAAGGGGTTGGAGCCGGCGTCCACGAGCATGGCGACGCGGTGCGGCCGGGGCGGCCCGGGCGCCCGGCGCTCCTGCGAGGATTCTTGCGGCATGTGCGATTCGTAGCACTCCCCGCGACCTCCTGTCACGCGCAGGATGGCGTCCTGGAGATCACCGCACCCCCGCGGTGACGGAAGCGAGGAGCCGACCGTGAGCACCCACCCCGCCGAGCCCACCGCCCTCCGCGACGCGCTGGAGCGCATCGGGGAGCCGTGGAGCCCGCACGTCGTCGCGCGGGTCAACGACTACGACGTCAAGCTCGCCCACGCTGAGGGCGAGCACGTGTGGCACGTACACGAGCACACCGACGAGTTCTTCCTCGTCGTGGAGGGCGAGCTGCGCATCGGCCTGCGGGAGGCGGGCGGCGGCGAGCGGACGGTCACGCTGCCGAAGGGCGCGGTGTTCACCGTGCCGCGCGGCGTCGAGCACCGGCCGGTGGCCGCGCCCGGGACGGCGATCATGATGTTCGAGCCGGCCGGCACGGTGAACGTCGGCGACCGCCACGAGGCGGTGCCGGCGCACATCCCGTCGACGACCGGCTTCGAGCTGGCGTAGGTCCGGGGTCAGGCGACCGGGTGCCGCGGGTCGCGGCCCGTCGCGGCCAGGGCGCGGTCGAAGGCCGGGGCGTCCCGCGGTACGGGCACGGGGTCGGCGAAGCCGTCGTACTGCCGGTACATCTCGCCGTGGTCCTCCGCGACCCGCAGCACCAGCGCCGCCACCCCCGCGGACGCACGGAACTCCTGCCCGGTCGCGCGCGCCACGTCCCAGCCGTGCACCGCCATCTCCTTGACGATCACCGCCGCCACCTCCGGCGCCGGCATCGCCAGGAAGCCCAGGTCCACGTCGCCCTCCCAGGCCGCGGGCGCCGCCCAGGCGGCGACGGCGCGGTCGAGCTGCGCGGCGTACGCCTCCGCCCAGCCCGGTTCCGCGGCGAAGTCGCGCTGCGGCAGCTCGTCGGGGAGCCGGGTGCGGTGGGCGCGGTGCTCCAGGCCGTGGGAGGTGAAGGCGACCCAGTGGTTGACGAGCGCGCGGACGTCCCACTCCGCGCAGGGCGTGGGGCCGGCCAACTGCTCCGGCCGTACGCCGCGGGCGACACGCGCCGCCTCGGCGGCGCACTCCTTCATCAGCGCGTACACATCTGCGCTTCCGGCTGCGTTTCCGGCTGCGTTCTCGGTGGCGTGGTGGCTGTTCTCGCTGCTCATACCGGCGAAGGTAGGGCGGCCACCGCGGCCGGTCTTGAACAAACGCGACAGCTACGCTGCGCGTATGCCCGGCTCCGGATTCGACGACGTGCGCGGTGTGCTGCACCCCGGCGAGCACGCCCGGCTCGCCGCGCTCGACCGCCGCGCGCCCGGCCCGGCGGTGGCGCCGTTCGTCGACGGTTACTGGCACGTGCGCTGGCACCTGCCGGACGCGGACACGTACGACACGAAGGTCCTCACCCACCCGAACCTGCACCTGGTCTTCGAGGAGCCCGAGCCGCTGGTGTACGGGGTGCAGCGCGACCTGTTCGTGCGCCGGCTGACCGGCGCGGGGCAGGTGCTCGGGGTGCGGTTCCGGCCGGGCGGCTTCCGGCCGCTGGCGCGGGGGCCTGTCGCGGAGCTGGCGGACCGGCGGGTGCCGGCGGCGGAGCTGTTCGGGCCCGGGGTGGCGGAGGTGAGCCGCGCGGTGCTGCGGGCGGGCGCGGTGGCGGAGATGTGCGCCCTCGCGGAGGACTTCCTCCGGCCGCTGCTGCCGGCGGCGCCGGAGCCGGCCGCCGAGGAGGCGGCGGCCGTGGTGGCGCGGATCGCGGCGGAGCCGGGGCTGCTGCGGGTGACCGAGGTCGCCGCGGCGGCGGGGATGTCCGTACGGCGGCTGCAGCGGCTGTTCGCGGAGTACGTCGGGGCGAGCCCGAAGTGGGTGCTGCGGCGGGCCCGCCTCCAGGAGGCGGCGGCGCGGGCGGACGCGGGCACGCCGCCGGACCTCGCGGCGCTGGCGGCGGACCTGGGCTACGCGGACCAGGCCCACCTGACGCGGGACTTCACCGCGACGGTGGGCGCGCCGCCGACGCGGTACGCGGAGGGCACCCCGGACTGAACGCCGGCGCGCGGGACGCCCGCGCGCGGAACACCCGGCCCGCCCGCGACCACCGGCCGCGGGGCGCCCGCCCGGACCGGCCCCGTCACAGGCCGGCCCGGAGCGGCGCACCGCCCGGTCGCGTACGACACGAGCCGCCCCGCGCCCGTACGCCCCCTCAGCCCGCCCAGTCCGGCCTGCGCCCCAGGTACGCCACCAGCCGCTCCCCCGGCTCCGCCCCCTCCCGCACCCACTGCACCGTCGCGAACCGCGCCGGCCGGTCCTCCGCCACCACGAACAGCGGCGCCAGCTCCAGAAGTTCCTCCGCCAGCGCCGCCGGCACCTGCTCCGGCTGCCCGCTGGCGCGGGCCAGGTCCCAGCCGTGCACCGCCAGCTCCAGCGCGCCCGTGCACGTCACGACCGCCGCCGCCAGCGGCAGGCTGCCCACCGTCACCAGCTCCCGCCGCCGCACCGCCGCCCACGCGCCGAGCAGCCGCCTGGCCCGGTCCCGTACCGCCGTGACCGGGTCGGCGAGGCTGTACGCGGCCTGCGGCTTGAGGGCGATGTGGCCGGTGTCGGCGGCCTCGTTGAGCGCGGCGAGGGAGTCGCCGACGTGCGCGAGGAGCTGCCCGAGGTCCCACTGCGCGCACGGCGTGGGCCGGCGCAGGTCGCCGGGGCCGACCCGGTGCAGGACGCCCAGGGCGTACGTCACCGACCGCTCCAGCAGGGCCACGCCGCCGAGCAGCGCCGTGGGCGCGCTCCCGTCGGGCCTCATCGGTTCCCCCCGCCGGGCAGGTCCGCGTCGGTCAGCTCCGCGTCGGTCAGGATCTCCGGGAGGCCCGCGGAGGCGAACAGGGAGGTGTCGAAGAAGCAGCCGACGTGCGAGATGGCGCGCCCGCCGGGCGCGACGGTCAGCACGTGCAGCGCGAAGGGGCGATAGGCGCCGTCCGGGCCGCGGGTGTAGAGCGCGAAGCCCGGCTGCCCGTTGAGGCCCACCGGAAGCAGCCGCGCCTCCCCGGGCGCGTACGGGCACTTCACGGTGGCGAGCGTCGCCACCCGCTCCGGCCCGCGGAACCACTCGGGGAACGGCGGCATCTCCCAGATCACGTCCTCGGTGAACAGGCGCACGATCTCCTGGACGTCCTTGGTGACGAACGCCTCGACGTACCGGTCCAGCAGCTCGCGCTGGGCGGCGTCCGCCGGCTCGGTGACGGACTCCTCGCTCGGCGCGACCTTCTCCAACTGCGCCCGGGCGCGCTGCAACGCGCTGTTGACGGACGCCGTCGACGTACCCAGAAGCTCGGCGACCTCCGCCGCCTTCCAGCGCAGCACGTCGCGCAGCAGCAGCACCGCGCGCTGCCGCGGCGGCAGGTGCTGCAGCGCGGCGACGAACGCGAGCCGCACGGACTCCCTCGACCCGACGACCGCCGCCGGATCGGTCTCCGCCGACTCGACCAGCGCGTCCGGCACCGGCTCCAGCCAGGGCACCTCGGGCCGCTCGGTGAGCTGCCCGGCCGGATCGTCGCCGGGGCCGCCGAGGCCGGTGGGCAGGGGGCGGCGCTGCCGCCGCTCCAGGGCGGTGAGGCAGGCGCGGGTGGCGATGGTGTGGAGCCAGGTGCGCAGGGAGGAGCGGCCCTCGAAGTTGTCGTACGAGCGCCAGGCGCGCAGGTACGTCTCCTGCACCAGGTCCTCGGCGTCGTGGACGGAGCCGAGCATGCGGTAACAGTGCGCGAGCAGCTCGCGCCGGTAGGGGTCGGACAACCGGAGGAAGTCCTCCTCGGCCGCCGTGTTCGCCGTAGCCATCGCCGCTCCGCCCTCTCTGGTCGCCTTCACCGCACCCGCTACCGGTACTGACTGTGTGATGCACGAAAACTCATCGCCGGGGCGCGGAAAGGCGGACGGGATCGGGCGGAAGCCCGGTCGGGCGGCAGCGGTCAGGCGGCGAAGGCGTCGGCGTGGGTCTGGGCCCACTGCTCGAACGTCCGCGGCTCCCGCCCCGTGATGTCGTACACCGTCGGCAGCACCGGCGACTCGTCCAGCGCGCCGCCGCGGTAGAAGTCGAAGAAGGCGTCGACGTACGCGCGCGGCATCGCCGCCGCCATCTCCGCGCGCGCCGTCGCGTCGTCCAGCCCCTCGAAGCGCAGCGGCCGGTCCAGCACGTCGCCGAGGACGGTCACCTGCTCGCCGGGCAGCAGCGGCTCGGGGCCGGACAGCTCGTAGACCCTGCCCTCGTGGCCGTCGCCGAGGAGCGTGTCGGCGACGACCTCGCCGACGTCGTACGGGTCGATGCAGGCGACCGGCACGTCGGCGAACGGGCCGCGCACCACGTCGCCGGTGCGCAACTGCGACTGCCAGCGCAGGGCGTTGGCGGCGAAGGCGCTGGGGCGGACGACGGTCCAGGGGATGCCGGCTGCGCGGACGGCCTCCTCGGAGCGGACCATGTACGCGGTGACGGCGTTGCCCATGTCGCCGCTGGCGGCGGAGCGCCCGGACAGCAGCGCGACGCGGCCCACTCCGGCGCGGACGACCTGGGCGAGGAGGCCGGGCATGTCGCGGTAGCCGGGGAGCAGGAAGACGCCGTCGACGCCGTCGAGGGGCCCGGCGAGCGACTCGGGGTCGTCCAGGTCGCCGGCCACGGCGGTGGCGCGCGGCGGCAGCCCGGGCAGCGCGCCGCCGCGGCTGAGCGCGCGGACCTCGGCGCCCTGCTCGGCCAGCGCCCTGACCACCTCGGACCCGACGTTGCCGCCCGCACCCGCGACCAGATACATCCGGCACCCCTTCCGGCCCGCCGTCCGCGGACTCCGCACGTTCCGCGAGTTCTGCAGCTCACAGCCTCGCACGCCGGGACCGCGGCTGTGCAGCCCGTCTGACGCCGTGGACGGGTGCACGGCCCGGCTCGCGCCGCGCACCGGCGGGCGCGCGGCGGCAGCGGCCGGGCGCACCGGACTCAGTCCGCGGGGACCTTCGCCGGCGTGTCGGGGGTGGTCGGCAGCGCCCGGACGTACCGCAGCCCGGACGGGAGGAGCCACAGGACGCTCAGCACGGCGCCTACGGTGCCCAGCCACATCGTCGGCCGCAGGCCGATGGCCGCGCCCAGGGTGCCGGCGAGCACGGCCCCGACGGGACGTACGCCGAAGTTGGACGTCTGGATCACCCCCATCACCCGGGAGCGCAGCGTGGACGGGATGACGGCGATCAGGTAGCTGTTGGCCGCGATGTCCAGCACCGCGACCCCGCACCCGGAGGCGAACAGGGAGGCGGCCAGCACGGTGACCACCAGCGGCGTCGGGCCGTCCGCGAGCGGCACGAGCGGCAGCGGCAGGCTGAATCCGGCGAAGCCGGCGATGACGGCCGGGCCGAGCCCGGTCCGCCGCACCACGCGCGGCGCGAGGTACGCGCCGGCCAGGCCGCCGAGCCCGGCCATGGCGAAGACCAGCCCCAGCAGCCCGGGAGACAGGCCCAGCTCGTCGGTCGCGTACAGCACGAACAGCGTCACCAGCAGCGTGTTGAACAGACTCAGCGTCGCGACCCCGGCGATCAGCAGGCTGGGGGTGCGGTGGGCCGTCACCCAGCGCAGCCCGTCCGTCAGCCCGCTGCCCCCGCTGCGTGCGGGCGGCGCCTCGGTGGCCGTGATACGCCCCAGGCACGCGGCCGACACCAGATACGTCACCGCGTCGAGGAGCAGCGCGAAGGGGGCCGTCAGCGCCTGGACCAGCGCGCCGCCCCCGCCGGGACCGGCGACCGCGGCGGCCGACCGGCTGCCGGAGAGCAGCGCGTTGCCGTCGACGAACCGCTCCGGGGCGAGCACGGACGCGTAGACGTGGTGGTTGCAGACGCGGAAGAGCACGGTGAGGGCGCCGACGGCGAACTCGGTCACGTACAGGTGCGTCATCGTCAGCGCGCCGGCCGCGTACGCCAGCGGGACGGAGGCGACGGCCGCGAACCGGCCGAGGTCCGCGACGATCATCGCGCGGCGCCGGTTCGCCTGCCGGTCCGCCCAGGCGCCGCCGGGGATCGACAGCAGGAGTGAGGGCAGCAGGGCGACGGCGGTGAGCCAGCCCATCTCGGTGGGGCCGGCGTCGAGCAGCAGCACGGCGGCGAGCGGGACCGCCAGGATCGTGATCTCGTCGCCGGCCAGGGAGGTGGTCTGCGCGGTCCAGTACAGGCGGAACCCCCGCTCCCGCAGCAGCCCGCTCCGGGGCGGCGGGTCACGGGGGTCCGTGGCGTTCACAGGGCCAGCAGCATGATGTCGGAGGCGGGCTTGTCGTCCGCCGGCCGCCAGCGGCCGACCCGGTGATAGCCCCACGCGGCGTAGGCGGCGTGCGCCGGAGCCGCCTCCGCCTCGGTCCGCACCGCGAGCGTGACGCGCTCGACGCCGAGCCCCGCGCGGAGTTCCGCGTGCAGCCGGGCGGCTGTGCCGCGGCGCCGGTGGCCGGCGCGGACTTCGCCGTCGCCGGGGGGCGGACGGACCGGCGGCGACCGCTGACGCCCGGCGTGTTCTTCGCGGTGGCCGGGACGGTGCTCGCCTCGTGCTCCAGGAGCGTGATCATCTGTACGGTCCTCTCGTCGTCGGACGCAAGTCGCCACAGACTGCTCGACCGACCTGGCAGGAACCTTGTGCTCACCTGGAATCCGCAGCCCGCACCCCCGCACCCCGCCCCGCCCGCACCCCCGCCGACCTGCTTATCCTGGGCCGTATGCCTACCGCAGTCGTCACCGGAGCGAGCAGCGGCATCGGCGCGGCCACGGCCCGTCAGCTCGCCGCCGCCGGCCACCACGTCGTCCTCACCGCCCGCCGCAAGGACCGTATCGACGCGCTCGCGGCCGAGCTGACCGCCGCCGGGCACGCCGCCACCGCGTACGCGCTGGACGTCACCGACCGCGCCGCCGTGGACGCCTTCGCGGCCTGGCTCGACCGCTGTGACGTCCTCGTCAACAACGCCGGCGGGGCGCTCGGCACCGAGCAGGTCGAGGCCGGCGACCCGGCCGACTGGCGGGCGATGTACGAGGTGAACGTCATCGGCACGCTCCACCTCACCCAGGCGCTGCTGCCCGCCCTCGTCGCCTCCGGCGACGGCACGGTCGTCATCGTCACCTCGACCGCCGGCCACGCCGTCTACGAGGGCGGCGGGGGCTACGTCGCCGCGAAGTTCGCCGAGCACAGCGTCGCCGCCACCCTGCGGCTGGAGCTGAACGGCCGGCCCGTGCGGGTCATCGAGATCGCGCCGGGGATGACGCGCACCGAGGGCTTCGCGGTGACCAGGATGCGCGGCGACGAGGAGAAGGCCGCCGCCGTGTACGCCGGCGTGAAGGAGCCGCTGACGGCGGACGACGTGGCGGACACGATCACCTGGGCGGTGACCCGCCCGGCGCACGTGAACGTCGACCTGCTGGTCGTACGCCCCCGCGCGCAGGCCGCGAACTACAAGGTGCACCGGGAGCCGTAAAAACCCTCCGGGCGGGCACCCGAACGGCCGCGCCGCGGCGGCCGTCGCGCGCGCGGGGCGGGAGAGTCGTCGTATCGCCGCCGCCAGGGGAAGGAAGTGCCGTCGTGACCCCGGGCCCGTATCCGCCGATCGCGGACCACGGCATCATCGGAGACCTGCAGACCGTCGCGCTGGTCTCCGCCGAGGGCGTGGTCGACTGGCTGTGCTCGCCGCGCTTCGACTCCCCCAGCGTCTTCGGCGCGCTCCTCGACCACGAGCGCGGCGGGCGCTTCGGCGTCACCGCCGACGCCTCCGACGCCGTCACGCGCCAGATCTACCTGCCCGGCACGGCCGTCCTCGTCACCCGCTTCCTGTCCACCGAGGGCATCGGCGAGGTGCTGGACTTCATGCCGGTGGACCACCCCGAGCAGGCCACGGACAGGCACCGGGTGATCCGGCTGGTACGGGCCCTGCGCGGCCGGATGCGCTTCACGCTGGACTGCAGCCCCCGCTTCGACTACGGCCGCGACCCGCACCGGCTCGAAGTCGACGGGCGCACCGCCCGCTTCCGCTCGGCCACCGGCGACGGCCACCTCCAGCTCCTCGGCCCCGTCCACGGGCTGACCCGGGACGGCGAGGACGTGCGCGCCGTGCTGGACCTGGCGCCGGGCCGCCCCGCCGCCGCGGTGTTCACCCTGAGCGCCCCCGGCGCCGAGCCGCCCCCGGCCGCGTACGAGCAGGGCGTGCACCGGGAGCTGGACGCGGTGCGCTCGTACTGGCACCGCTGGACCTCCCGCTGCACGTACCGGGGCCGCTGGCGCGAGGTGGTCACCCGCTCCGCGATCACGCTGAAGCTGCTGATGTACGCCCCGACCGGCGCGCCCGTGGCCGCCGCCACGATGGGGCTGCCGGAGCAGATCGGCGGCGAGCGGAACTGGGACTACCGCTACACCTGGATCCGCGACGCCTCCCTGTCCGTACGCGCCCTCCTCGACCTCGGCTACGCCGCCGAGGCCGACGCCTACCGGCTCTGGCTCGGCGAGCGCCTCGTCGCCGGCCACGAGGGGGCCCGGGCGGAAGCCGCCGGCGGCGGCACCCCCGGGAACGTCCGCCGCGGCACCGTCACCGGCGAGCCGCTGCAGGTCATGTACCGCGTCGACGGCGACCCCCACCTGCCCGAGGAGACCCTGCCGCACTGGGAGGGCTACCGCGGCTCCGCGCCCGTCCGCGCCGGCAACGCCGCCGCCGACCAGCTCCAGCTCGACATCTACGGCGAGGCCGTCTACGCCCTCGCCCAGGCCAGCGACACCGCGGGACACGCCGGCTACGACTCCTGGCGCTACCTCGCCGCCCTCCTCGACTGGCTCTCCGACCACTGGGACCGCCCGGACGAGGGCATCTGGGAGACCCGCGGCGGGCGCCAGGACTTCACGTACAGCCGCCTGATGTGCTGGGTCGCCTTCGAGCGCGGGGTCCGCATGGCCGCCGACCTCGCCCGCCCGGGCGACGTCGCCCGCTGGACCGCCGCGCGGGACGCGATCTTCGAGCAGGTGATGGAGCGCGGCTACAGCACCCGGCGGCAGGCGTTCGTCCAGCACTACGGCAGTGAGGTGCTCGACGCCTCGCTGCTGCTGATGCCCCGGGTCGGCTTCGCGGCGGCGCGCGAGCCGCGCTGGCTCTCCACGCTGCGGGCGATGGAGGCGGAGCTGGTCACCGACAGCCTCGTGCACCGCTACGACCCGTCCGCCGCCCCCGACGGGCTGCGCGGCAGCGAGGGCACGTTCTCGCTGTGCAGCTTCCTGTACGTGTCCGCCCTCGCCGGCGCCGGGCACGTCGACCGGGCCCGCTACGCGTTCGAGAAGATGCTCACGTACGCCAACCACGTGGGCCTGTTCGCCGAGGAGATCGGCCCCACCGGCGAGCAACTCGGCAACTTCCCGCAGGCGTTCACGCACCTCGCGCTGATCATGGCCGCACTGACCCTGGACGAGGCGCTGGACGCCGCGGAGAGCGAAGGAGGCACGGCCCCCCATGGGTGACCTGCTGCTCGTACGGCACGGCGAGACCGAGTGGAGCCGCGACGGCCGCCACACCGGCCGTACGGACCTGCCGCTGACGGACGTCGGCGAGGACCAGGCCCGCGCGCTGGCCCCGGTGCTCGCGGGGCGGCGCATCGCCACGGTGCTGTGCAGCCCCCTGCGGCGCACGGTGCGTACGGCGGAGCTGGCGCTGCCCGGCGGCCGGGGCACGGTGCTGGAGCCGCGGCTGCAGGAGTGGGACTACGGCGGCTACGAGGGCCTGACCACCCCGGAGATCCGCGCCGAGCGCCCCGGCTGGGACCTGTGGCGCGACGGCGTACCGGCGGGCGGCCCCGGCCACCCCGGGGAGACGCTGGCGGCGGTCGGGCACCGCTGCGACGAGGTGCTGGCCGTCGCCGACGCGGCGCGGCACGACGCGGAGGGCGACGTGCTGCTCGTCGCGCACGGGCACGTCCTGCGCGTCCTCACCGCCCGCCGGCTGGGCCAGCATCCGTCCGCGGGCGCGCTGTACCGGCTGGAGACCGCCACCCTGTCCGTCCTCGGCACGGAGCACGACCGGCCCGTCCTGCTCGGCTGGAACATCCCCGCCCCCAGCGCGCGGTGAGCCACGGCGTACCCGTCCGCCGCGCTCATGCGACAAGATAAGCGGGTCAACCGCCTTACGGCGGACACCCGAGCGAACGAAGCGGCAAGACGTGCGATAAACATGGTGGTCGTCCGCCACCCGCGGGCGGCACCATGTCCTGGAGTCGGAAGGAGACTTCTCCCGTGCAGCGAAGGGCACTCGTGCAGGCCGTCACGACGGCCGCCGTGCTCGCGGTCGCGCTGGCCGGCTGCACCGGCTCCGACGAGAGCACCGGCGCGGTCGACAGCCTGACCGGCGGCGCCGGCGCCAGCTCCGCGACGGTGCCGTCGGGGAAGTACAGCTCGCTGCCCGAGCCGTGCACGGCGCTGAGCACCGGGACGCTGGCGGACCTGCTGCCGGGGGCGGACGAGGAGACCGAGGACGCCACCGAGGACGCCGCCGAGGAGGCCCTCGCGGGCGAGCCGGACCTCACGTACGACGCGGACCGGCAGGTGGGCTGCCGCTGGGAGCGGGAGACCACCGAGGGCGGCCACAAGCTGGGATTGCAGTTCGAGCGGATCGTGTCGTACGACGACGAGGTCAGCGACGACGAGCAGGCCGCCCAGATCTACGCAGAGCGGGCCGGGGAGCACGACGTCGACGTGAGCAGCGACGCGCCCGACCTGCCGGACAAGGGCACGACCGGCGACGCCTCGGGGGTCGCCCCCGCCACGGGCGGCGGCAGCCCGGACTCCGGCGCGACGGACGACCCGCAGCCGGGCGAGAGCAGCGCGGAGGCGGGCGGCGAGAGTGCGGAGGAGACCCCGAACGGCAGCACGGACGACGCCACCGCCGGCAGCACGGACGGCAGCGCCGACGCCACCGACTCCCCCGACGCCGGTTCCGGCCCGGCCGAGACCATCGCCCCCCGCCTCCTCGACGACATCGGCGACGAGTCGTTCCTCGACGACGAGACCGCGGGCGCCGGAGCCGGGGTGCAGCGCGCGGTGACAGTGGTGTTCCGCACGTCGAACGTCGTGGTGACCGTCACGTACGACCAGTGGCACACCGCGGGCAGCGAGCCGCCGGACAGCGCTGAGCTGCAAGAGCGCGCCCAGCAGGTGGCCGACCAGCTCGCCGACCAGCTCGCCGGCTGACGCCCCGAACCGCCGGAACCGCCCGGCCGCCGTCAGCGGCGGCGGGTACGCTCGCAAGCCGGCGCCCCGCCAGGCGCCGGGCCCAGGGCGTCGTGCCCCGCTCGCGGGCCGCCCAACGACCGAGTGATGAAGGACCCATGCACCGCTCTACGACCCGCATCCCCCGAGCCCTGGCCGCCGCGGCCGTGCCCCTGATACTCGTCACCGCCGGCTGTTCCTCCGGCGACGACGGCGGCGACAGCGGCAGGTCGGACAGCTCCGCGCCCTCCGCGGAGAGCAGCGAACCGCAGGTCGCGCCGGCGAAGTTCAGCGAGCTGCCCGACCCCTGCGACGCGCTCGCCAAGGACAGCATCAAGGACCTGGTGCCGGGCGCGAAGAGCACCACAGGCACCGCGGGGAAGTCCGCCGACACCTCCCAGCGCAGCAGTTGCTCCTGGACCGGCCTCAAGGGCTACCAGTGGCGCTGGCTCGACGTCTCCTACCAGCGCTACGACTCCGACCCGGCCGTCGGCAGCGGCGCCGACCGCGCCGACGAGTACTACGGCAAGCAGGTCGCGGCCACCGAGGCCACCGAGGGCGCCAAGGGCATGAAGTCCTCCGCCCCCACCGGACTGGGACAGAAGGCCACGGAGTTCACGTACGAGACGACCGAGGACAAGCAGGACTACGTCAAGCAGACGGTCGTCTCCCTGCACGAAAACGTCGTCGTCACGGTCAACTACCACGGCGCCGGCTTCCAGGGCTCGGATCAGCCCAAGTCCGCCGACCTGCTGAAGGACGCGGAGAAGGCGACCAAAGAGGCGCTGACCGCGGTCAAGTGACCGAACCTGCATACGCAGCCCCGTACAGCCGTGCGAGGCTAGCGAGGCTCCGGGCGGTCCCCGGGGCGGCCGGTGATCGCCAGCGGAGAGGGAACGGCGCGTGGACAGGGCTCCTGCGATACGCATGAACCGGACGCACCGCATACTCATCGCCGTCGTCATCCTCGGCGCGGTGGTGATCGCGGCGATCGGCTTCGCCGGGTCCTACGCGGCCGTGCGCGACCTCGCCGAGAAGAAGGGCTTCGGCGACTTCGCGGTCTTCTTCCCCATCGGCATCGACGCCGGCATCGTGGTGCTGCTCGCCCTCGACCTGCTGCTGACCTGGATACGGATCCCCTTCCCGCTGCTGCGGCAGGCGGCGTGGCTGCTGACGGCGGCGACGATCGCGTTCAACGGCGCGGCGGCGTGGCCCGACCCGCTGGGCGTCGGGATGCACGCGATCATCCCGGTGCTGTTCGTGGTGGCGGTGGAGGCCGCGCGGCACGCGATCGGGCGGATCGCGGACATCACCGCCGACAAGTACATGGAGGGCGTGCGCGTCTCGCGCTGGCTGCTGGCCTTCCCCTCCACGTTCCGGCTCTGGCGGCGGATGAAGCTGTGGGAGCTGCGGTCGTACGAGGAGGTCATCCGCCTCGAACAGGACCGCATGGTCTACCGCGCCCGGCTGCGCGCCCGCTACGGGCGGGCATGGCGGCGGCGGGCGCCGGTGGAGGCGGTCATGCCGCTGAAGCTGGCGCGGTACGGGGTGCCGCTGGCGGAGACGGCGCCGGAAGGGCTGGCGGCGGCGGGCATAGACAAGCCGCTGCGCCCGCAGTCGGCGCAGGCGGAGCTGACGGCGGGGCGGCCGGCGGCCGGGGAGGCCCGGGAGGCCGGCGAGTACGCCGGCGGAGCGCCGGGACAGCAGGGCGGGGCGCCCGGGCCCGTACAGGTCACGCAGCCCGCACAGGCCGCGCAGACGCCGCAGGAAGTGCCGACCGCGCAGACCGTGCCGCTCGCACAGACGGCAGCGGCGGCGCCGCAGGCACAGGCCGTGCCCACCGCGGAAGCCGCGCACGCCGCCCAGGCTGCCTACGCCGCCCCGACCGCCCCGACCGCCCAAGCCGTGTATCCGACCCCGGCAGCCACCGCCCCGTACGCCGAGCCGGCGCCGCCCGCCCCCCTGCCGGAACCCGCGCCGCTGCCCGTGCCCGAGCCCGTCGCGACCATCCCCGGCCCCGCGCCCCGCCGCGACCTGCGCGCCCCCGTCGCCGTCAACGGCCACCCGCGGTCCGCGCCGCAGCCGCCGTCCTTCGTCGCCCCGCCGCCCTCGTACCCCGAGCCGGAGCCGGAGCCCGAACCCGAGCCCGCCGCCGCCGACGACCTCGGCGAGGTCGTCGGCCTGCCGGACGGCGTGCCGTACGACGACGCCCTCTTCGGCTACTACCGCCAGTTCGTGCTGGACGAGGGCCGCTTCCCCTCCCCGCGCCCGTTCGGCCGCTACCTGCGCGACGTCCACGGCGTCATGTACGCCGACGGGAGCACCCTCAGCGAGCCCTACCTGCGCACGTACCTCCCCGAGCTGAAGGCGCGCTACAACCAGGACATGGGCACCGCCTGACGCCGCCAACCTTTCCGGCGGCGGTGGCGACTCACTCACGGCACCCCCCACCACCACCGCTGGAGTGATCCCATGTCCGAGACATCGCCGATGTCGCCGGCCCGGCGCCGGGCCGCGCTCCTCGCGCCGGCCGCCCTCCTCGCCGCCGCCCTGCTCGCCGTGCACACCCCCGCGGGCGGCGCGGAGGCGCCCACCGCCTGGCAGGACACCCCCGACGGCTTCGCCGCCACCGACGGCGGCACCACGGGCGGCGCCGGCGGCCAGACCGTCACCGTCTCCACCTACGCGGACCTCAACCGGTACGCCACCGCGTCCGAGCCGTACGTCATCCGGGTCGACGCCACGATCCAGTACCCCCAGAAGGGCCACGAGATCCGCGTCGCCTCCGACAAGACCATCGTCGGCGCCGGCACGAGCGGCGAGATCGTCGGCGGCGGCTTCTTCCTCGGCGCCGGTGTCAGCAACGTCATCATCCGCAACCTCACCATCCGCGACACCCGCATGCCCGACGACGACCCCGGCGACGACTCCTACGACTACGACGCCATCCAGATGGACACCGCCGACCACGTCTGGATCGACCACAACCGGCTGGAGCGGATGAACGACGGCCTGATCGACAGCCGTAAGGACACCACGAACCTCACGGTGTCCTGGAACATCATCAACGAGAACAACAAGACCTTCGGGATCGGCTGGACCGACAACGTCACCGCCCGGATGACCATCCACCACAACTGGTTCTCGGACACCAACTCGCGCAACCCGAGCACCGACAACGTGGCCAACGCCCACCTGTACAACAACTACCTGCAGAACACCGGCAGCGGTAACTGGTCGCGCGGCGCGTCCAACAGCGTCATCGAGAACAGCTACTTCGAGGGCGTCAACGACCCCCTCATCAAGGACGACGCCGCCCAACTGGTCAGCAGGGGCAACATCTTCGACGACTGCGAGGGCGACCGGGAGACCGGCGGCGCCGGGTTCGACCCGCGCGCGTTCTACGACTACACCCTCGACCCCGCCGAGGCCGTCCCCGGCATCCTCCAGGACGGCGCAGGACCGCAGCCGGACATCGGCTGACCGCCCACGGCCCCCGGCACCGCGCCGCCGGTCCTCCCGGCGGCGCACGGCCGGCGGTGCGCGGCGCCGTTCAGCCGCCCAGCAGCTCCCGCACCCGCGCCTGCCCGACCGCCAGCAGCAGCGTCGGCAGCCGCGGCCCCGTGTCGCGGCCCACCAGCAGCCGGTACAGCAGCGCGAAGAACGCCCGCTGCTCGGTCTTCAGCTCCGGCGTCGGCTTCGCGTCCGCCGGCAGCCCGGCGCGCAGCTTCGGCACCCCGTACAGCAGCGTCGTCAGCCCGTCCAGCGACCAGTGCTCGCCGAGCCCCGCCAGCAGCAGCCGCAGCAGCTCCCGCTCGTCCGCGCCCAGCGACGCCAGCAGCTCCGCGTCCGCGTCCTTGCGCACCTGCGTGCGCTGGTCGGCCCGGACCTGCGTGGTGATCCAGCGCTCCGCCTTGTCCAGCCGCGGCCGCACCTCCGCCAGCGACGTCAGCGGGCGCTCCGGGTCGGCCTCGGCGAGGATCCGCAGGGTCTGCTCGTCGTCACCCGCGGTCACGTCGGTCACCGAGGCGAGCATGCGGTACGGCAGCGGGCGCGGGGTCGCCGGCAGCGGCCCGGCGGCGGTGCCCGCGGCGCGCTCGTACGCCGCGACGTCCCCCGGCTGCGCCGTGCCCGCGCCGACCTTGCGGGCGAGGGCGTCCCACTCGTCGTACGTCCGCTGGATCTCCTGGTCGAAGGCGACCTTGAACGACTGGTTCGGCCGCCGCCGCGCGTACAGCCAGCGCAGCAGCATCGGCTCCATGATCTCCAGCGCCTCGGCGGGCGTCGGAACGCCGCCCTTCGAGGACGACATCTTCGCCATGCCGCTGATGCCGACGAACGCGTACATCGGCCCGATGGGCCGCTGCCAGCCGAAGATGCCGACGAGCTCGCCGCCGACGTTCCAGGAGGAGCCGGGCGAGTGGTGGTCGACGCCGGAGGGCTCGAAGACCACGCCCTCGTACGCCCAGCGCATCGGCCAGTCGACCTTCCACACCAGCTTGCCGCGGTCGAACTCGGCGAGCCGCACGGTCTCGCCGTGGCCGCAGGCGCAGGTGTACGTCAGCTCGGTGGTCTCGTCGTCGTACGCCGTGACGGTCGTCAGGTCGCGCTCGCAGACCGCGCAGTACGGCTTGTACGGGTAGTACGCGCCGCCCGCCGTCAGGCCGTCGTCCTCGTCGGCCGCGCCGGAGCCCTCGGCCGCGGCGAGCGCCGCGGCGGAGTCGGCCTCGTCCACCGGCTTCTGCTGTTGCTTCTGCGGCTTCGGCTTCGGCTTCGTGCGGAACTCGGCGAGGACCGCGTCGATGTCGCCGCGGTGCCGCATCGCGAAGAGGATCTGCTCGCGGTACGCGCCCGCCGTGTACTTCTCCGTCTGGCTGATGCCGCGGTACGTCACGCCCATCTCGGCGAGCGCGCCCTCCATGGCCGCCTTGAAGTGCGCGGCCCAGCTCGCGTACGGGCTGCCCTTGGGCGCGGGCACGGAGGTCAGCGGCTTGCCGATGTGCTCGGCCCAGGACTCGTCGACGCCCTCGACGCCGACGGGCACCTTGCGGAAGCGGTCGTAGTCGTCCCAGGAGATCAGGTGCTCGCAGGGGACGCCGCGGCGGCGGATCTCGTCGGCCACCAGGTGCGGCGTCATCACCTCGCGCAGGTTGCCCAGGTGGATCGGGCCCGAGGGGGACAGGCCGGAGGCGCAGACCACCGGTTTGCCGGGGGCGCGACGCTCCGCCTCGGCGATGACCTCGTCGGCGAAACGGGAGACCCAGTCGGCGGCCTCGGCGGTGGCACCCACAGTCCTGACTTCCTCTCTGTTCGGCGCTTGCGCGGCCCATTCTCCCAAACAAAACCTCTTGGTCCTGCATGGGATACTGGAGGGCCCGTTCCACCCCTCCCGAAGGAAGCGGCGATCACGAACATGGCCTCAGTCCCGTCCCTCGCCACCCAGGTCCGGCAGCGCGTCGCGGACGCCCTCGCGGCAGCACTGCCGCAGGAGGCGGACGCGGACCCCCTGCTGCGACGCAGCGACCGGGCGGACTTCCAGGCCAACGGGATGCTGGCGCTGGCGAAGCGGCTGAAGGCCAACCCGCGGGACCTGGCCGGCCAGGTCGCCGCGCGGGTCGACGCGGGCGACGCGCTCGCCGAGGTCGAGGTCTCCGGGCCCGGGTTCCTCAACATCACGGTGACGGACGCGGCGATCACGTCGAACCTCGCCGCCCGCGCCGCGGACGACCGCCTCGGCGTGCCGTACGCGGACGCCCCCGGCACGACCGTCGTCGACTACGCGCAGCCGAACGTCGCGAAGGAGATGCACGTCGGGCACCTGCGCTCGGCGGTCATCGGCGACGCGCTCGTCCGGCTGCTGGAGTTCACCGGCGAGACCGTCGTCAGGCGGCACCACATCGGCGACTGGGGCACGCAGTTCGGCATGCTCATCCAGTACCTGGACGAGCACCCGCACGAGCTGGACCACGCGGGCACGGACGCGGCCGCCGCCTCCGGTGAGGAGGCCGCCTCGAACCTGAACCGGCTCTACAAGGCCGCCCGCGCCGTCTTCGACTCCGACGACGCCTTCAAGGAGCGGTCCCGGCGCCGGGTCGTCGCGCTGCAGTCGGGCGAGCCGGAGACGCGGGCGCTGTGGCAGCGGTTCGTGGACGAGTCGAAGCTGTACTTCTTCTCCGTCTTCGACAAGCTCGACATGGAGGTCAGGGACGCCGACATCGTCGGCGAGTCCGGCTACAACGACATGCTGGACGAGACCTGCGAGCTGCTCGCGGAGGCGGGCGTCGCGGTCGACTCCGAGGGCGCGCTGTGCGTCTTCTTCGACGACATCAAGGGCCAGGACGGCCAGCCGGTCCCGCTGATCGTGCGCAAGTCCGACGGCGGCTACGGCTACGCGGCCACCGACCTGTCCGCGATCCGCGACCGGGTCTTCCACCTCAAGGCGCGGACGCTGCTGTACGTCGTGGACCACCGCCAGTCGCTGCACTTCCGGATGGTCTTCGAGACGGCACGCCGGATGGGCTGGCTCGACGGCGACGTGACGGCGACGCAGCTCGCCTTCGGCACGGTCCTGGGCAAGGACGGCAAGCCGTTCAAGACCCGGGCGGGCACGACCGTACGGCTGGAGGACCTGCTCGACGAGGCGATCGACCGGGCGTCCGCGGTCGTCCGGGAGAAGGCCGACAAGGCGGTGCCGCCGCTGACGGAGGCGGAGATCGCGGAGCGCGGCGCGCAGGTGGGCGTCGGCGCGGTGAAGTACGCGGACCTGTCCACGTCCGCGGCCCGGGACTACAAGTTCGACCTGGACCAGATGGTGTCCCTCCACGGCGACACGTCGGTCTACCTCCAGTACGCGTACGCCCGGATCCGCTCCATCCTCCGCCGCGCCGGCGACGCCGCCGTCCCGGCGGCGCACCCGGAGCTGCCGCTCGCACCGGCGGAGCGGGCGCTGGGGCTGCACGTGGACGGCTTCGCGGCGGTGGTCGCGGAGGCGGCGGAGGAGTACGCGCCGCACAAGGTCGCGGCGTACCTCTACCAACTCGCGTCGCTCTTCACGACCTTCTACGAGCACTGCCCGGTGCTGAAGGCGGACACCCCGGCCCAGGTGGAGAACCGCCTCTTCCTCAGCGCCCTGACCGCCCGGACCCTCCACACGGGCATGTCGCTGCTCGGCATCCGCACCCCGGAACGCCTCTGACGGGCCCGGCGCGGGCGGCTCCCGTAGGGTGATCGCCATGAGCGACTGGCAGTTGACGCGGACCTTCGCCGGTTCCGCCGGGGAGGTCCGCTGGGACCGGCTGGGCCCGGGCACGGACGCCTCCGGGGGCAGGCCGGTGGTGTTGCTGCACGGGACGCCCTGGTCGTCGTACACCTGGCGGGCGGTCGCCCGCGCGCTGGCGCGGGAGCGTGAGGTGTACGTCTGGGACATGCCCGGCTACGGGCAGTCGGAGAAGCGCGACGGGCAGGACGTCTCGCTCGCGGCGCAGGGGCGGGTCTTCGCCGACCTGCTCGACCACTGGCGGCTGGACGGGCCGCTGGTCGTCGCGCACGACTTCGGCGGGGCCGTCGCGCTGCGCGCGCACCTGCTGCACGGCGCCGCGTACCGCGCGCTGGCCCTGGTCGACCCCGTCGCGCTCGCCCCGTGGGGTTCGCCGTTCTTCCGGCTCGTACGGGACAACGCGCCCGTCTTCGAGCAGCTCCCGGCGGTCCTGCACACCGCGCTGGTCCGCGAGTACGTCGCCACCACCGGCGGCCCCGGGCTGCACCCCGCGGTCCTCGACAACCTCGTCGCCCCCTGGACCGACGACGCCGGCCGCCCGGCGTTCTACCGCCAGATCGCCCAGGCCGACCAGCGCTACACCGACGAGATCCAGCCCCGCTACGGCGACGTCGACCTCCCCGCGCTGGTCTGCTGGGGCACGGAGGACACCTGGATCCCGGTCGCCAAGGCCCACGAACTGGCGGCCCTGATCCCGCACGCCCGGCTGGAGCTGTTCGAGGGCGCGGGCCACCTCGTCCAGGAGGACGCCCCCGCCGAACTGACCGCCGTGCTGCAGACGTTCCTCACCGAGCAGTCCTAGCCCCAGCCCCGCCGGCCGGCGCCTACGCCTCCTCCCACCACGGCCGCACGCCCGCCACGGCGACGAAGTCGGCGAAGTCCATGTTGGCGATCTCCAGGTTGCAGGCCATGGAACCGGCCTCGCGCAGCGGCAGGACGGCGACGTGGCCCGGTGTGTCGTCGGGGTCGACGGCGACCAGCGGCCGGCCGGGCCCGGCGAAGGTCTGGGCGTCGGCCAGCAGGACCAGCACGGTGTGCCCCTCGGGCGGGAGGAGCGCGGGGACGGCGCCGGGCGGCAGGCCCGCGTAGCCGGGATCGTCCACGACCATCGCCGTCAGCGGGTAGTCGTCCACGTCGATGTCGTCCGGGTCGAGGTCCGCGCCGACCCAGCCCTCCGCGTCGATCCCGCCCAGCTCGGCCAGCAGGGCGCGCCAGCCGTCGTCGTCCCCGAACCAGGTGCGGACGAGCAGGGTGGCCCCCTCGTACGCCGCCGCGGGCAGGGCGGGGAAGGCCCTCGGCGGCGGTGTCGTCGGCGTGGGGAAGGCCGGCCGGCCCGCGTCACCCCGGTACGCACCGCGCGCGTCCATGGCGCGGACCAGGTCGTCGAAGACCAGCGTCCCGTCGCACAGGCCGGTCACGGCTTCGCCGAGCAGGTCCGTCTTCACCCGGACCCCGCGCCCCGGTATCGCCGCGAGATCCACCAGCAACGGCCACCCGTACTGCCCGGAGATGTCCACCAGGACCGCGACGGGCGCGGCGGCCCCGCCGGGCGGGAGGAGCGCGGGCACCTGCCCGCCGCTCAGGTGGTCCCAGCCGGCGTCGGCGACGGGGCGCAGCCGGACGGAGGCGCCGTCCGGGACGAGCGCGCCGCGCTCGATCTGCTGGAGCAGCCCGCCCCAGTCGGGTGCGCCGTCCTGGTAGTACGTGCAGATCACCAGCACGTCGCCGGACGTGGTCCGGGGCAACTGAGGGCCGGGCATGGCTCCCCCTTCGATCGGTGCCGCAGGATGCCCCCGGAAGCTATCGCGCCGGACTGACAACGGCCGTCGCCGGCGACCCGCGGGCTAGGACGCCGACTTCGGGCGGGCGCGCAGGTGCGCCCGTTCGCCCTGGCCGCCGAAGAGGCTGAGGAACTCCACCGGCTCGTCGTCCGCCGCGCCGAACCAGTGCGGCACGCGGGTGTCGAACTCGGCCGCCTCGCCGGGTTCGAGTACCAGGTCGTGTTCGCCGAGCACGACGCGCAGCCGGCCGTTCATCACGTACATCCACTCGTAGCCCTCGTGGGTGCGCGGATCCGGCTCCCGGCGTCCGCTGCCGGCCGGGATGATCAGCTTGAACGCCTGGATGCCGCCGGCGCGGCGGGACAGCGGGAGCATCGTCATGCCGTTGCGCGTGACGGGGCGCAGATGGATGCGCGGGTCGCCGGTGGGCGGTGCGCCGACGAGTTCGTCGAGGGTCACGCCGTGCGCCCGGGCCAGCGGCAGCAGCAGCTCCAGCGTGGGGCGGCGGCTGCCGGACTCCAGCCGGGACAGGGTGCTCACCGAGATGCCGGTGGCCGCGGACAGCTCGGCGAGCGTCGACTCGCGCTGCCGGCGCAGCTCGCGCAGGCGGGGGCCGACGGCGGTGAGGGCGGTGTCGAGCTCGTCGTCGGGTTCTGCCATACGAACAGTTTGCCATAGCGGCAACAAAGTTTGCGGATCCTGTCGGGGCGGCCGCATGGTCGTCGGCATGGAGGTGGTCGACGTGACCGACGAACTTGCGGAGACTTACGACGTGGCGGTGGTCGGCGGCGGCGCCGCCGGGCTGAGCGGGGCGCTGATGCTGGCCCGCTCCCGCCGCTCCGTGGCGGTGATCGACGCGGGCGCGCCCCGCAACGCCCCGGCGGACGGCGTGCACGGGCTGCTGGCCCGCGAGGGCATGCCGCCGGGCGAGCTGCTGGCGCGCGGCCGGGCGGAGGTGCGCGGGTACGGCGCCCACGTGGTGACCGGCGAGGTCACCGCGGCGACCCGGGACACCGAGGGCGGCGAAGACGGCGGGGCGGGCCACGGCGAGACCCCCGGCGGCTTCACCGTCGCGCTCGCCGACGGCCGGTCCGTACGCGCCCGACGGCTGCTGGTCACCAGCGGCCTCGTCGACGAGCTGCCCGCCGTGCCCGGCCTGCGCGAGCGCTGGGGCCGCGACGTGCTGCACTGCCCGTACTGCCACGGCTGGGAGGTCCGCGACCGGGCCGTCGGCGTGCTGGCCACCGGGCCCATGGCACTGCACCAGGCGCTGCTGTTCCGGCAGTTGACCGCCGACGTGACGTACTTCGCGCACACCACGGAAGCACCCGCCGGCGACGACGCCGAGCAGTTGGACGCCCTCGGCGTGCGGGTCGTCACCGGCGAGGTCGCGGGCCTGGAGGTCGCCGCCGACCGGCTCACGGGCGTGCGGCTCGCGGACGACACGGTCGTGCCCCGGCAGGCGCTCGTGGTGGCCTCGCGCATGGTGGCGCGCGGCGGGTTCCTGGCCGGCCTGGGCCTCACGCCCGTGGCGCACCCGTCCGGCATGGGCGAGCACATTCCCGCCGAGGCCACCGGACGCACCGACGTGCCCGGGGTGTGGGTCGCGGGCAACGTCACCGACATGACCGCCCAGGTCGGCGCCGCCGCGGCGGCCGGCGCCATGGCCGGGGCGCAGATCAACGCCGACATCGCCGCCGAGGACGCCCGCCGGGCGGTCGCCGCCCGCCGGGTCGGCGTGTGACGTCCCAGACGGCAGAAACGACGGCAGAGAGGAACCGAGGATGACGAACGCGACGGAAGAGTTCGGCGAGGCGTACTGGGAGGAGATGTACCGCGGCCGGGACGCGGTCTGGAGCGGCCGGCCCAACCCGCAGCTCGTGACCGAGATCGCGGACCTGACGCCCGGCACCGCCCTGGAGGCCGGCTGCGGCGAGGGCGCCGACGCCATCTGGCTCGCCGAGCGCGGCTGGCGGGTGACGGCCGTGGACATCTCCGGCACCGCCCTGGACCGCGCCCGCGCACACGCCGAGGCGCGCGGGCCGGAGGTCGCGGGACGTCTCACCTGGGTACGGGCGGACCTGACCGACGCCACGCCGGACGGCGCCCCCTTCGACCTGGTCACCACGCACTACGTGCACACGACGGCCTCCCGCGAGGCGCTCTTCTGCCGCCTCGCGGCGACGGTGGCGCCGGGCGGCACGCTGCTCGTCGTCGGCCACCACGAGACGGACCCCCGCGCCGCCGAGATGGCCGAGGCGCACCCGGGGGTGCACTTCACCGCGGCCGACGTGGCGGCGGACCTGGTGCCGGAGGACTGGGAGATCGCCGTGGCGGAGGTGCGGACGCGGCTGGCGCCCGTGGGCCACGAGCCGCACGACGGCGGCGAGCCCGTCGAGCACCACGACGCGGTCCTGCGCGCCCGGAGGCGCTGAGCCGGCGGACGCCCCGCCCTGTGCGGGGCGGGGCGTCCGTCGGACCTGACTCGGCATCACGCATTGCCGTCCATTTGGCGGGAGTCGGCGGCCCTCCACGGCCGCGGCCCGCGCAGGTGAGGAGGGTTGCGTACGAGCCGGGGCGGCACGGCACCGGCGCCGCTGCCCGGCGGCGCCGGGGAGCGTCAGTCGCGCAGTCGCCGGGCCGCGTCGATCGCCCAGTACGTGAGGATCATCTGCGCCCCGGCCCGCCTGATCCCCGTCAGCGTCTCCATCATCGCCGCGTCCCGGTCCACCCAGCCGCGCTCCGCCGCCGCCTCGACCATCGCGAACTCGCCCGAGATCTGGTACGCCGCCACCGGCACGTCCGCCTCGTCGGCGACCCGGCGCAGCACGTCGAGATACGGCAGCGCCGGCTTGACCATCACCATGTCGGCGCCCTCGGCGAGGTCGAGGGACAGCTCGCGCAGCGCCTCGCGGGCGTTCGGCGGGTCCTGCTGGTACGTCTTCCGGTCGCCCCGCAGCGAGGAGTTGATCGCCTCGCGGAACGGCCCGTAGAAGGCGGAGGTGTACTTCACGGTGTACGCGAGGACCGCCGTGTCCGTGTGCCCCGCCCGGTCCAGCGCCTCGCGGATCACCGCGACCTGGCCGTCCATCATGCCGCTCGGCCCCAGCACGTGCGCCCCGGCGTCCGCCTGGACGACGGCCATCTCCGCGTACCGCGCGAGCGTCGCGTCGTTGTCGACCCGGCCCGCGGCGTCCAGCACCCCGCAGTGCCCGTGGTCGGTGGTCTCGTCCAGGCACACGTCGGACATGACCACCAGGTCGTCCCCGACCTCCGCGCGCACGTCCCGCAGCGCGACCTGGAGGATGCCGTCGGGGTCCGTGCCGGCCGAGCCGATCGCGTCCTTCTTGTGCTCCTCCGGCACGCCGAAGAGCATGATCCCCCCGACGCCCGCGGCGACCGCCTCGGCGGCGGCCTTCTTCAGGCTGTCGCGGGAGTGCTGCACGACGCCCGGCATCGCGGCGACGGGCACCGGCTCGTCGGTGCCCTCGCGGACGAACGCGGGCAGGATCAGCTCCGCCGGGTGCAGCCGGGTCTCGGCGACCATGCGCCGCAGCGCGGGCGTGGTGCGCAGCCGCCGCGGGCGGATGACGGGACCGGCGACGGGGCCGGGGTGCGCGTTGTCGGTGCCGGACACGTGTGCTTACCTCCGTGGTGCTCCGGGGCGGCCGGTGGCCCGCCCCGCGAGGGCGCGCACGAAAGGACGCGCCCCATAGCGGGCGGCGGGGGGCCGGATGCCGTCCACCGTACGCCCCGGCCGGGCCGCCCCGCGGCGGGCCCCGTCAGCTCGTGGTCGTCGTCCGCGCCCGGCGCCGCGGCCTGCGCTCGCTGGGCCGGGTGACGTGCTCCCCGGCCTCGACCGCCGCCGCCCGGCGGCGCGCGCCGAACTCCGCCAGCGCCTCGGCCAGCTTGTGCACGGACGGCTCCGGCGCCATGACGTCGACGCGCAGCCCGTGCTCCTCCGCGGTCTTCGCCGTCGCCGGTCCGATACAGGCGATGATCGTGACGTTGTGCGGCTTGCCGGCGATGCCGACGAGGTTCCGCACCGTCGAGGACGAGGTGAACAGCACGGCGTCGAACCCGCCGCCCTTGATCGCCTCGCGGGTCTCGGCCGGCGGCGGCGACGCCCGCACCGTGCGGTACGCGGTGATGTCGTCGACCTCCCAGCCCAGATCCTTCAGCCCCGCCACCAGCGTCTCGGTGGCGATGTCAGCGCGCGGCAGGAACACCCGGTCGATCGGGTCGAAGACGGGGTCGTACGGCGGCCAGTCCTCCAGCAGCCCGTGCGAGGACTGCTCGCCGCTGGGCTGCAGGTCGGGCCGGACGCCGAACTCCACCAGCGCCGCCGCCGTCTGCTCGCCGACCGCCGCGACCTTTATGCCGGCGAACGCGCGGGCGTCGAGCCCGTACTCCTCGAACTTCTCGCGCACCGCCTTGACGGCGTTGACGGAGGTGAAGGCGATCCACTCGTACCGCCCGGTGACCAGGCCCTTGACCGCCCGCTCCATCTGCTGCGGGGTGCGCGGCGGCTCGACGGCGATCGTCGGCACCTCGTGCGGCACGGCGCCGTACGAGCGCAGTTGCTCGGACAGCGACGCGGCCTGCTCCTTCGTCCGCGGCACCAGCACGTGCCAGCCGAAGAGCGGCTTGGACTCGAACCAGGCCAACTGCTCGCGGCGGGCCGGCGCGCTCTGCTCGCCGACGACCGCTATCACCGCCTGCCCGGCGTCCGGCGACGGCAGCACCTTCGCCGACTTCAGCACCTGCGCGACGCTGCCGAGCGTGGCGCTGAACGTCCGCTGCCGCGTCGTCGTACCGGCGAGCGTGACCGTCATCGGGGTGTCCGGCTTGCGGCCGGCGGCGACCAGTTCGCGCGCCGTCGCCGCGGTGGCCTCCAGGGACGTCTGCACCACGAGCGTGCAGTCGCTGGCGCCCGCCTCGCCCCAGATCTGCTCCGAGGCGGTCGCGGCGTCCACGACGCGCACGTCCGTGCCCTCCGGGTCGTGCAGCGGCACACCGGCGTACGCGGGCACGCCGACGGCGGTCGCGACGCCGGGCACCACCTCGAAGGCGATGCCCTCGGCGGCGCAGGCACGCATCGCCTGCGCGGCGCCGCCGTCGAGGCCCGGATCGCCCGCCACGGCATGGACGACCCGCCTGCCGGCGCGCGCGGCCTCCATGACAAGATGGCCTGCGTCAGCGGCCGTTGGCGGTTCGTCGTCCCCCGCGGCCGCCGACGTCTGCGCCGCGGGCGCCGCCGACGTGTGCGGCGTGACCGCGCCGGCGCGCGCGTGGGCGCGTACGACGGCGAGGACCTTCGGGTCGGCGATCAGGACGTCCGCGGAAGACAGCGCTTCCACGGCGCGCAGCGTCAGCAGGCCCGGATCCCCGGGTCCTGCGCCCAGGAACGTGACGTGCCCGCGGGCGGCGGGACCGGGCGGGCGGGCCGCGCCGGTCGCTGCGGTACGCGCCGACGCGCTGGCCTTACGGGTCGAAGGCGTGGGGCTCAAAGTCGCTCCCCCATCAGACCGGCCGCGCCCTTGGCGAGCATCTCTTCTGCTAGCTCGCGTCCGAGCGCCACGGCGTCGTCGTGCGACGCCGGCACGGGGCCGGTGGCGGACATCTGCACCAGAGCGGAGCCGTCGGGGGTGCCGACGACGCCGCGCAGGCGCATCTCGGTGACAGTCGACGCTGTGCCCTTGTCGGCCCCGGAGGGACCCTCCGCGTGCAGGTCGGCGAGCGCGCCCACGGGCGCGCTGCAGCCGGCCTCCAGGGCGGCGAGCAGCGTCCGCTCGGCGGTGACGGCGACCCGCGTCCGCGGGTCGTCCAGCTCCGCGAGCTGGGCGGTCAGGTGCGCGCTCGACGAGGCGCACTCGACCGCCAGGGCCCCCTGGCCGGGGGCGGGCAAGACTGCATCGAGGGGGATCAGCTCGGTGGCCTCGGCCAGCCGGCCGAGGCGGCTGAGCCCCGCGGCGGCGAGGGCGACGGCGTCGAGCTCCCCCTTGTGTACGTACCCGATGCGGGTGTCGACGTTCCCGCGGACCGGGACGGTCTCGATGGCGCCGCCGAGGGAGCGGGCCCAGGCGTGCAACTGACAGGCGCGGCGCGCCGAGCCGGTGCCTATCCGGGGCCGGCCGCCGGCGGCGAGCAGCGGCTCGAAGCCGAGGCCGTCGCGGGCGACGAGCACGTCGCGCGGGTCCTCGCGGGGCGGCACGGCGGCGATGACCAGTTCCCCGGGCTGCGTGGTCGGCAGGTCCTTCAGGGAGTGCACCGCGAGGTCCACCTCGCCGCGCACCACGGCCTCGCGCAGGGCGGCGACGAAGACGCCCTGGCCGCCGATCTCGGACAGGTGCTGCCGGGACACGTCCCCGTACGTGGTGATCTCGAACAGCTCGACGGAGCGTCCGGTGAGGCGCCGTACCGATTCGGCAACCTGCTCGGACTGCGCGAGCGCGAGCTTGCTGCGCCGCGTGCCGAGGCGCAGCGGGCGCCGGAAGCGCGGGGCTTCCTGCGCCCCGGCCTCCTTCGCCGGCGTCGGCTTGGCTGCGGTCATGACGGCTCCCGTTCACTGCGTGCGCTGGCCGCCGCGCGGCCGGAGTCCGCGCGGCTGACGGCGTCGACGGTGGCCGGGTCGAGGTCGAAGAGTTCCCGCAGGGCGTCCGCGTACCCCGCTCCATCGGGGGTGGCGGCCAGCTCCTTGACCCGTACGGTCGGCGCGTGCAGCAGCTTGTCCACGACGCGGCGCACGGTCTGCGCCACCTCGGCCCGCTGACGTTCGTCGAGCCCGGGCAGCCTACCCTCCAAACGGGCGATCTCGCCCGCGACGACGTCCTGGGCCATGGTCCGCAGCGCGACCACGGTGGGCGTGATGCCGGCGGCCCGCTGCGCGGCCCCGAAGGCGTCGACCTCCTCGGCCACGATGGCCCGCACCCGGTCCACGTCGGCGGCCATCGGCGCGTCGGCGGAGGCCCCGGCGAGGGTCTCGATGTCGACGAACCGGACCCCGGGGGTGTCGTGCAGGGCGTGATCGATATCACGTGGCATGGCAAGGTCAAGCAGCGCGAGCCCGCCCCCGGCGGCAGCGGCAGCCGCTCCGCCGGCACCCCCACCAGCGTCTCCGGTGCGGCGGCCGCGAGTCCCTCGAAGCTCCTCGCCGCCCGCCTTCGCGCGGCTCGGCGCGCCAGCGCCTGAGTCCGGCGCGCCGGCGCCGCCGCTCGCGCCCTTCGCGCGGCGGTGCAGCGCGGTGGCCACGTCGTCGGCGGTCAGCACCAGGCCCGTGGCACCCGTGCAGGAGACGACCAGGTCCGCCGTCACCAACTCGTCCGGGATCTCCTCCACCCGCGCCGCCCGGGCCACCGGCCCGCCCGCCGCGGCCCCGTCGGACTGCACCTGCGCCGGAATCGCCCCCGCCGCGACCGCCGACCCCGCCGCGACCGCCGCAGGCGACCCCGCAGGCGACCAGCCGCCCGTGACCGCCGACCCCGCGTTGAGGCTCGCCGCCAGGCGCTCCGCGCGCTCGTACGTCCGGTTGGCGATCACCAGCTCCGCCGCCCCGGCCCGCGCCAGCGTCGTCGCCGCCAGCGACGACATCGAGCCCGCGCCGATCACCAGCGCGCGGCGCCCCGCCACCCACTCGGCCACCGGTGCGCCGGCCGCGAGCTGCGTCAGCCCGAACGAGACCAGCGACTGGCCCGCCCGGTCGATCCCCGTTTCGCTGTGCGCCCGCTTGCCGACCCGGAGCGCCTGCTGGAACAGGTCGTTCAGCGTCCGGCCCACGGCGTGCACCCGCTGCCCGAGCGCCAGCGACTCCTTGATCTGGCCGAGGATCTGCCCCTCGCCGACGACCATGGAGTCCAGCCCGCAGCCCACCGTGAACAGGTGGTGCACGGCGCGGTTCTCGTAGTGCACGTACAGGTGCGGCGTCAGCTCCTCCAGGCTCGCGCCCGCGTGCTGCGCCAGCAGCGTCGACAGCTCGGCGACGCCCGCGTGGAACTTGTCCACCGCCGCGTACAGCTCTATCCGGTTGCACGTGGCGAGCACCGCCGCCTCGGTGACCGGAGCCGCCGCCACCGCGTCCGCGAGCAGCTTCGCGCGCGCGTCCGGCGCGAGCGAGGCCCGCTCCAGCACGCTCACGGGTGCGCTGCGGTGGCTGAGGCCGACGACGAGGACACTCATGCGGGCATCACGGCGGGCACGTCCCCGTCGGGCCCCTGCCCGGTGCGCTTCTTCGCGGCGGGGGCCGGGCCCGCCGCCGCGGCCGCCGCGGGCGTACCGCCCTCGGCCGCGGCCGCCGCCTCGGCCTCGCGCAGCTCGGCCTCCTCGCCGGCCTTGCGCTGCTCGTGGAAGGCGAGGATCTGCAGCTCTATCGACAGGTCGACCTTGCGCACGTCGACGCCCTCGGGGACGTTCAGCACGGTCGGCGCGAAGTTGAGGATCGAGGTGACGCCCGCCTCCACCAGCCGGTTGCAGACCGCCTGCGCGGCGCCCGCGGGGGTGGCGATGACGCCGATGGAGACGCCGCTCTCCTTGATCAGCGGCTCCAGTTCGTCGGTGTGCCGCACGGTCAGGCCCGCGACCTGCTTGCCGGTCATGGCCCGGTCGGCGTCGATGAGCCCGGCGACGCGGAAGCCGCGGGAGGCGAAGCCGCCGTAGCCGGCGAGGGCGGCGCCGAGGTTACCGATACCGACGATGACCACGGGCCAGTCCTGGGTCAGGCCCAGCTCGCGGGAGATCTGGTAGACGAGGTACTCGACGTCGTAGCCGACGCCGCGGGTGCCGTAGGAGCCGAGGTACGAGAAGTCCTTGCGCAGCTTCGCCGAGTTGACGCCGGCGGCGGCGGCCAGTTCCTCGGAGGAGACCGTGGGCACGGAGCGCTCCGAGAGCGCCGTGAGGGCCCGCAGATACAGGGGGAGCCGGGCGACGGTGGCCTCGGGGATTCCTCGGCTTCTTGTCGCCGTTCGGTGAGTTCGGCCAGTTGCCACAGTGCTCCTGACGCTAGCGCGGTGCCGCGTACGGCCCGCCGGGGCGAAACCGCACTGATGAGAGAAGGCTATGCCTTTGTGAACGCGTGCACAAAGATGGTGTCCGCTTTGTCCGGGCAAAGTGACGGGCGTCACCCCGCGGCTCACGACCGCAGCGCCCGCCGCAGCCGCTGCGGGTCGACCCGCCAGAAGTCGTGCTGCTCACCGTCCACGAGGACCACCGGGATCTGCTCCCAGTAGCGGCGGTACAGCTCCTCGTCCCGGGTGATGTCCTTCTCCTCCCAGGCGGCGCCGAGCTCCGCACAGACGGAGACGACGACCTCGCGCGCCTCGTCGCACAGATGGCAGCCGGGCTTGCCGATGAGGGTCACGGTCCGGTCGGCGGGGTCGGGCGCGGGCGCGGAGGCGGCCGTCTTGCGTCGCAGCAGGCTCATGTCATCGATTGTGCCGCGCCGCACGAGCGTCCGGAGCGGGCCGTAAGTGAGCAGAACCGGACAGATCCCGGGCATGGCACGCATAGGCCCGGGCAGAGGGCGTGCGAAGCCGGGCGGGAACCACCCGGGAGTTCACGCGGGCGTCCACGGAGGCCCGACCCCTCGACACCGGTCGGCCCGTCTCGCGCCGTTATGCTCATCAGCATGGCCGCATTCGGATGGCTCAGCCGCAGGCGCCGCGCGACCGCGCGCAGCGTCGCCGCCGGCGAGGCCGCGGCGGAGGCGGCGCGCAAGACGTCACAGGAGCTGGAGTACGCCGCGGAGGCGGAGGCCGGTGCCGTACGCGGGGCGGGCGCCGGGGCGGCGGAAGAGGGCGCGGAACCGGACTTCCCGGTCCACGGCGACGTACACGCGGCGGCCTTCTTCGACCTCGACAACACGATCATGCAGGGCGCCACGCTCTACCACTTCGGCCGCGGGCTGTACAAGCGCAAGTTCTTCCGCACCCGCGACCTCGCCCGGTTCGCCTGGCAGCAGGCCTACTTCCGCCTCGCCGGCGCCGAACACTCGGGACACATGGAGGACGCGCAGTCCAGCGCGCTGTCCATAGTCCAGGGCCATCGCGTCGCGGATCTCAACGAGATGGGCGAGGAGATCTACGACGAGTACATGGCCGAGCGCATCTGGCCCGGCACCCGCGCGCTGGCGCAGGCACACCTCGACGCCGGCCAGAAGGTGTGGCTCGTCACCGCCGCCCCCGTCGAGACCGCGACGATCATCGCCCGCCGGCTCGGCCTGACCGGCGCCCTGGGCACGGTCGCGGAGTCCGTCGGCGGCGTCTACACGGGCCGGCTCGTCGGCGAGGTGCTGCACGGCCCGGCCAAGGCCGAGGCCGTACGGGCGC
Source organism: Streptomyces sp. WMMC500 (assembly GCF_027497195.1). Taxonomy (NCBI): domain Bacteria; kingdom Bacillati; phylum Actinomycetota; class Actinomycetes; order Kitasatosporales; family Streptomycetaceae; genus Streptomyces; species Streptomyces sp. WMMC500. The sequence continues at coordinate 3,807,146 of NZ_CP114905.1, forward strand.
TGGCCGCCGCCGAGGTGCTGGACCTGGCGCGCTGCGCCGCGTACAGCGACTCGGCCAACGACATCCCGATGCTCTCCCTCGTCGGCCACCCGTACGCGATCAACCCGGACGCGCGGCTGCGCAAGCACGCGCGCGAACACGGATGGCGGCTGCGCGACTACCGTACGGGGCGCAAGGCGGCGAAGGTCGGCATCCCGGCCGCGGCGGGCGTCGGTGCGGTGGCCGGCGGCGCGGCCGCGGCGGCCGCCCTGCAGCGCCGGCGCCGCTGAATCGGGCGCCGGCGGCGCGGCGGGTGACCGATTCCTCCGGAAAACCCACAACACGCCCGCGAACCAGGCAGTTCGTGTCACTTACCGATCAAACTCAATCCGACGGCCGATACTTGAGGAGTCGTCAATAAGCTGTGGATCGGACGGAAACGGTGATTTGAGCAACTGGAGGTAGCGCGCCCGACACGAAGCGTTATTCTCCTCAGACGCAATCCGGTGGAAGCACTGCCTCTGGGAGTCCCGTGTACCCATACGTCGGGGTTGACGCCTCAGGCCTGGCTACGCTGCGCGCGCAGGTGATCGAGCAACTGCGCCTCTTCTCGCCCGCCCTGGCCGTCGCCGGCCCCGCCTACGCCCTCACCGACGGCAGCGCCGCGGTCGGCAGCAGACGCCGGCAGGCGGGCGGCGCGGGCACCCGCGAGCGTAGCGGCCGGCAGACCAGGCAGCCGCAGCCCTCGACCGGCGACAGCCGCCGCATGATGGACCTGGTCGAGCGCGCCCAGTCCGGGGAGACCGAGGCGTTCGGCCGGCTCTACGACCAGTACGCCGACACCGTCTACCGCTACATCTACTACCGCGTCGGCGGCCGGGCCACGGCCGAGGACCTCACGTCGGAGACCTTTCTGCGCGCCCTGCGCCGGATCGGCACGTTCACCTGGCAGGGCCGCGACTTCGGCGCCTGGCTGGTGACGATCGCGCGCAACCTCGTCGCGGACCACTTCAAGTCCAGCCGGTTCCGCCTGGAGGTCACCACCGGCGAGATGCTGGACCCCAGCGAGACCGAGCGCAGCCCCGAGGACTCCGTGCTGGAGTCGCTGTCCAACACCGCGCTGCTGGAGACCGTGCGCAAGCTCAACCCGCAGCAGCAGGAGTGCGTGACCCTCCGCTTCCTCCAGGGCCTGTCGGTGGCCGAGACCGCCAAGGTGATGGGCAAGAACGAAGGCGCGATCAAGACCCTGCAGTACCGCGCGGTGCGCACGCTCGCCCGGCTGCTGCCGGACGACGCCCGCTGACGGGAAGCGATCTCCCGTGACTCCGCCGATACCCGGGGCGCCTCCGCCGACCGAAGTAGTATCAACGCCACCGCGTAACCCGACTGCCCTGCCCGTCGTTGAGCGGGTAGCAGGGCTTCTCCAGCCCCGGCTTGTCCACCTTGGCTCACTCATTCGAGTGAATTGGGTCAAGGAGTACAACGCCGGGGGTGGGATAGGGAGTCCCACACAGAGACCCCGAGTCGACAGGAGGTGCCGCCCGTGATCGGATCCGTATCGGCACACCGGCGGGCGAACGCCTTCGCCCAGGCCCTTGATGAGGAGTCTCGGGCGCAGCAGGCGGAGGCGCTGGCGGCAGACCCCGAGCAGGCTCGGCTCCTGGGCCTCGCGGGGCAGCTCGCCTCGGTGCCTGGTCCGACCCTCGACCCCGAGGTCAAGACCGCCCAGCGGAGCCGGCTCATCGCCGCCATGGAGGCGATGCTCGCCGAGGACACCGCGGAGGCTCCCGAAACCCCCGTGATCCCCGCGCCCCGCAAGCGCGGCGCCCACCGCGCGGCCGGCCCGCTGTCCCGGCTGCGCCCGCGCTCCCGCCTCTCCCGCGGCGTGGCCATCGGCGGCGTCGGCGTCGGCGTCGCCGCCGGCGCGTTCAGCGCCGCCGCCGCGGTCAGCTCCGACGCCCTCCCGGGCGACACCCTCTACGGCCTCAAGCGCGGCATGGAAGACCTGCGCCGCGGCATGGCCGACGACGACACCGAGCGCGGCCGCATCTACCTCGACCAGGCGTCCACGCGGCTGAACGAGGCCCGGCGCCTCATGGAGCGCGGCCGGGCCAGCGACCTCGACGCGGAGTCGGTGAACGAGATCCGCGAAGCCCTCGACAACGTGCGGCACGACGCCGGCGAGGGCCGCGAGCTGCTGCGCGGCGCGTACGACGAGGACGGCTCGCTCGGCCCCATGCAGACCCTCTCCGCCTTCTCGCAGAAGAACGAGCGCAGTTGGCAGCATCTGCGCGACCGGCTCCCCCCGGAGCTCGGCGAGCTGCGCGACGAGGTCAGCTCGGTGTTCGACGCCATAAGGCAGGACGTCGCCCCGCTGTCCTCGCTGCTGCCCGGCCCGGAGGAGTACTCCTCCCCCGGCGGCGGCGCCCCGGACACCGCGGACACCGGCGGCAGCCGCACCGACAGCGACCCGGCCGAGCCCACCCCGTCGTCCACGGCCACGGCCGACGGAGAGGTCGGCGACGACGGCGAGCCCCGGCCCAGCACCACGGAGGAGGGCGGGCTGGTCGGCGAGGACGGCCTGATCGGCGGCGTCCTGCCCGACGGGGACGAGTCGGACGGCCGGGAGACCGGCAGCAGTTCCCCGCCCACGGGGCAGGAGCCCGGTAAGAAGAAGCCCGAGATCACCCTCCCGCCGCTGCTGCCGCTGCCCGACCTGGGCCTCGACATCGGCGAGGAGGAGTAGCGGGTACGGGTCAGAAGAAGACCGACCGCCGCTCGACGAGCAGCTTGTACAGCGTGTGCTGGATGGTCTCGCGCACCTGGTCGGTCAGGTTGAACATCAGCATGGGGTCGTCCGCCGCCTCCGGCGGATAGCCGTCCGTGAGGATCGGCTCCCCGAACTCGATCGTCCACTTCGTCGGCAGCGGTACGGCCCCCAGCGCGCCCAGCCACGGGAACGTCGGCGTCACCGGGAAGTACGGCAGCCCCAGCAGCCGCGCCACCGTCTTGGCGTTGCCGATCATCGGATAGATCTCCTCCGCCCCGACGATCGAGCACGGCACGATCGGCACCCGCGCCCGCAGCGCCGTCGAGACGAAGCCGCCGCGGCCGAAGCGCTGCAGCTTGTACCGCTCGGCGAACGGCTTGCCCAGCCCCTTGAACCCCTCCGGCATGACGCCGACGACCTCACCCGCCGCCAGCAGCCGCGCGGCGTCGTCGGCGCAGGCCAGCGTGTGCCCGCCCTTGCGCGCGAGCTGGTTGACGAACGGCAGCACGAACACGAGGTCGGCCGCGAGCAGCCGCAGATGGCGGTCGGCGGGGTGGTGGTCGTGGACGGCGACCTGGGCCATCAGCCCGTCCCAGGGCAGCGTGCCGGAGTGGTTGCAGACGACGAGGGCACCGCCGGTGTCGGGGATGTTCTCGACGCCCTTGACCGTCACCCGGAAGTACTTCTCGAAGACCGGGCGGAAGAGGGGCACGAGCACCTGGTCGGTGAGTTCCCGGTCGTAGCCGAACTCGTCGACCTCGTAGTCGCCCGTCAGCCGCCGCCGCAGGAAACCCAGCGCGTCGGCGGCCCTGCGCTCCCAGCCGCCGCCGAGGAGCCGCGGCAGCGCGCTCTTGAGGGCACCCTGCAGCGCCGCGGCGACCGCGTCGGCGGCCTCGGCTCCCGGCGGTGCCGTACGGGCCGTTGACCCGGCGCCGGCCTTCGCTGCGTCGTCCGCGGCACCCGCGGCGTCCGTACGTTCTGTGTCCTCGCCCGCCGCGGGCCCCTGCCCGCCGGGCAGCGCCGAGAGCCCCGCCTCCGCGCCCGCGGCACCGCCGCCGTCCGCCCGCCGCGGCCGGCCCGCGCCGCCGCGGCGCCGGGGTTTGCCGCCGCCGCGGGAGCGGTCGTCGTCGAACGGAATGACCTTCGCGTCAGCCATCGTGCACCGGCTCCTTCGCCACGCCGTCCGCCTGCGCCGGGGTCCGCGCCCCCGCCAGCCCCAGCAGTCCCCCGACCGCATCCACGGCCCGCCGCACCTCACGCGGCGGCAGCAGCCCCGCCGCCCGCCCGGCGGCGAAGTCGGCGAACGCCGCCACCGTCGAGTACTCCGGCGTGAAGCCCAGCAGTTCACGCATCTGCGTCGTCTCCACGACCCGGCCGTGGGTCAGCAGCCGGATCTGCTCCGGCGAGAAGTCCGTCATCCCGGCCGAGCGCAGCGCCGACCCGACCCAGGTCACCGCGGGCAGCGGCACCGGGACCGTGGGGCGGCCGAGGCGCCGGGCGGCCTGGGAGAGCAGCAGCACGCCCTCGCCCGCGATGTTGAACGTGCCGCTGTTGATGGTGCCCCGGCGCGGCTCGCCCGCCGCGAGCAGCAGCACGTCGAGGACATCGTCCTCGTGGACGAACTGGAGCCGCGGGTCGTAGCCGAGGACGGTGGGCAGCGCCGGCAGCGCCAGGTACTCGGCGAGCGGCGTGTCCACGCGCGGGCCCAGGATGTTGGCGAACCGCAGCACGCACACGGCGACGTCCGGGCGGCGCCGGGCGAACCCGCGCACGTACCCCTCGACCTCCACCGCGTCCTTCGCGAACCCGCCGCTGGGCAGCGCCTTGGGCGGGGTGCTCTCGGTGAACACGGCGGGGTCGCGCGGCGCAGAGCCGTAGACGCTGGTGGTGGACTTCACGACGAGCCGCCGCACGCGCGGCGCCTGCTGGCAGGCGCCGAGCAGTTGCATGGACCCGATGACGTTGTTCTCCTTGACCGCCGCCCGGCCGCCGCGCGCGAGCGGCGTGCCGGTGACGTCCATGTGCATCACCGTGTCGACGCCGTGCTCGACGAGGATCCGGGCGAGCACGGGATGGCGGATGTCCGCGGGCACGAAGTCGGCGCCGCCGAGCTGGTGCTCCGGCGCCCGGGCGTCGACACCGATGACGCGGTCGACGTCCGGCTCACGCAGCAGCCGGCGGACCAACCGCCCGACGAGGGGGCGGGCGACGCCGGTGACGAGCACGGTCCTGCCCACTGGCCTCGCCTTCCTCTCCCTGCCTGCCCGCACGCTCGCCCCACCGTATACGCAGGAGAACGCGGGACCACGCGCCACCACGCACAACCGCCGCCCACCCGCCGGAAAGGGCGGATGGACGGCGGGACGGGTGCGGGCTACCGCTACTTCTTGTTGCGGCGCTGCACTCGCGTGCGCTTCAGCAGCTTGCGGTGCTTCTTCTTCGCCATCCGCTTACGCCGCTTCTTGATCACAGAGCCCACGGGTACCCTCGCTCACTTCTCTCCGTCGGGGTGGGCGGGCAAGGGCCCACACGTCTTACAGGGGCCCAAGCCTACCCGGGCGAACAGGATTGACGTAATCGAGGGTGCGCAACCAGTCGGACCCGTCAGGCGGATTCCACCCCCACATACGACTCGCGGAGGTATTCGTGCACGGCCTGCTCCGGCACCCGGAAGGACCTCCCCACCCGGATCGCCGGCAGATGGCCGCTGTGCACCAATCGGTACACGGTCATCTTGGACACACGCATCACCGCGGCTACTTCGGCCACGGTCAGGAACACAACCTCGTTGAGAGGCTTATCGCTTGCAGCCATGACACACCTGAACCTTCCGCACATGACGGACACCGGCTTCCCCTCCGGTGCCTCCTCCTCGCATGCGCGCTCCTCCCCAGATTAGGGGCGGGTGATGCAAGTGGGGAAGAGGAGTAGCGATCGCATGGCTACAGTGACAGACGGGCGTGTTTGAGCACATAGTCGGCCACCGGCCCGTAGCTGTCCGGTTGCACAGAGTCATCAAGAGGCACCACAACGGACAGTCGGCCCTCCACCTGGGCGACGAAGAGTGCCGGGTCGTCCGCGTCCGCCAGACCGATGGCCTCGATGCCCAACTGACCAGCCCCGCAGGCCCATCCGTGGTCCCCCACCACCAGCCCCGGCAGCGCCCCGCCCGTCGTCGCCGCGGCACCGAGTGCCGCACGCAGGGGAAGCGGAGAGTGAGTATGGACCCCCCTGGTCGCGGGCGGGGCGGAGGGCTCCGGGTCGCCCAGAACGGCAACACTCCCGGGGTAGTTGAGGCGGTATGTACGTACGCCGAATCGGGTCGTTATGTCGACATCTCTGCCCTCACCGGGGGTGAGAACAACGCACCCAGCCGCCGAGAGCGCCGCAGCCAAGGGGGCGTAGAAGCCGAGGAGGCGATCGGGATGGCCGGTCCCGAACAGCACCGCCTCGCCGTCCCGTACGGCGTCGCTCAGCCGCTCCGCGAAGGCGTGCAGGGCGGCGATCGTACGGTCCGGATCGATGACCTCGGTGCCCGAGATCCGGCCCGGATCCCCGCTCGTACCGCAGCGTTCGGCCATCAGCCGCAGCAACTCGGCCACCGACCAGTCGCGTTCCGGTTCCAGGCCGAGCAGCACCCGGGGGTCGCGGGCGGCGAACTGCTGATACCTGCGGAGGCTCTTGTCGCGGCTCGTCGCCACCGGCCCGGCGATCCCGGTCGCCAGCAGATGCCTACGCAAGAAGGGTGCGTCGGTCAACACCCGACCCACTCTGGCCGCCTTTACGGGGAGAACGGGCGACTTCGCGAATATTTCGCCCACAAGAAAGCAGACGGCGGGGGACGGGTCCGTCAGGGCAGCAGCCCGTGCGCCGGGAACACCGTCCGCCGCGCGGCACGCACCGCACGGTCCAGCGGCGACGCCGGGTCGTACCCCGCCTCCCAGTCCGCCCAGGAGGCGTCCCGCCCGTCCGTCATCCGGTACGGCGCCTGCTGCCCGGTCCGCCGCGCCGCCTCGGCCCGCCAGACCTCGGGCACCTCCGTCACCGGGGAGACGGGCCGGCCGGCGGAGATGGCACACAGGTGGGCCCAGGAGCGCGGTACGACGTCCACGACGGCGTACCCTCCCCCGCCGAGAGAGAGCCACCGGCCGTCCGCGTACTCGTGCGCCAGGGCGTGGCAGGTCTCCATGACCGCACGCTGCGCGTCCAGGCTGACGGCGAGGTGCGCCAGCGGGTCCTCGGCGTGCGTGTCGGCCCCGTGCTGCGTCACGAGCACCTGAGGGCCCCACGACCTCAGCAGCTCCGGCACGACGGCGTGGAACGCCCGCAGCCACCCCGCGTCCCCGGTCCCGGCCGGCAGCGCCACGTTGACCGCCTGCCCCTCGGCCCCGGACCCGCCCGTCTCCTCGGGCCAACCGGTCTGGGGGAAGAGCGTGCTGGGGTGCTCGTGCAGGGACACGGTCAGCACCCGCGGGTCGTCCCAGAACGCCGCCTGGACGCCGTCCCCGTGGTGCACGTCCACGTCCACGTACGCCACCCGCTCTACGCCCAACTCCAGCAGGCGTGCGATGGCCAGCGCCGCGTCGTTGTAGACACAGAACCCCGAAGCGGCCCCGGGCATCGCGTGATGCAGTCCGCCGGCGAAGTTCACGGCGTGCACGGCCCGCCCCTCCCACACGGCCTCCGCACCCGCGAGGGACTGCCCGGCGATCAGCGCCGACGCCTCGTGCATCCCCATGAACCCCGGAACGTCCATCGTCCCGAGCCCGTACGCCGGATCAGCCGACTCCGGCGCCACGGACGCCTGCCGCACGGCGTCGATGTAGTCCTGCCGGTGCACAAGCCGCAACGTCGAGTCGCCGGCCGCGGGCGCGGCGACGACGTCGACGGCCTTGTCGATCCCCAACTCCTCGACCAGGCGCATGGTCAGCGCCAACCGGACGGGATCCATCGGGTGTTCGGGACCGAAGTCGTAGCCGGTGACTGCCTGGTCCCACATCAGGTGCGCACGGCCGCTCATATCGGCCACCGTAACGCACGAAAGCCGCCCCGCAGAGACCGGGACGGCTTTCATGAAAGATTGTTCGGCGGTGACCTACTCTCCCACACGGTCCCCCATGCAGTACCATCGGCGCGGTCGGGCTTAGCTTCCGGGTTCGGAATGAGACCGGGCGTTTCCCCAACGCTATGACCACCGAAACACTATGAAACAATGCAACCACCACCAGGGGTGGGGGTTGTTGTCTCAGAACCTACACAGTGGACGCAAGCAGCTATGGACAAGCCCTCGGCCTATTAGTACCGGTCACCTCCACCCCTCACAGGGCTTCCAGATCCGGCCTATCAACCCCGTCGTCTACAGGGGGCCTTAACCCCTCATGGGGGTGGGAGTCCTCATCTCGAAGCAGGCTTCCCGCTTAGATGCTTTCAGCGGTTATCCCTCCCGAACGTAGCCAACCAGCCATGCCCTTGGCAGAACAACTGGCACACCAGAGGTCCGTCCGTCCCGGTCCTCTCGTACTAGGGACAGCCCTTCTCAAGACTCCTACGCGCGCAGCGGATAGGGACCGAACTGTCTCACGACGTTCTAAACCCAGCTCGCGTGCCGCTTTAATGGGCGAACAGCCCAACCCTTGGGACCGACTCCAGCCCCAGGATGCGACGAGCCGACATCGAGGTGCCAAACCATCCCGTCGATATGGACTCTTGGGGAAGATCAGCCTGTTATCCCCGGGGTACCTTTTATCCGTTGAGCGACGGCGCTCCCACAAGCCACCGCCGGATCACTAGTCCCTGCTTTCGCACCTGCTCGACCCGTCAGTCTCGCAGTCAAGCTCCCTTGTGCACTTACACTCACCACCTGATGACCAACCAGGCTGAGGGAACCTTTGGGCGCCTCCGTTACCCTTTAGGAGGCAACCGCCCCAGTTAAACTACCCACCAGACACTGTCCCCGATCCGGATCACGGACCCAGGTTAGACATCCAACACGACCAGAGTGGTATTTCAACGACGACTCCACAACCACTGGCGTGGCCGCTTCACAGTCTCCCACCTATCCTACACAAGCCGAACCGAACACCAATATCAAGCTGTAGTAAAGGTCCCGGGGTCTTTCCGTCCTGCTGCGCGAAACGAGCATCTTTACTCGTAATGCAATTTCACCGGGCCTATGGTTGAGACAGTCGAGAAGTCGTTACGCCATTCGTGCAGGTCGGAACTTACCCGACAAGGAATTTCGCTACCTTAGGATGGTTATAGTTACCACCGCCGTTTACTGGCGCTTAAGTTCTCAGCTTCGCCACCCCGAAAGGTGACTAACCGGTCCCCTTAACGTTCCAGCACCGGGCAGGCGTCAGTCCGTATACATCGCCTTACAGCTTCGCACGGACCTGTGTTTTTAGTAAACAGTCGCTTCTCGCTGGTCTCTGCGGCCACCCCCAGCTCCAGCCGTAAAGGCCATCACCGGAAGCGGCCCCCCTTCTCCCGAAGTTACGGGGGCATTTTGCCGAGTTCCTTAACCATAGTTCACCCGAACGCCTCGGTATACTCTACCTGACCACCTGAGTCGGTTTAGGGTACGGGCCGCCATGAAACATCGCTAGAGGCTTTTCTCGACAGCATAGGATCATCCACTTCACCACAATCGGCTCGGCATCAGGTCTCACCCTTCACGGGAGACGGATTTACCTGCCTCCCAGGCCACACCCTTACCCCGGGACAACCACCGCCCGGGCTGGACTACCTTCCTGCGTCACCCCATCACTCACCTACTACAAGCTCGGATCACCGGCTCCACCACACCTTGTATCACCCGAAGGATCAACAAGGGGGCTTCACGGGCTTAGCATCACCTGATTCGATGTTTGGCGCCTCACAGCGGGTACCGGAATATCAACCGGTTATCCATCGACTACGCCTGTCGGCCTCGCCTTAGGCCCCGACTTACCCTGGGCAGATCAACTTGACCCAGGAACCCTTAGTCAATCGGCGCACACGTTTCCCACGTGTGTATCGCTACTCATGCCTGCATTCTCACTCGCGAACCGTCCACACCTCCCTTACGGGGATGCTTCACCCGGCACACGACGCTCCCCTACCCACCCCAGCCGGCGTTAGCCGTCATGCTGGAGTGACACGACTTCGGCGGTACGCTTGAGCCCCGCTACATTGTCGGCGCGGAATCACTTGACCAGTGAGCTATTACGCACTCTTTCAAGGATGGCTGCTTCTAAGCCAACCTCCTGGTTGTCTCTGCGACTCCACATCCTTTCCCACTTAGCATACGCTTAGGGGCCTTAGTCGATGCTCTGGGCTGTTTCCCTCTCGACCACGGAGCTTATCCCCCGCAGTCTCACTGCCGCGCTCAACTTACCGGCATTCGGAGTTTGGCTAAGGTCAGTAACCCGGTAAGGCCCATCGCCTATCCAGTAGCTCTACCTCCGGCAAGCAACACACGACGCTGCACCTAAATGCATTTCGGGGAGAACCAGCTATCACGGAGTTTGATTGGCCTTTCACCCCTAACCACAGGTCATCCCCCAGGTTTTCAACCCTGGTGGGTTCGGGCCTCCACGACCTCTTACAGCCGCTTCACCCTGCCCAT